>JAYVOE010000079.1:0-57042 GCA_043758065.1 Spartobacteria bacterium | reverse complement strand
ACCGTCAGCGGCGACAACCTCAGCTGGCTCTGGGAACGCGCCCTCGCAGTGGATCGCCAGAAACTACTGCAACTCCGCTCAGAAAATCGCGCGACTGCAATCTCCGGCTACCTCACGCAGTGTCTTTACGGGCGCTGATTCGCTGGCTAACTTCTCTATAAAAATATGACCACGTCTCATTCATCGACCATCTACCTCATCGCCAACGGCGACCTGCGCGCCGCGGCCAACCAGAAGTGTGAATCCGCTCAAACTGCGATGGAAAAACAGCTGATCTCCGCAGTGGAAAACCTCGGTCATCACGTCCTGCGCGCGCACAAATTCGACCCGAAAAAAGGCCACGGCTTCATCGACAGCCAGAAATATGGTATGGAAGTTTTTCGCAATATCCCGAAAGATGCGCCACTCATCGTCGCCGAGGCCGTCTGGCAATATTCGCATCACATTTTGCACGGATTGCTGACGCATAAAGGCCCGATTTTGACTGTGGCCAACTGGAGCGGCACTTGGCCCGGACTCGTTGGGATGCTGAATCTGAACGGCTCGCTGATCAAAGCCGGCGTGAAATTTTCCACGCTCTGGAGCGAACACTTCGACGACGAATCCTTTCTCCACGGCCTCAAAACCTGGCTGAAAAAAGGTCAGGTGAAGCACGCTTGCGATCACGTCACGTCCTACAAAAAAGTCACGGTTCCCGAAGGCGCGAAGAAGATTGGCAAGAAATTTGCCGAACATTTCCGCGAGCATAAAGCCATCATGGGCGTTTTTGATGAGGGTTGCATGGGAATGTATAACGCGATTATTCCCGACGAATTGCTGCACGAAACCGGCGTCTTCAAAGAGCGTCTCAGCCAGTCGGCGCTTTACGCGAAAATGCTGACGGTCAGCGACGTCGAGGCGAAGAAAGTTTACCAGTGGTATGTCAAACGCGGCGTCAAATTTCACTTCGGCAAGAGCGAGGAAAATGATCTGACTGAGAAGCAAGTCTTGCAGCAGTGCAAAATGTATATCGCTGCGCTCCGCATCGCCGATGAATTTGGCTGCGATACGATCGGCATCCAATATCAGCAGGGGCTGAAAGATCTCGCGCCTGCATCCGATCTCGTCGAGGGCACCTTGAACAACTGCGAGCGGCCGCCGGTGTTTCGTGAGGGGACTTCCATCGAACTCTACCGTGGCGAAGCGCTGCCGCATTTCAACGAAGTGGACGAATGCGCCGGCCTCGACGGGCTCATCACTTACAAACTCTGGCGCGAACTCGGTTTCGCTCCCGAAAATACCTTGCACGACCTCCGTTGGGGCCGCCATTACACGGGCCCGGGGAAAAAAGATCTTAACGCCTACGTCTGGGTCTTCCTCATTTCCGGCGCTGCTCCACCCGCACATTTCGTCGGCGGCTGGGCCGGCACTTCGAGCGAACGTCAACCGTCGATGTATTTCCGACTCGGCGGCGGCACGGTCAAAGGCATCAGCAAACCCGGCTGGATCGTCTGGAGCCGCGTTTTCGTGGCCGATGGCGAGCTGAAATACGACACCGGCCTCGCTGAAGTCGTCGAGCTTCCGCCCGAGGAAACGCAGGATCGCTGGAACCTGACCACGCCGCAATGGCCGATTATGCACGCCGTTTTGAAAGGCATCACCCGCGATCAAATGATGGCGCGCCACCCGGCGAATCACATCCAGGTCGTTTACGCACCGGACAAACGCGGTGCGATCAAGGGGCTTTACGCCAAGGCCACCGCCATGCACGAGCTCGGTCTCGACGTGTCGTTCTGCGGTGACATTTGACTCTAACTCCGATGACAAAAAGCGAAATCCGCGACGCCGTTCTCGGCCTGTCCCATGCCGTTGGCTCGCCTGCCCATGGACTGGCCATTCTCGGTGAAGGCAACACCTCGGGAAAAATCAGCGACGACTCCTTTTGGGTCAAAGCCAGCGGGACCAATCTAGCGACTTTGGCCGAGTCCGGCCTCGTGGAATGCGCCACCAAACGCATCCTCCGCCTCTTCGGCGAAACGGAGTTTTCCGACGAAGAAATCGAAGAACATCTCCTTGATAGCCGGGTCGATCACACCGCGAAAAAGCCCAGTGTCGAATGCCTTTTCCATGGCTGGTTACTCACCCTGCCCGGTATTCGATTCGTTGCTCACACCCACCCGGTCAGCGTTAATCAGATCCTCTGTTCGCCGCACGCCGAACGCTTCGCCAGCACCCGGCTTTTTCCCGATGAAATCGTCTGTTGCGGCAGCGAATCCGTCCTTATTCCTTACACCGATCCCGGCTTGACCCTCGCCAAATTGATTCGTGAAAAGACCGAGGCGTTTCTGCAAAAACACGGCCTGCCGCCGCGCGTGATTCTTCTGCAAAATCACGGCACCATCACGCTCGGCGCCAGTCCACAAGCTGCCGAGGCCGCCATGCTCATGCTCGAGAAATCGGCCCGCATCTACGTCGGCGCAGCCGCGCTCGGCGGCCCCATTTCACTCACACCCGACAACGTTTTCCGCATCGCCAACCGCATCGACGAACACTACCGCCAAAAGCAACTCAACCTCTGAATCCACTGCAACTCCGATGAAATTTTGTTTCATTCGAGTGAGAGTCAAATCCCACTTCGTAATTCAGCGATGCGTTAAGAAACGTCCGAGGCATCCACTCTCAAGCGACCGTCGCTGAGGATTTTTGCTCGCAGCCCTCCACTTCCTTCCAGGGCTTCCTTGGCACCCTCAGCGATCACGCGGTTCATCCAATGGCAGGGACGCGCCTCTTCGGTTCCGAGAAATCGAACGCCTTGCAGTTCAAATTCAATCCCGATCAACCCATTCAAATCCAAGCCCGACGTGATTACATTTCGTCGGAAGTCCGATGAAACTAGATGGGGAACGGCAAATTCCTCCCGGATCCGGACGAACGTCTCCCATTCAAAAAAGGTGATCTGTCCTTTGTAATCGGGCTTGTGGTTGAAATATCGGTCGCCCACCAGGCCGCTGCCTTTTTTGCATTCGACTTCCAGACAACTCTGCGCCGGCCACTGTCCAGGTTCCTGATTGTGATGCCCAAAAAAGTTATGTTCAGGCGAGATGAAGATGTGCCGAATGGCCGGTCTTCTGCTATTCATGGATAACACTATGGATGAGCATTCCAATGACGTCCATGACGGAGCGAATAATCCCTTTTCTGCGGTATTGTTAGCTGGCGGAAAATCTCGGCGCATGGGTTTCGACAAGGCGCTCCTTCATGTGAATGGCAGGCCATTGTGGCTGCACCAGATCGAGACGTTGCGCGAGCTAGGCGCAATGGAAGTTTTAATTTCCGGTCCAGAAGCTGGCCCTTGGAAAGGGAGCGGAATACGGGTCGTTCAGGACGTGAGGCAAAGTGCAGGACCCATGGCTGCGATTGCGAATGTATTAACCAACGTAACCACTCCCCGCGTGGTGGTCCTGGCGGTGGATCTCCCACTGATGTCGTCTAGGTTTCTCGGCAAGCTTCTAACATTTAATCGCCCCATTGTTCCCAGAAATGGCGGCTATTTCGAGCCACTTGCCGCCGTCTATGCCAAGGGCGGTCTAACATTGCTGGAGGCGATGTTAGAATCCGGGGAACGCAGCCTACAATCCTATCTAACTCAAATGGTAAATTCCGAACTAACATCGGTTTACGATTTGAAGGACGAGGAAAAACCCTTTTTTCTGAATCTGAACGACCCGTCTTCTATGCCCAGCATAACGGCGAGTTCGTCCACGCGTTGCAGGAAATCCTAATCAAGAACCGCTCGGACCACATAGTCTCAAGACTTTCCCAAATCTGCTTGCCATTACGTTTCTGACGGGCATAGTAACTGCCATTCGGCAAAAGTGCTGAATATCAGAGATATCGGGGCGTAGCTTAGCTTGGTAGAGCGCCTGGTTTGGGACCAGGAGGTCGAAGGTTCGAATCCTTTCGCCCCGATTTTTCGTGATTCCCCGAGGCCGGGGTCTTACTACTGGACAGGATGTCCAGCTCACTTCGCAAACTTTCGCGGCTGTCGTTTTTTGATGGGGCGAGTCTCATTGCAATGGGCGTGCTTAGTCTCGTTTGCGCCTTGGTTTGGTGGGATCTGACTGGGGTTTTGATCGGAGTTGCATTGCTATCACTCGGCGGAATCGAGTTGCAGGGTCGCCGTTTTTTGCTCGCGGGAAATCTGGCGGCGACGCGCTGGCTGGTCGGTTCGCAGCTTGGCCTGCTTTTCGTGATTCTTTCTTATTGCCTGCGCAGTCTGGCGCATCCGCCGACACTTCCTGCTTTGCCTGAGGAAATCACGAGCTTGCTTACGCTTTTGCCGACCTACGACGGCGATGCCGCGGACACGCTGCTGCCGATGTTGCGCATCACTTACGCGCTGCTGGCATTCGTTTCGATTCTTTATCAAGGCGGGATGGCATTTCACTATTTGCGGAAAGTTCCGCCCGCCTTGCAGAGTCCGCCGCCGCTGCCGGACGTTATCGGCTAATTCGGTTTGCTCCATGCGAGTTCGAGCGATATGGGTGGACTATGCAGAGTTCCAAACTGATCGAACGCGCCGCAGAATGTCTCGGTGACGACCTCACGCAATTGCAAAAACTGAGCGCGCAGGTGGCGGAAAAGCTGATCGTTAACTCCGGAAAACTGGCCAAGCGCGCGCGGTATCGACTGCGAAATGGAGCGAGTCGCGCGGCCGATTTGGAAGAACAAGTGGTTGCCAGCGTCGGAACGCGTCCCTTTGCGTATCTGCTGGTCGCTCTCGGACTTGCCGTGGCGGTTTTTCTCAAAATTGCAGCGGACCGCCAACGAAATGGCGGAAAAGAAGAATAGCCAGACCGACTGGCTCGGCTCGTTTAGCCCGGAGCATCTGCGATTGCGGGAGTTTTCACCGCAGTTTGAACCGATTCTTCTAAAATGATCGCTGCCGGGGATACGTTGGCTTCAAAGCTGCTATTCCCTGATAAAGAGAGTGAGCATGCATATTTTTAGAAACGTTCCGCTGGCGAAAAAGCTGATGCTGATGCTGGTATTGACCAGCACCGCAGCCGTTGTGTTGGCCTCGGGTTGTTTTTTTTCCTATCAATGGTTGACCTCTCGGAGCGAGACGCAGAGGGACTTGGAAATCCTCGGGCGGATCACTTCTGCCAGTGCGTCGCCATTGATCCAGATGAAGAATGTTGTGGCGTGCACGAATCTGCTGCACGCCTTGACGGATCGACCGGGCGTCATTTTTGCGCAGGTCCAGCTCGCGAACCACACGGTTTTTTCTCAATCCGGCAATCTCGGCAATGCGAAAACGCTGGCCTTGCAAGAGCCGCAAGATGGCTCGGTGCGGAAGGAACAATTCCTTATCCTGCGGCAGCCTATCACGCAGAATACACTGCAACTCGGATCACTTTTACTGGTCTATGATTTCCGGTTTAACACGCAGCAACTGATTGATTTTCACCTGGGTGCGACCCTGGTCATCCTGGCGCTGGCCGTGGGATTGTCGCTTTTTTTGGGTTCGCGTCTGCAAGGAATCATCTCCGAGCCGATTCTCGAATTACTCAAAACGGCCCAGGGGATCACGGAGCGCCGGGATTTTTCCCTGCGCGCTCCCAAAGGCGGCAATGACGAGATTGGAGCGTTTACGAACGCTTTCAACCGGATGCTGGACGAAGTGCAGGGCCAGGATGCGGCATTACAAAAAGTGCCGGAGGAATTGAACAAAAAGGTGGCCGCCATGGAGCACGAAATCTCGGAGCGGAAACGCGTCGAGGAAGATTTGCGGAGCGCTGAATTGAAATATCGCACGCTCGTCGAGCAGCTGCCGATGATCACTTACAACGCCCGGAGCGACGATCCGAAAGACTGGTTCTACGTCAGCCCGCAGATCGAGGGAATCCTTGGTTTTACCCAGGAAGAATTTGTCGGTAACAAGGAAATCTGGGAAGAACGCCTCCATGCGGATGATCGCGAGACTTTCGACGCGAAGGCGGAATTGATGGCTCGCAACGGCGACCAGTTTATCTGCGAGTATCGCATTTACGACCGCTACGGCCGGTTACACTGGTTCCGCGATCAGGCTGCAATCGTCCGTGACCCGGTTCAAAAAAATACTTACACCCACGGCTTTCTGCTCGACGTTACCGAACAGAAACAGGCCGAAATGGAACTCGACACGCTCCAGCTTCAGCTCCTCGACATCTCGCGTCAGGCCGGCATGGCCGAGGTCGCCACGGGCGTTTTGCACAACGTCGGCAACGTCCTGAACAGCGTCAACGTTTCCTCCACCATCCTCGGCGATCTCATTAAAAACTCGAAGCTCACGAGCCTGATCAAAGTCACCGCATTATTGCGCGATAACAGCGCCGACCTCGGCAAATACATGTCGAGCGATCCAAAAGGAAAACAGCTCCCGACCTATCTCGTCAGCCTCACCGAGCATCTCAGCGAAGAGCACGTCGACATGGTCAACGAGCTCACCATGCTCATCAAAAACGTGGAGCACATCAAACACATCGTCTCGATGCAACAGAGCTACGCGAAGGTTTCCGGCATGGTGGAATCCGTTCCGCCGAAGGATCTTGTCGAGGACGCGCTTCAGATTAACGCCCCGTCATTTACGCGGAATGGAATCAAAATCGTCCGAAAAGACGCCGATTCTTTGCCAAACGTCTCCGTGGAGAAACACAAGGTCCTGCAAATCCTCGTCAACCTCCTGCGCAACTCGAAGAATGCGATGGAAGACGTCCCCAGAAAAGACCGCAAAATCACCGTCAGCGTCAGCCCGAACGGCAATAATCGAGTCAAAATCATCGTCAAAGACGAAGGCTGCGGCATCGCGCCGGATAATTTGACCCGTATTTTCTCCCACGGCTTCACCACGAAAACGGACGGCCACGGATTTGGCTTGCACATTGGCGCGCTGGCTGCTCAAGAAATGGGCGGGTCGTTGCTCGCCGAGAGCGAAGGACCTGGCCACGGCGCATCCTTTATCCTGGAACTGCCGATTGCCGCGAAATAACATGAACTCCAGCCCGCCAGAGACCAATCGACGCATCCTGATTATCGACGATAATCCGGCGATTCATGAGGATTTTAACAAGATCCTCTGCCGCAGCCGCAGCTCCAACGCGGCCCTGGATGATGCCGAAGCCTCTCTTTTTGGCGAAGAACCAACAAATTCATCCAAGTTAGAGCCGACTCAGGCCTTCGAGATGGACTCTGCGCACCAAGGCAAAGAAGGCCTCGCGCTCGTCGAAAAAGCCATTGCCGAGGGGCGTCCCTACGCGATGGCCTTCGTGGACGTCCGTATGCCGCCCGGCTGGGACGGCATCGAAACCATCCGCCACATCTGGAAGGTCGATCACGAAATCCAGATCGTTATTTGCACCGCTTATTCCGACTACTCATGGGAGGAAATGACCGGCGATCCGCAGCACGCCGATAATTTGCTCATCCTCAAAAAGCCCTTCGACAACATCGAAGTCGTGCAGCTTGCCCACGCGCTCACGAAAAAATGGACGCTCGCCAAACAGGCCAAGCTTTCCCTTGAAAACCTCGACAAACTCGTCGCCGAAAAGACAGCGGACTTACATCGCACTCTGAGCCATCTCCAGGAGGAAACCACCCAGCGCACCGCCGTCCAAGCCTCGCTGAAAGTTTCCGAAGAACGCTTCTCCAAAGCCTTCCGCGCCAGCCCATTCCCGATGGCGATTCTCCATCTGGACACCGACAAATTTGAGGACTGCAACGACGCATTTTTGAAAATGACGTCTCAAGAACGAGACAGCGTGCTCGATCACACCTCAGCCGATTTCGAGCTTTGGTCCGACAAAGAAACTCCGAAACTCCTCCGCCAGAAGCTGGAGACGGACCGTTCCATCACGAATCTCGAACGCGACGTCCTCGACAAATCCGGTCCGCATCGTTCCACCCTGCTCTCCGGCGAAACGTTTGCCCTCGGCGACGACGCCTACGCCATCCTCATCTGGCAGGATCTTTCCGAACGTCTTCGCCTCGAAGCGCAGCTCCGTCAGTCGCAAAAGATGGAAGCCGTCGGCCAGCTCGCCGCGGGAGTTGCACACGACTTCAATAACATTCTCACCGTCATCCAGGGCCACGCGAGTCTGAGCATGCTCTCCACCAGCATCGACGGTCGCACCAAGGAATCGCTCGACCAAATCTCCGTCGCCGCCGACCGCGCCGCCGCCCTCACCCGTCAACTTCTCGCCTTCAGCCGCAAACAGATCATGCAATTGCGCGCTCTCGGCCTGAACGACGCCATCAACGGCCTCCTCTCGATGCTGAACCGCCTCATCGGCGAACACATCAAGCTCAAAACCGAATTCGGCGTCGACCTTTCGCCAGTTCACGCCGACCAGGGCAGCATCGAGCAAGTCATCATGAACCTCGTCGTTAACGCCCGCGACGCCATGCCCGACGGCGGACAACTCGTCATTAAGACCGAGGAAAAAAACGTCACCGCAGCCGATTGCCGCGCCAATCGCGAGGCGCTCGTTGGCAAATTCATCTGCCTCTCCGTCAGCGACACCGGCACCGGCATGGATGATTCGACTCGCAGTCGCATCTTCGAGCCGTTCTTCACCACCAAGGAAGTCGGCAAAGGCACCGGCATGGGCCTCGCCACCGTTTACGGCATCATCCAGCAGCACAACGGCTGGATCGACGTCACCAGCCAGCCCGGCAAAGGGTCTGTCTTCCACGTTTATCTGCCCACCAGCTCGCAGATCGCGCAGCCCGAGTTCACTGCCACCAGCACCCCCGGAATCCTCCCGCGTGGACGCGAAACCGTTCTTATCGTCGAGGACGAAGAAAACCTTCGCCTGCTCGTCGATACCATCCTCACCGAGCAAGGCTACAAAACCCTCTGCGCCGAAAACGGAGTCGAAGCCCTTAAAATCTGGGCGAAAAAACAGCGCCAGATCGACCTCCTCCTCACCGACATCGTCATGCCCGAGGCCATCTCCGGCCTGCAACTCGCCGAGCGCATGTTAAAAACCCGCCCCGACCTCAAAGTCATCTACACCAGCGGCTACAGCATCGACCTCATCGCCAAAGGATACGCCCTGCGCGACGGCCAAAATTTCCTCCCGAAACCCTATCCGCCGTCCAAACTCGCCGCCGCCGTTCGCTCCTGCCTCGACGCCATCGTCCCGCATCCCACCAGCAAAAACGGCCAGTCCCGTCCCCTCTCCCACGTCACGCCGCTGATGAAAAACGTCCCGAAAATCACCACTTTGCAAAAAAAAGGTCCCATCAAACTCGCCAGCGCGGTCAAAACCCCGACTTCCACCCCCGTTAAACGCACCCGCACCACGGGAAAGTGAGCGGAGTTAGGGCGATATCTCCGCAGCGCCCTTTCGCATACCACTGCAACTGGCAATTCCAAAGAGCGCCGCAAAATCGGGCCGGCTCCCCGGTAGGGATGAGCCGCTGGCTCGTCCGCTGTTCCCACAAACTACCGAGGACATGCGGGCCGCATGTCCCTACCTGGCCGTTTTTTACTCAATCGGAAGCCAGCCATCGTTGATCCATCTTCCTCGTTCCCAAGTTGCACTTGGGAACGCACTTACTTTTTGGCAGCTTGGCTGCTGGCCGTTCCGTACTTAGACGGATGTCCGATTGAGGGAATAGCTTTTGGCAGTAAAACTGCCGGGACCAGTGCGTTCCCAAGTGCAACTTGGGAACGAGGAAGAAGACCGGAACCTCTCTCCCCTCTGGATTAATGAAAATCAGTGGAGATAAGTGGTTTCCATAGAATCCATTGGGAAACCGCAGCCACTTCCTGTTCCTCCGCCGCCGCTCATCGCTCCTCCGCCGCCGCTCATCGTCCATTCGCCGCCGCTCATCGCCGGTTCGCCGCCGCTCATCGTCCATCCGCAGCCGCTCAACGCCACTCCGCAGCCACCCATCGCTTTTCCGTCGCCACTTTTCGCTTCAGCGCAAACGCCCATCGGCACTTCGCAGATCCACATCGCAAGTTCGCACACGGTCGTCGCGCTCCCGCAGCCCTTCATCGCCATTTATCCGCCGTTGATCGGGAATCCGCAGCCATGAATCGGCTTTTGTTATCCATTTCCAGCCGCCCGGCGTGCAATTCTGGATAAATATAACCACGCCGAGTCCGCAAATGCCTCGTTCGCCCTCACGACGAAGCCGTCAGCGCCAACCCACGCTCCAAAAAAATGTTCGATCCATCCCTTCTTTCTGAATCGACTGAAACTCGACGCTGTTTTTCTCTCGGTGTCTAGGCCGGTAAGCCTACGGCGTCGGCGGGGTCGGAGGCGCTGGTGGATTCTGGCCGCCGGATTCGGTGTCGATCTGGGAGAGGGCGTCGTTGGCGGGGGTGTTCACCGGGAATTCGCCCTCCCAAGCGGCATACCAGCGTTTGTTGTTTTTATCCACGGTGGCCGACAGGAGCCGGACGCGCTGCGGGTATCGCGCAAGGCGGCTTCCTTGTCTTCGACGCTCTGCTGAAGGCCGGGCAGACTCTCGACCTGCGCTTGAAACGCCGTAACATTTTGCGCCGAAGCCATGGGATTTGCTGCCGAAAGCCGTCGTCGATACGCTTGGAACTCCGCTCAAAACGCCGCAGGCCGCCGCCTATGTGTTGGAGACTGCCGCCTAGACGCTGGAGACATCGGCCTGGCGGTCTGAGAACACCGCCTAAATGCCGAAAGATCACGCCTACGTGATGGAGAGCGTTACCTGGATGCTGAAGACCTTCCCCTAGATGCCGCCGGGTGCCGCCTAGATGCCGGAAAGCCACGCCTAGCCGCTAAAGACATCCGCCTGGGCGTCGGAGGGCCGCGCCTAGATGCCGGAGGATGTCGCCTGGAAGTTGGAGGGTAACGTTGGTAGGCCGGTAACTTCGCTCCGGTTGCGGGTGGTGTTCTGAAAATAGCCCAGCCTTTCAAGGCTGGGGCTTCGGCGACGGGAAAGTGCGGAGTCCCGTGAGGGACGGCAGGATGACCCCCTCGTTCCCAAACTGTGTTTGGGAACGCACTTGTGGCTGCAACTGGGTTGCAGGCGGCGGGGAGCGGTGAGGGACCTGACCTGGATTTTTCAATCGGGTTCCAGCGTTGTCCTATCAAGGGGAGCGTCCGCGAAACCGAGTTTCGAAGATAGGTGCGTCCCCAAACACAGTTTGGGAACGAGGAAAAAAGATCAGAGGAAGGGTGCAAAAACCTCTGTTAGACTGGATTTGTAACGTCTCTTCTCATCGTTTGTTGTTCCATGTCACACACTCTATATCCGCCTATCGACAGGATGCATCCGTGCAAATGAATGAAGACAAGATTTGCGTGACCATTACAGGCAGGAAAACAATCAATGAGATACGTGAACTCAAGACAGGCAAGCTTCTCTCGAGGACAGTTGCAGACAATGCCTCCGAATGACCACAACGCCTAAATCATGCGCTGCAGCGCACCGCGGAGGCGGAGCTTGGGGTCGTTAGGCGTTGCTACGCGCTCAGCATGAACGGAAGCCAAGCCATCCAGACAGCAGGACGCATCGGCAGCTTTTGCGCCCGGCATTTCCTCGCGCTGGGCGTCACCGTTGCGGCGGCTTGCTTGGTCTGGACGGTCACTTACTTCGCTCTGCTTCTTTGGGCTGTGTTCACCAACAGCGGCATTGGTGGCCCATTGGCGTATCCCGCCGGACTGCTTTTCTTTTTCGTCGCTACCACAGCCGCCAGTCTCATTCTGTTGTTCCCATCCACCGCGCTTGCCGAGTGGTTTTCCCGTCGTCGCGGCTTTCCCATTCTCGCGCAGATTCCCGTCAGCGTTGCCGTCCTCGCCTTGCTTTGTCTCATCGCCGTCAGCATCGCGTCGGCAGTTGGTTCACAGCCCACGCTCCACGGCGTTTCGGTGGGCTTCGGTGTTCTGTTTCTCGTGCTACTCGTGCCGCTCGGTCTTTACTGGTGGGCAGCGCAGAGCCTCCCACTTCTGCTCTCGCTCATTCACCGCCTTCGCGGCATCCTACGCTCGTGAGTCTTTCCCAATCAACCGCAACGCCTACCCCCTCGTTCCCAAACTCCGTTTGGGAATGCTCTTGTGGCTGCAACTGGGTTGCAGGCGGCGGAGAGCGGTGAGATTTCCCCGAGTTCCAGCGTTCATCTTTGAGGACCGGGACGAAACAGAGTTTCGCAGACAAGCGCGTTCCCAAACACAGTTTGGGAACGAGGGAAAACTCGACCAGCAGATTAGCGCCCGCCGACGCTGATGCGGCTGGTCCTGCATCCGAAGGTCCGCTCCGATGTCCACGCGATCATGGAGTATGATGCTGTATTCTGAAAATAGCCCAGCCTTTCAAGGCTGGGGACACCGGCCAACAGAACAGGCCAAGTCCCGTGAGGGACGATAGGATCGCCCGGACGCCGAAGAGTCTGTCGTCCCTCATGGGACTCCGCTGCTCCTTACGAGGGGGCGACCCAGCACTGAAGTGCTGGGCTATTTTCAGGGGAAGTTGGCGGCTGACGCGGCCATGTCGGGAGCTTTCCAGTGATGAGAAAACCACCTCTCCCCCCTTCAGATTAGTGCCAATGACTCGTCCGGTGTTTCGGCTTCAATTAGTGGTCTTTGATTCCTCATCCGGCCCGTCGCCAAAGCGGACCGGCCCGCAGAATCCATTGGAACTCCGATGAAAATCTTAGCAATCAGCGACTCTCCGCTTCGTGCATGTTGCGGAGGAGTCGGCGGGCGACGGATGGGCTGAAGACCAGGAGCGGGTGGAAGAGTTTCCAGCGGGGTTCGTTGGTGGCCACAGCCCATCGCGAACTGGATGGCGGCAGAATGATCAGGTCGAGCGGAGTGTAGATCGAGAGCGGCGAGAGTCCGCTGAAACTCGCATCACTTTTTTCCAAATCCTGGAGGAACGGACTCAGCGGGCGCATGTCCAGCACGCCGGGTTTTTCACTGGTGTAAGCGAAAGCCGTCCCATGGTGCGGCGCGCTCAAAGTCGCATAGCTCACGACCCGTTCGCGGACCGCATAATGCGCCACCCAATAACGGGAAATCAGCCCGCCCATGCTGAAGCCGACGATGTGCAGCGGACGGTGATTTCCCCATTGCGCGAGCACCGCGGCATCGAGCTGCGCGGCCAATTCTTCCAGTCGGTGCGTGCCATTGGAAGGCGTCAGCGATGGGCAAAAAGTCTCGTAGCCCTCGCGTTGAAACTGGTGGGCGAGCCAGGTCATTTTGTCACCCGAATCGTAAATCCCATGAATCAGGACGACGGCGGGCTTGGAAGAATCGGGCTTCGGCGGTGCCGGGGAAAGGCTCACAAGCAGGGCAGCCAGCCAGTTGGTGGGGTTCCAACTCATGAATCGAATGGAACTCCGATGAAAGTCCAATTGTCGGGGCCAAATTCTTCGAGGAGTCGGTCGCGAAGCGTCTCGGCGTCGGCCTGAGTGCGCGTGAGGGCGAACATCGTCGAGCCGGAGCCGGACATCAGCGCGCCGAGCGTTTCCGACTGGGCGAGGAGGAATTGTTTGACCAAGGCGAGAAGCAGATATTTCTCGAAAACGGGGCGTTCCAGGTCGTTGACGAGCATTCCGATGGAAGTCGATTGAGGTTCCATCGGGATGCCCGGGAGGTTGCGGCTGCCGGCCAAATGCTGGTAAGCCCACGGCGTGGGGACGCCGAACGGCGGCTTGAAAAGGAGGATGTGGAAGTCCATTGGCGTCGCGATCGAGCGGACGATTTCGCCGCGGCCTTCGCACCAGGCGGCACTCTGATGGAGAAAGAAGGAAACGTCGGAGCCGAGTTGCGCCGCGATGGTTTCCAATTCCGAAAAACTGAGCGGAGTTGCAGTCGATTCATTGAGCAAAAGCAGCGTCGTCGCCGCATCGGAACTGCCGCCGCCGAGCCCCGCGCTGTGGGGGATGTTTTTCTCGAGGTGAAGGCGAACCTTGGGCAGCGTGCCGTTTCCAAAAAGCCTCGCCGCCCGCACCACGAGGTTGCCGTCATCGGTCGGAATCGTCGGATCGGTGCAGGTGAAGGCAAAGTTTTCAGCGGAGTTGCATTCGATTGTGTCCGTCAACGAGATCGGCAAAAACAGACTGCGCAAATCGTGAAATCCATCGACGCGCCGACCGAGAATCTCAAGTGAGAGGTTGATTTTCGCGGGCGCAAGTCGCTTCATAGGACGATGCAGTCTTCCGCAAACCCATCGTCGGCAAAAGAGAAAACCAAGGACAAAATCATCGTCGCGCTCGATTTGCCCGATGAAGCGTCGGCCCTTCGGGCGGTCGAGCAACTGACCGGCGAAGTGGGGTTGTTCAAGGTCGGCTTGCAGCTTTTCACGGCGTGCGGGCCGTCGATTGTGCGGAAAATTCGTGCGCTGGGCGGCGGAGTTTTTCTCGATCTGAAGTTTCACGACATCCCGAACACGGTGCGGCACGCGGTGGAATCGGCGGTGGCGCTCGATGTGCAAATGCTGACGGTTCACGCCGGCGGCGGACGCGAAATGCTGGTCGCGGCGACGGCTGGCGCAGGAGATTCGAGTTGCATCGTGCTCGGCGTGACGGTGCTGACGAGTTCGAATGAGCGGACTTTGAGCGAAATGGGCGTGCAGCGGACGGTGCCCGATCAAGTCGAAGCCTTGGGGAAAATCGCCGCTGAATCCGGTCTGGGCGGACTCGTCGCCAGCGCGCACGAAATCGGGCTTTTGCGGCGTCACATTCCCAGCGAAATGAAGCTCGTCATTCCCGGGATCCGGCCGGCGGGAGCGGCGGTGCAGGATCAAAAGCGCGTGATGACTCCGCTCGAAGCGGTCGCAGCTGGAGCGGATTTTTTAGTGATTGGACGTCCGATTCTGGAAGCCGCTGATCCAGTGCAAGCCGCGCGGGAGATCGCGGCCAGTTTTTGAGTCGAGTTAGACCGCTATCGGTTGCTCAGGAATCTCGAACAACTCGACGCCAGCGTTGGTTTCGCCGAAGTATTTCAGCGTCCAGGCGGAGGGAAAGAGGACGACGGGCAGACCGCTCGCATCCGTAGCGAGTTTCACGCCGGTCGGAAGTTTCAGTTGAGTGAGATCGGTATCAGGCGCGAGCCAGCGGGCGACGGTCCAGGTGGCGGTTTCGAGGCGCGATTCGGCGCCGTATTCGGTTTCGAGGCGGTATTGCACGACTTCAAATTGCAGCGGGCCAACCGCCGCCAGCAGCGGGACTTTGATGATCGAGTCGTTCAGATGAAAAACCTGGATGACGCCTTCCTGGAGAAGCTGCTCGAGGCCCTGGCGGAACTGTTTGTATTTTCCCGTGTTTGGATTTTGCAAAAACGCAAAGCATTCCGGCGGGAATCGCGGGATTTCATGGTAAACGACGCCCGGTTCCTCGGTGAGCGTGTCGCCGATGCCAAACTCCGAGTAGCCGACGAGCCCGAGGATGTCGCCGGCGTAGGCGGTATCGACGGTTTCGCGTTCCTGGGCGAAGAGTTTGTGCGAATTTGAGAGCCGGACTTTTTTTCCCGTGCGCTCGTGAATGACCGCCATATCGCGGGTAAACTTCCCGCTGCAAACGCGCAAAAACGCGATGCGATCCCGATGGCGCGGGTCCATGTTCGCCTGAATCTTGAAGATGAAACCGGAGAAATTCGGGGAATCGGTCGGCACGTATTCGCCGTGGCTGATGCGCGGTCCGGGTGGCGTGGACTCAGCTAAAAACGCGTCGAGCATGAGTTGGACGCCGAAGTTATTCATGGCGCTGCCGAAGAAAACCGGGGTTTGTTTGCCGTTGAGCACTCGGTTGTGATCGTAGTCTTCCCCAGCGCCTTCGAGCATTTCCAATTCCTCTCGAACTCGACTGTAAACGTCGGCATCTAGTTTCTCCGCGACAACCGGATCGTCGATTCCGGCGATGGAAACCGGGGCGCGATAGGCTCCGTGCGGCGTTTTTTCGAAGAGATGCACTTCGCGTTTCTGTCGATCATAGACACCCTTGAATTGAACGCCTTCGCCAAGCGGCCAGTTGATCGGAAACGCGCCGATGCCAAGGACGCTTTCCAGTTCATCGAGCAAATCCAGCGGCGGCCGCGACGGGCGGTCCAGCTTGTTCATGAAGGTAAAAATGGGCACGCCACGACGACGACAGACCTCGAAAAGCTTGCGCGTCTGAGCCTGAATGCCCTTGCCCGCGTCGATCACCATCACGACCGCATCCACCGCCGTCAGCACGCGATAAGTGTCCTCGGAAAAGTCTTTGTGGCCCGGCGTGTCGAGCAGATTGACCGCATATCCATTGTACTCGAATTGCAAAACCGTCGAGCTGATACTGATTCCGCGTTTCCGTTCGAGTTCCATCCAATCGGAGGTCGCCGCCCGCTGGTTTTTCCGCGAAGTCACCGACCCAGCCAGTTGCACTGCACCGCCGTAGAGGAGCAACTTCTCCGTGAGCGTAGTCTTACCCGCATCCGGGTGCGAGATGATCGCAAACGTGCGGCGTCGATTGATTTCAGAAAGCATAAAGGCCGACCACCTTACAGTATTCGCCGCCAACGGGTGAAGAAAATGCAGCGGAATCTGCCACCTCGCTCACCCGCGCCAGTCCGACTGGGGAAGATCGCTGGGCTTCCAAGCTCAGCGAGGCGAAATGGATCGAGTGAAAGTTGCAGCAGGACAAGTGACACGCACCGATTCACCAATTCCACTCAGCTATTGATGCCTTTCAGAGAGCGAGGCGTTGCGATTACTCAAAGACGGTAACGCCAATAGTCTGGATGACGGCTGTGGTGTTTGAACGCGAGGATGCGAAGCTCGTCGAACAATACGCAGTAATAAATCGCATAAGGAAAGCGTGGCATCAGGTAGCGCCGGACATTCGCCTCAATGATGCTCCATCGCTCAGGAGTCTCCTGAATGACGCGGATTGCGACGTCGGCGGCGTCGAGAAACTGCGCGCCGAGTCTGGGAACTCTGCGCTCGTAAAACTGAGCCGCTTCGATGAGTTCCGCTTCGGCATCGGGGTGATGAATCAGGCGCATCCGATGGCACGCCGGGCAGCCTGCATGACATCATCGTGAGTTCGACCCAGCACCGCACCGGAAGAAAGCTCCTCAGCGCGGCGAATGGCCTCACGCAAAGCATCGCTTTCATCAGTGTCGGCCAACCCGGCATCGATGCTCTGCCAGAGCGTTTGTGCGAGCGAAACCCGCTCGGAGAGTGGAAGTGCCATCGCCTCGATGGTGAGTTGTTGTGTCGACATGGCGAAAAAATAGCTACTCAGACCGCTTCGGTCAACCCGAGCACGAGTTGCGCCTCACAACCGCAGGCATCCAGATTTCACTGCAACTCGGCTCAAAAACTAAGTGCGGGACTCGACATTCATTCCGCCAAAACCATCGTCGGTGGGCGAAAGCAAAGTGACGGGTGTGCCCCAAAGCGGGTGAAGAGAACCGGATGCCTCCCCCGTTGAAAACGGCAAAACAATTACTTCAACCGACTCTCCGCGGCGAAATGGGGTATCGCGCAAAATGATCACGCCATCCTCGGACAATGTCGTTTCAGCGCGGTGAGCTTGCATGGCGATAGAGTCATGAAACTTCTATTCCGGAGCAAGCGCGCATAGCCCCGAAGCCCTCTTCTCCTGCCCGCATCCGGGTGCGAGATGATCGCAAACGTGCGGCGTCGATTGATTTCGGAAAGCATGAGTCGGGGGAAGGAGCGAACGGAACCGGAGCCGGCAACCGCGTGAAATAATCTTGCAAAACGATGCCAATTCCAAATAATCCAAGACATGAAGCCGCCCGTCCGTAAAAAAGAGTATCTTCGGAAAACAGCAGCCTTTGTTGTTGTCTTGATGAAATGGACCATCCTCTTGGCGGTAATAGGAATTGGCGGATTCTTTGCTTACCGATGGTTGAATCCTCCGCCCCCGTTCCTTATCGGCGACCGAAAGCCGTCGCAGATTTTACAGCCGATTATGTCTGATAATCTGCCATTTCTGCTTGGAACCTTACAGGCGGGAAAAGCAATTCCCCGAATCGACCTAGAGCCGGTGGAAAAGGCAATTCATGTAGAAATGTCAAAGGACGCCCCGTTGCAAGCAGCATGGAAAATCGGAAGTGACCTTTGTAATGAGATCCAGACCTTGGATTCCGAACGACAGATAGCCGCAGAGAGCTATCGGAGCAAAAATGAGGATGGTATGATGAAATGGTGGCAGGGTTTCCGCTCAAAGTTGGAGACGCGTGAGATCGCACTCCGAAAGATATTTTATAACATCGATCCAGAGCGGCGCTGGGCAGAATTTTCCCAGCTTAAACAAGAAAAAATCAAGAAACTTTATTTAGCCATGTTGGCCGCGGAAACCCCGGTGGAAGCAAATGCCGTCGTTCCACCGATTAATCCGATCCGTCGGGTCGCCAGACAGGCAGCTCAGGCATTTGATCTGTCCGCTTTGTGAAGGGGAGGGAAGGATCATGCTACGACGAGTCGTTCGAGGAACCATCAATGATGTGAGTAGTTCATGCCCGCTCTGTTTGGGAAATGGTGCGAAGAATCTGAGACTACCGATTGGTGCGAAGTTATGTCCCGATTGTCTGGGCTTTGGGCGACGGCTTCTATTGGAAGGCGGAAAAGAACGACACGATGAAAAAATTGTGCTCCCAAAACCAGTAGATGGGGTGTTTGGAGAACCTCCGAAAATCACGGGTTGTTCACGGTGCTTGTCTCGAGGATTTATCTTGCAGCCGGGAACTTGACCGGCAGATTCTCTTTCAATTGACGCTTCGCTGGCGATGTAGGCCAATTGTGCCGATCATCGAAGAAACCTTCGATGATCCCCTTTATTTTTCAGGAATCTCCATTACTGCTAGGCCAATTTTGCGGCACAATGCAGCCTGACGCTTGTCTCCAGTTATGAAAAGATCCGCCGCCGTTAACCTGGCGATTGCCACGTGTAGAATGTCCAGTGTTCGACAGAGTAGCTTCTGCGTGTGGGCCCGTGCCAATTGGTCCGCCTGATCCCAGACATCCGTCCAGTATGGTGTCTCTCTGGCGAATCTTCCCGCGTGGATGTCCTGGTCCAGGTTGAGGAGAGTTTTTTGCATGGCGGCGATTGAAATGATACCGCGCCCTTCCGCTGCTAGAATGGCATTTGTCAATTCGGATAGCTGGAGTGGATTGAGAGGAATTAGACCTTGCTTGGATACTTTCTTTTGAACCCATTCGCTTTGAGGCTCAACAATATAGAGTTTTACCAATGCGCCGGTATCGAGATAGAGTTTACCCACGGTCGTCGTAGAGCATAGAACTCACATTGGTTGTTGAGTTGTTCACCGCACCCGATGCCTTGGCGCGAGAAAGCCAATCGTGGGAATCAGCTATCGGTGCCGTGTTTTCAGCAGGCCGTAAATAAGCGACCACCTTGCCGTTCGCCATCCACGCCAGCGGTTCTCCTGCTTCTAAAAACTCTCGCACAGCCTTAGTCCGGTGTGCCAGTTCACGGGTGGAAATTGTTTTCATGTAATACTATTTGTATCACACGTCGGGTGTAGTCAACTCCACACCTCATCGTTTTGCGGGTGCTTCTTCGTCGCTTTATCGGACGAACCTATCGTTTCTCAAAGAAAAAGGACGCCGCCGGCGGGCCGGGGACGTCCTTTCATTCGAGCAGCAAAGCTCAAAATTTCTGCGACTATGCCATCAAGAGAACCGAACGGCTTTTCTTGATTTCGCGAGTGATCTTACGATGGAAATGCGCGGGCATGCCGGTGAGGCGGCGCGGAAGAATCTTGCCACTTTCGGTGACGAATTTCTTCAAGATATCCGGGTTCTTATAATCGATCGCGTCGATGGTGATGTCCATCCGGCGGCGAGGCATGATGCGGTTCGCACGGCGGAAATTGGAGCGGCGTTGAGCGGTTTTTGGCTGCATAAAAAAAGTGAGTCGAGTTAGAGCGAAATGACCGGATTACTTGGTCTCGCGATGAAGCGTGTGACGGCGGAGGAAAGGATTGTATTTTTTCTTCTCCAGACGAGTCGGAGTGTTTGGGCTCTTTTTGTTACGGGTGGACATGTAACGGGAAGCGGGTTTGCCTTCGGCTTTCGCCTCAGTGCATTCGAGAGTGATGATGTCTTGGGCCATGGTGGACGTGGGTTATACGCTAGTTATTCCTTAGTATCAACCGTGGATTCTTCTTCCTCGGTCTCGTTGCCTTCCTCGTCGGTCAGGCCGAAGAGCGAGGTGACCGACTGGCGAACGCGGGTCATTTTGTTCTGCTTTTCGAGGCTCGACTGGCAATCAACGGTGTAGCGGGTAAACGGGATCGCTTCGAGGCGAACGTGCGGGATTGGCTTGTTGCACATCTCGCAAATTCCATAGGAGTCGGATTCGATTCTGCGGAGAGCCTCCTCGATTTCGTTGAGGGAATCCTGTTCGCTGGAGAGCAGGCTAAGAGCGAAATCACGATCGTATGCGTCGCTGCCAGCATCGGCCTGGTGCATACCGAACGCAGAGGCTTCACTGCCTTCGGCACGAGCGCGGAGGTTGTCCTTCGCGACACCCATCATGGAGTCGACCATCGTGTCGCGGAGGGCAACGAGGCGGGCTTTCTGCTTTTTCAAAAACGGCGAGAGACCCGCATCAGGATCGGGCTGATCGCCGGGGAGGATAGTTACAGACTCGTCCACCTCAAAAACATCGTTTCTCGATTGCTTGGGGGATGATTTAACAATCTTGGTCTTGGGCATAAATAGGGAAGAAAAATGGGCTGAGCCGGATTTGGGAGGCGGGTATTTAATGGCTATTCAACGGCTGTGCAAGCGGAAAAAAGGGTGTGAATTTTCTGTTTGTGCTCGCGAATTATTTTCATTCGGGTTAGGTAGTAATCTCCTGTTATGGGCAAATCCGTCGTCGAAATTCATCCCCGGGCCGTCCTCCCCACCGAGGGAGGCAGTGCCGTCTTTTTGGGAAATCAGGTAAAATGCTTCGTTATCTACGTGGACAGCGGCGTCGGCCAGGCGATTTCGATGTTCATGCGTCAGACCGCCAAGGCGCGTCCCCTCACCCACGACCTCATGGCTCACATCCTGACTTCGCTGGGCGCGAAAGTGGAACGCGTGATCATCAACGACCTCAAGGAAGGAACGTATTTCGCCCGGTTAATCCTCAGTGCCGAGAACGAGCTGCACGACCGCAAAATCGTGGAAATCGACGCGCGCCCGAGTGATTGCATTGCGCTCGCCGTCCAGCAAAACGCCCCGATTTATGTCGTCGAAGACGTCTGGAATCAAGTGGACGACATGAGCGAGATCTTGGAAAAAATGGCGCGTTCGCAGAATACGGACGACGACCTTCCCGACGAAGATTAGGCTCTAACTCCGATGAAAATTTTTCCTCGGATGGAAACGCGGTTGCGGCGCGATTCGTAGCTTGATTTGGGCGGCAATCAAAGAAACACTGACCCGCTTTGAAATTGGAAGATCCGGCTTTGGGAAACACACTGATGGGACGGCCGAAAACGGTTGCTGCCGATCTGCCCGCGTCGTCTCGTCTGCAAAACCCGGCGCTCGGCTTTTTCACGGGCCGAAAAGCGGCCGACATCCGCAATCTTGAGGAGCGGATGGATGCGACTTTGCGCGAAATGGGCGTCAGCTTTGATTTCGTTCGTGGCGAACCTGCCGAAACGCCGTGGGTCTGCGACATTGTTCCGCACATTTTTAGCGATGACGACTGGCAAATCATCGGTGAGGGATTTCGCCAGCGGCTGCGGGCTTTTGAGATGTTTCTGCACGACGTCTATGGGAAAAAAGAGATCCTCCGCTCAGGCGTGCTGCCTCTGCAAAGCGTGCTCGGGAGTCCGCATTATCAACGCGTCTGCCCGAGCTTGAGCCCGGCGGATGGCGCGTATTTGCACCTCGCGGGGCTGGCCATTACTCGGGACGAACATGGGCGGCTCGTCGCGAAAAACCATTACTTCAGCCATGCCTCGGGCGTCGCTTACATGATGCAAAACCGCCGCGTGCTCGCTCGCGTGGTGCCGGAAATTTTCCGCGATTTCCCGGTCAGTTCAATCGCAAATACGCCGCTCGACATCCTCGAAAAACTCCGCGCGATGACCCCCAAAACACACGACCCCGTGGTGGTCTTGCTCTCGCCAGGAACGACCAGCGCGGTCTATTCCGAGCACAGCTTTTTGGCGCGGCGCATGGGCATTCCGCTCGTTCAAGGAGGCGACCTGCTCGTGCTCGACGATTGCGTTTTCTTGAAGACAGTTTCCGGCCTCGAAAAGGTGGAAACAATTTACACGCGAGTTGCAGACGCATGGCTCGACCCGATGGTCTTTCGCCGCGACTCTCGCCTCGGCGTTCCGGGCCTTGTAAACTGCATTCGCAAAGGCACCGTTTCCCTCGTCAACGGCATCGGCAGCCAACTCGCCGACGACCGCAGCCTGCTCGATTTCTCCGCAAAAATCATCCGCTTTTACCTCGGCGAAAACCCGATTCTTCCCAGCCTGCCCACTTACTGGCTCGGCGACATCGACCAGCGCGAAATGGTTCTTGCCCAACCCGAAAAATACCGCATCCGCCCACTCACTGGCGAACGCATCCTCGGCCATCCGCTCGGCCTCGCGCCCACCGAAGAACAGCTCGCTGCGATCCGACTCGAAGTCCGCAAACATCCCCACGCGTTTGTCGCCCAAATCGGTGGCGACGGAGAAAACGCCCCGTGTTTCACTGGCGGAAAACTCACCGAGCGCCTACAGGATCACATCGTTTTCGCGCTACGCCGTGGATCGTCCTACGAGATTTTTCCGGGCGCACTGACCCGCGTCGCCCCGGCGGGAAGCCGATTGACCGCCTCGTTTTTCGGCAGCGGCAGTAAAGATTCCTGGGTTTCTGCACGAGCCGCCGGAGAGGAAATCAATCCGCCGCCGCAGATCAACACCAGCGATTATTTACCTCCCTCGCGTCAGGTCACCAGCCGCGTCGCCGACGGCTTCTATTGGATGGGCCGCTACCTCGAGCGCGCGCTCAGCATGGCCTATATGATCCAGGTCGTGGAAACGCTCGAACTCGAGGAACTCACCTCCGCCGAGCGCAAACTCTATCGCCCGATGTGGAATCGCATTTTGCCTCCACTCGAGCCCGTCGCTGGCGCCACCGGCCGCCGGAGTATCGCGAGTGCATTGGAACGCTACCGCCTGATGCTCGACCCCGTCATTCCGGGCACCGTTGTCGGCACGTTGCGCCGCGCGTTGTCCAATGCAGAATCTCTCCAGGAAAGTCTCTCGCCCGAAGCCTGGGGCACACTGGTTAAGATTCAGGAACTCACGGAAAAAATAAAATTCAACCTCGACCAGGAAGACGCCGCTTTTGCTAGAACTACCCGCCGCGTGGCAGACCTTGTAGTCAACCTCATTCCCCAGTTTTTCGCCATTGCACAAGGCTCCATGTTAGCAGACAACGGCTGGAACTTCTGCGAGATCGGACAAATGATGGAGCGCGCGATTGTCACGGCCAACGCCATCGTTTCCATCGAGGCTTCACTCACCGCGCAATCCGCTCGCGGAAGTCTTCATTCGAGTGAGATAGAACTCTCCGCTTTTCTGCGTCTGTTAGGAAGCCGCGACGCCTACCGACGCGTCTATCAAATGCGCACATCGCCGGGCCACGTTCTCGAATTGCTCTGGCGCAATTCCGAAGTCCCCCGCTCCGTCGTTCGCTGCATGAAAAAATGCGCCAACCTCCTCCGCGAATCCATGGGGCAAAACTCGCATTACCCAGCGCAAGTCGTCATCTCCGTCGAAGAACTCATGTTTCGCATCGAGCAAATTAACTGGCAGCAATTCTTCGTCTCCATGCCCGAAGACGAGATCGGAGTTGCATCGATATCAGGCTTGGCGACACCAGTCATTCCGTCGAAGAAACTCTCGGGAACTCTCAATGATCTGCTGCGGCAAACCGCTAACATTCATAACGTCATCGCTGATAGTTTTCTCAACCATCAAGCGATCATTTCTCAGCGCGAACAAATGCTGTTCCCGAGCCTGCGCTAACATGTTTTTCGACATCACTCATAGCACAGATTACGCCTACGCCACGCCCGCCGCGGAAGCCTATCTCGAAGCACGACTAACACCGCCGACCGCACGTGGACAGCGAGTGATCCGACACGATCTAAAGATCAATCCTAACACGCCGACTTCCCGCTACATCGACTTCTGCGGAAACACCGTGGACTTCCTTTCCCTGCCCTATCGTCACAAGCGGCTCACTGTCGTGAATCATGCGGTCGTCGAGACGTTACCGCAACTTCTGCCCGACGACATCCTTTCCGCCAGCGTCCAGGAAGCCAAGCAAATTTTAGGTTCGAGTTTGACCGATATCTACGACTATCTGCAACCCACCGAAACCGTGAAAATCGGACGCGAATCCCTCCAATGGGCCAAGCGTTATTTTCCCGGCAAAGGCACGCTCCGCAGCAGTCTGGAAAATCTCAACAAAGCCATCTACGAGACCTTCGACTATCGCAAAGGCAGCACCGATAATTCCACTCCACTAACAGCCGTCTGGCGCGACCGCAAAGGTGTCTGTCAGGACTTCGCCCACATCATGTTAGCCATCCTGCGCACCGCCGGATTTCCCTCGCGCTACATCTGCGGCTACATCGACGCCAACCCCGTCAACGCCAATGGCAAACGCCTCGTTGGTGCCCTGGCCACCCATGCATGGATCGAAGTGTTACTGCCCGGCCAGGTCTGGGTCGCACTCGACCCGACTAACAATCAATGGTGCGGCGAACGTCACATCACCGTCTCTTACGGACGCGACTTTCGCGACGCGACGCCGTTGCGTGGAACCTTTAAAGGAACCGGCGCGCAGAACATGAAAGTAAAAGTCCTCGTGCGACAGCTAACATCCGCCCGCGCGGCCAGGGTATGAAGCTTTGCATTCACAGTCAGACCCGTTACGAATACGAGCGGCTCGCCAGTTTTTCGCCGCATCTCGTTCGACTGTTTCCCAGGCAGGAAAGCTTCATCCAAATTCTTGAGACTCACTTCAAAACGGCCGACGATGCCATCGTCAATCATCGCCGTGATCTCTTCGACAACCAGGTCGCGCGTTGTTTTTTTCCTAACAAAGGCACCGTGCTGGATTTTGATTTGAGTTTGATCCTAATGTTAGAAGAACGCAGCGCGTTCGACTTTCTCATCGACTCCCATGCGATTCGTTTTCCGTTCATTTACAAACCTGCAGAACAGCACGTCCTGACACCCTACTTACAACAGCCCGACTCCGAAAAAGCCGAAGCGCAGGACTTGTGGAATTACGAAAAGGACATGCCCACGCTGGACGCTTTGCTAGAACTGAACCGCGCCCTGTTTGCTAACATTAGCTACGAACGCCGCGAGGAAGGTCAAGCCATGCTGCCATCGGAAACCTTACGCACGAAAGTGGGAGCCTGCCGCGATTTTTCCAGGTTAGCCGCATCCCTTTTGCGCAGCGCGGGAGTCGCCGTTCGACTCGTCAGCGGCTATGTCGCCGAGTTCGATAAAGCCGAGGAAGATCGACGCGCCGAGGGCAGTCTTCACGCCTGGATCGAGGCCTACATTCCCGGTGCCGGATGGTTAGGAATGGATCCAACCAATGGCGTGCTTTGCGACCACCATTTCATTCCAACTGCCGTCGGTTTGCACCCCGACGATATTTCTCCGACTTCCGGCAGTTACTATGGCAACGAAATGATCGCCGCCCGTCTGACGTCCTCACTAACTATCGAGAATGATCCCTGATACGCTTCTAACTCCGGCCAAAAAAGTCGAAACTCTTCTCAGGCGAAAACGCGTCCGCCTCACCCAAGGCGGCGAACCCACGCTGGTTCCTAACAATCCCGAAGGCCCCGAGTGGTCGATCACTGCCGTCGGCCCGACGAAGCTGCGTTACGCCTACGAGTTCGCCGATGAAATGATTCGCACCAAAGCGCCCGGCAGCGTGATGTTTTATTCTCCGGGAAAGACTTATCCGGGTGAAGTGAATCCGCGTTGGGTGCTCAATGTTCTAACCCTGAGAAGCAGCGAGCCACTGTTAGAACTTCCGTTCTCCGATCAACCCGTTTCTCAGTCGAGTTACAAACGATTCTGCGCCGAGCTTCTCGCGGAATTACATTTAAAAACCAGCTGGATCAAAGGGCAACCCACCAGCGTGGCGATTCTGCCACTCGATCACAACGGGAAGAAATTCGTTTCCGCCGATTGGAAGATGAAGTCGATGAAGTTGCTGCAGCTGGACGCGCCCGCTGGGTTACGGTTGCCGCTCAACCTGGTGCCAGAAAAACTGAGCCGCCGCGCACTAACAGTCGAGTTGCAGTCGAATGCGCTCGCCATCTTCTTTCCGCCGCTGCTGCAAGAGCCATTTCTCAAGCTGTTGAAGCACATCGAATCGGTTCTAACTCGACTGAAAATTTCCAATGTTAGGCTTCAAGGCTACGTCCCATCGGACGATGCTAACACTTGGTCCAAGCTAGGAATCGCGTCTGATCCCGGAGTGTTGGAAATCAATATTCCACCCTGCGAAACCTGGTCGGAATATGCCGATTGGATGGAAGCGATCGAGACGTGCGGCACCGCGACGGGATTGCGTTCGCTAAAAATCAGCGGCGACATGGAAGCAGGCACGGGTGGTGGAAATCACATCTGTCTGGGCGGACCGAGCACGGAGGAAAACGCCTTCTTCACGCATCCCAGCTGGGTCACTAGCATTCTGCGTTTCTGGCAGCATCATCCGAGTCTGAGTTATCTCTTCACCGGCGCTTATGTCGGGGCTAGCTCACAAGCGCCGCGCACGGACGAATCCGCCCGCAGCCTCTACGATCTCGAGATGGCTTATCAATATCTCGAATCGCTCGGCCGCGGAGATCACCGGCAGATTATCAACGAAACGCTGCGTCACCTCCACATCGATGGTTCCGGAAATACCCATCGCAGCGAGATTAGTTTCGACAAGTTTTGGAATGTGAGTTTTCCCGGCGGTGCGCATGGAATATTGGAGTTTCGCGCCATCGAAACATTGCCAAGCGCAGAGTGGACTTCGGCCGTCGCGTTGCTCTGGCGCGCGCTAGCCGCCGTCTTGTTAACATCGCCGTTTTCAGAGCCGCTGCGCGACCTGAGTTCGCAATTACAAGACCGCTTTTTTCTACCAAGCTTTCTCTGGGACGACCTTACAGAAGTGTTAGGTTTTCTAGCTCAGAATGGGATCGAACTCCCCTCAAAAGTTTTCCGCGACATCTGGGAATGGCGGTTTCCGGTCTTGTTAGAAACGCAGCTCGATTCTGCTAACATCACGATCCGCAAAGCGCTGGAAAGCTGGCCACTCCTTTGCGAGCAACCGCTGGAAGGCGGCAGCACCTCGCGCTTCGTCGATACTAGCATCGAGCGGCTGGAGATCACCACCGACGTGCCAATTTCCATCCGAGTGCAAGGGCGATCACTGCCGCTGGAAAGTTTCCCCGCGAATCTGCACGGAGCCGGACTGCGCTTCCGCAAAACGGCGCTTTACCCCAGCCTGCACCCGGGCATCCTGCCCCAGATGCCGCTTGAAATTTCTTTCTCGCAAGGCAGGAAAACGCTCACCTACCAACTGCAAACCGGCCAGTCGAAATTTGTCGGCCCCTTCCCAAAATCCATCTCCAAACCCGGCCATGAATGCCGCCGCTCCGCCCCCAACCACCTCACCTACGACCTGCGTCTGCCTTGAGAAACAGATATGGGATCGGATGTCGTGCGAACATTCAAAGGTGGGGCCTGAGGATTGGCGTTTCCAATCTAGGCAAATCTGATTACCTTCGTCATATGAATACGATCCCGACAGTTCCTCCGCCACATCTGCTGTCTTTCGTTAATTGGGTAAAGCGCGCAGCCTTCGTCTTTTGGTTTCTAGCACTAATGCATTCTAGCGCGTTTGCCAAAGAGACAATCACTACAAGAAGTGGTAAAACATACAGAGAATCGATCGTAACTCAGGTGACACCTACAGGTTTGTTTGTTGTGCATAACTGGGGAGAAGATTTGATTCCCTTCGAAGATCTACCAGATGCTCTTCAAAAAAAATATCATTACGATACCGTTCTTGCGAGGGACACGCCAGAATACGCGGCACGCAAGGCCTTCGAAACCTATAAAGAAGAATGGGAGAAGGAAGACCAGCGGTCCAAAGCATTCGCTCGGCAGTTCATGGTAGACTGTGAGAAGGAGCGGCAAAATACGAAAGCCCTCGAAACGAAAGCTCGAGTAGAGAAAGTTGCTGCAGATAAAATAGCTTTAGACAAAAGGGAAAGGGACTTAGTAGCACGAGAGGAGGCTCTCAATCGGAGAGTTGCCGGCACGGCAATCAATGATGCGAAGATAAGCCATGGCTCGGAGGTTGATTCAGACCAAACCTTCGAATCATTATCAACCGGAGGATTCACACCTAATTTGATAACACTTTTAAGAGAGCTAAATAATACACACGCGAACAAGGTTAAGCAGCGCCGTCTCAAACGAGAGGAGGAATATAACGACCCTCTTAATAAGCTAAAGCGGGAAGTGGACGCTGCTCGAGCGGAAGCGGACTCTGCTTCGAGGGATGCACAACAAGCAAAAGCCGAGGCATTACGCCTTAAAACCTTTGGATATTGAACTGATAAGCGGCGGATTGTCTGTTCTGTTAGAAACGAGTTAAAATCAGATTTCTAGAACCAGCGTTATTGCAATAACCGGTGTCACTCAGACGAAGATAGGTTGTGGCGGGGATGGCATCGGTAATTTTCGACGAAATTCCGGGTGGCACGCCTCACTATATCCGCCATATCGAGTCGCTCTCTTGCGGCAATCCTTTTGAGCGCCTCATAGGCATCCAGATTTTCGGCATACGTGTAGCGCTTTTTGTTTTTTGAAAGTTGATTCACAAACATTCAGAGTGACCAAATGCCACCGGCGTTCAATCAAAAGACCCTAAATAAAACTAGATCATGGATCTATATCCGAAGCAGTTCCTATATGGTCTAAGGATAAATGTTTAACTAAGAAAGGATCGCGACGCCCTTAAGTTCGCAGAGGAGTCCCTACTGTTGGAACATCCTTTTTCCGAACCGGGCTGCGGTATACTCGGCTGGCGCTTTCCCAGGCGCGGAGTTTTTCGGGCTGCCTAGCGTATTTGTTCTGCATGATGGTGTCGAGGTCGGACACGGTTTGTCCGCCGCTGAGGAGGAGGACGCCGATGGCGGCGGTGTTTTCCACGCCGTCCTGATTTTCTGCCTGGTTGAGCTGGTTGGCGGCGATGAGGGCGTCGTAATCGGAGCGGAGGTCTTCGACGAAGTCGGCCTGGATTTCCCATTCGAGAAACAATGCG
Source organism: Spartobacteria bacterium (assembly GCA_043758065.1). Classification (GTDB taxonomy): domain Bacteria; phylum Verrucomicrobiota; class Verrucomicrobiia; order Chthoniobacterales; family DASVRZ01; genus DASVRZ01. The sequence goes on along the minus strand of JAYVOE010000079.1, from coordinate 27,702 downwards.
CAGCGGGCGGCTTTGGCGGCGAGTTGCTCGGGGGTGTCGCCGCCGACCGGCGCGATGTTGTCTTCGAGGAGGCTGAGGAGTTTTTCGGCCTGAATTTTGATCAGAGCTTCAGTGAAATCTGCGGGAACGGCGTAATCCACGATGGAGCCGCCGAGGGCTGCTGCCCCGATGCTGCGTGAGGTGCGGGCGATGTTTTTGTAGTCAAGCCAGAGAGCGTCGAGCAAGGCGGCCTTGGAGGCGCGTCCGGGGACCTGGCCGATCTTGGCGGCGGCGAGGTCGAGGAGGATTTGGGTGATGTTGGCGAAAAGCGCCGGGGCTTTGCTGCCAGCGACGAAGTCGGCAGCGTTTGCGCGGCCGAAGGTTTGGGTGCGGGTGAGTCGGTCTTCACGGAGGATATCGCGGTCGTTCATAATAATTGAGTTGGTTGGGAATGGGCAGGAGAAGAATGCCGGAGCCGATGTCTGCTGACAAGCTTCAATGCTGGGAAATCACTGTTTTGGGGCTGTTTTAACAGAAAAACGCGGTTTTTGGGCGGAAACCGGGCTGTTTTGCGGTGTTTGCCATGCCGGGAGGTGAACTTGCACCTTTCCGGAAACCGACTTGCACCTACCCGGAGACCGACTTGCACTCACCGGAGGTCGGTGGGATGCACCCGGAGACGCGCAGGAATCGACCCGGAGGCCATGTGGGAATCATCCGGAGGCTGGGTCGCAGTCCGTTGGAAGTCGTATGGAAAATTCCGGAGGCGTTATGGCGCGACCCGGAGACCAGAGCGGAGGCGCTTGGGGAGTGTGACGCACTCAGCCGGAGGTTGGCTTGCAACGACTTGGAGTTCTGTCGTCCCTGCGGACTAAGTGGATTGCTGCCCTTTTTCATCCCAGTGCTGAAGCGCTGGGCTATTTTCAGAAGACGAATGGCTTTTGCTGAGATCCTGCTTTGATTCGGGACGTTTCCGGTTCATTAGTGGTGCCCCATTTCTCTTTAACTCCCATGTCTTTTTTTTCCTCAACGCCGCCCACCGAAGAGTCGATTCGCACTCAACTGAAAACTGTTAAATATCCCGGCTTCTCGCGCGACATAGTTTCGTTTGGAATTCTTCGGGAAGTCACGTTGGACGGCAAGGATGTGACGGTGAAAATGGCGCTCGCCACCAATGAAGCCGCCATTCCGCAGAAGATCAAAACCGACACCGAAGCCGCGCTGAAATCGCTCCCCGGCATGGGAAAAGTGCAGGTCGTGATCGATATTTCGGCACCGCCGAGTGCGAGCGCGACGGGAACAACGGCGATTCCGGGCATCCGGCACGTGATTGCGGTGGCGTCGGGCAAGGGCGGCGTGGGAAAATCGACGGTGGCCTCAAATCTGGCCGCCGCGCTCTCGTTACAAGGCGCGAGCGTCGGCCTGTGCGACTGCGATATGTATGGGCCGAGTCTGGGTGTGATGTTTGGCGCGCGCGAACGGCCTGCGGCGACGGATGAAAACCAGATCATCCCGCTGGAGCGTTATGGGATCAAATTGATGTCGATGAGTTTCCTCCTGGATGACGATTCCCCGGCGATCCTGCGCGGGCCGATGGTGACGCGTTACACGCAGCAGTTTCTGCGTCAGGTGGAATGGGGCGAGCTGGATTTCCTGATTCTCGATCTGCCGCCGGGCACGGGCGATATTCAACTCACCATCGTGCAGACGGTCGCGCTCGCTGGCGCGGTGATCGTGACCACGCCGCAGGAGGTCGCGCTGATCGATGCGCGCAAGGCGGCGACGATGTTTCAAAAGGTGAACGTCCCCATTCTCGGCCTCGTGGAGAACATGAGCTTCTTCGAGTCACCGTCCGATGGGAAACGTTACGACATCTTTGGCACGGGCGGCGGTCGGCGCGAGGCGACTCGGCTCGGCGTGCCATTTCTCGGCGAGGTGCCGATCGATATTTCGACTCGGGAAAGCGGCGACCGCGGACAGCCGATTGTCCTGAGCGAACCGCAAAACCCCGCCGCGCTCGCGTTGGCGGAGATAGCGATGCAACTCCACCGTCTTTTTTAGCCCGGCCAGAATCCGCTCGATCTGGACGCGATGCAGGCGAAGATGCACCCTGGCGAGCGCGTGCCATCCGACGACATTGAGCGCGCCAACCCAGGGATGGGCAAGGCCCAGAGTCGTCTGCAATCCGGCACCGGGGAGAGCGAGTTGAGGTGAAGTCGTCATTGGTGTGTGGTTTCTCAAGCTCTCCTCGCTTGTTCCAGAATACGAAAAACCCCGCTCTGCGAACAGGGCGGGGCTTTTGGATTTCTTTGTGAATCGAATGGAACTCCGCTCAGTTTTCCGGCGGAATTCGATACCGAATTAGCGGGAGTAGAGCTCGACGATCAACTGCTCGTTGACGATCGGGGCGATTTCCTCGCGGCTCGGGATGCGGGAGACAGAGCCGGTGAAGTTTTCCTTGTCCACCGTGAGCCAGTCTGGGATCGGAGCGATCTGGGTCAGCTCGACAAACTTCGCACCCAAACGACGGGAAGCGGGCTTGTCCTTGATCGTGACGACGTCGCCAGCGCGGCAGTTGAAGGAGGAGATGTCCACCTTTCTGCCGTTCACCGTAACGTGGCCGTGGCCAACCATCTGGCGGGCAGCGTTGCGGGAATTCGCAAAGCCGAGGCGGAAAACGACGTTGTCGAGACGGGTCTCGAGAAGTTGCAGAAGGATTTCGCCGGTGATGCCGCGACGGGTGAGTGCGATCTCGAAATAGCGGCGGAATTGACGCTCGAGGACGCCGTATTGGTAACGCAGCTTCTGCTTTTCAGCGAGGGCGAGGGCGTATTCCGAGGTTTTGCGACGGGAACCTTTCGGGCCGTGCATGCCGGGTGGGTAGTTTTTGCGTTCGAGAGCTTTGCTCGGGCCAAAGATAGCGACGCCGAAACGGCGGCTGATCTTCGATTTGGGGCCTGTGTATCTTGCCATAGTAAATTAGATAGGAATGTAACTCGGATCAGTTTCGATCAAACGCGACGTTGTTTCGGTGGACGGCAGCCGTTGTGCGGCACCGGGGTGACGTCTTTGATGACGCTGATTTCCAATCCGACCGCTTGCAGCGCACGGACAGCGGATTCGCGGCCTGAACCGGGACCCTTGACGCGGACTTCGACTTCTTTCAGCCCGTGGCCCATGGCCTGACGGCAGGCGTCCTGCGCAACCATCTGGGCGGCGTAAGCGGTGCTTTTGCGGGAACCTTTGAAGCCGACTTTGCCAGCGCTGGACCAGCCGATGACGGCACCGTTTTGGTCGGTGATGGAGACGATGGTGTTGTTGAAGGTGGCCAATACGTGGGCGACGCCGACGAGGATGTTCTTGGCTCCCTTGGCGCGAACGACTTTGACTTTTTCGATGTCGTTGTTGTCGAGCGAAAGGTTTTCTTTCTTCTCTTCCGCAGGTGCGGCTTCTTTCTTGGCCTTGACGGCTTTAGCTTTCGGAGCTTTTTTCGCAGGCGCTTCAGCAGCGGCAGGCGCTTCGGCAGCGGCGGCTTCAGTAGCAGGAGCCTCAGTGGTCGCTGGATCCGCGTTTTCCACGGGAGTTACAGCGGGTTCTTCGGCGGGTGAATTGGTTTCTTCGGACATGATTCGTTACGTGAAATTACGCTTTGGCTTTCTGCACGCCGACCGTCTTGCGAGGGCCTTTGCGAGTGCGGGCATTGGTGGAGGTGCGCTGGCCGCGAACGGGCAGGCTGCGACGATGACGGATGCCGCGGTAGCAGTTGATCGCCTGAAGGCGCTTCAGGTTGCCCTGAATCTCGCGGCGAAGATCGCCTTCGATCGGCAATTTGCTGGCCGTGATCGCGTGGATCAACTCGCCCATTTGCTCGCTGCTCAAGTTTTTCGCCCGGATATTCGGATCGATATTAGCTTGTTCGAGGATGCGCTTGGCGGTCGTCGGTCCGATGCCGTAAATATACGGAAGGGAGGCTTCGATGCGTTTGTCGCCGGGAATTTCAACACCTAGGAGTCTTGGCATAATGGAAAATGGATGAGGCTAACCTTGTTTTTGTTTGTGACGCGGATTTTTGCAAACGACGCGGACGACGTTCTGGCGTTTCACGATGCGGCATTGCTCGCAAAGTCTTTTAACTGAGGCTCTAACTTTCATGGTAAATTGTTTTTGGGTTGCGGTGCCGTCTCGTTCGTTTTTCAGCAGTCTAGGCGGCTTTAACTGTAAAATGGGGTTTCCGTTTTCGCAGGGGGAACATCTCTAACACAAGTTTTTCCACTGGCAAGGCGGGAATGTGGAGAAAAACGTGTTTTCTCGTATTCGCCAGCGGATTTTATTGGAAACAGGCAGCATAAGGAAAAAGTGAGCCGAGTTAGAGCGGATTCGCGGCCGAAACCAGCGATGATTTTTCTCGCCACGTAAGAATCTCCGGCTCGCCTTGCGTGATCAAAACGGTGTGCTCAAAGTGAGAGGACGGACGCTTGTCGGCCGTAACGACGGTCCATCCGTCAGCGAGGATTTTTACAGCTGAAGTGCCCATGTTAACCATCGGCTCGATGGCGAGGGTCATCCCGGGTTTTAATCTCGCTCCGGATTTCGGACGACCGAAATTAGGGACTTGAGGTTCTTCGTGAAGTTTTTTCCCGACGCCGTGCCCGACAAATTCCCGGACCACGCTAAATCCATTCGCCACAATCTCGTCTTCGACGGTCGAACTAATATCCCCGACGCAATTGCCCGCGACCGCTTGTTGGATCGCAAGGTAAAGCGAACCTTCGGTGACTTCTAACAATCGCTGTATTTTTGGATCCACCATACCAGCCGGAACGGTCGTCGCGGTATCGCCGACGTAGCCATCGTAAAAAACGCCGATGTCCAGCTTGACGATGTCGCCGTATTGGATGCGACGTTTACCGCCGATCCCATGCACCACTTCTTCATTGAGTGAGATACAAATGTGGCCGGGAAATCCGCGGTAGCCGAGGAAAGCGCTTTTGCAGCCGAGTTGAGCCGTGAAATCAGCCGCCGCCTGATCGATTTCACCAGTCGTAATTCCTGGTCGGACGAGACCGCTGACTTTGCCGATGATCTCGCCAGCGCGACGTCCGGCCTCGCGCATGCGGTCAATCTCTTTCGCTGTCTTGATCGGGATCATGATTTCAACGCAGTTTCGATTTCCGAGAAAACGTCCATTGCATTCTGACTCGCATGAATTTTTCGCAGGAGACCTTCGGCTCGATAAAATTCGATCAGCGGCGCCGTCTTCTCCGCATATTGCACCATGCGATGCGCCAGAACTTCCGGTTCATCATCAGCTCGGCGCACGAGCGTTCCTCCGCAGCTCGGGCAAGGTTGATCGATCGACGACACGTGCAGGCCAATCAAAAATATCGATTTGCAGCCAGAACAGGTCACACGACCGCGGACGCGCTGCTCAATCGTGGCGAGGTCACATTCCAAAAACAAGACGAGTTCCAACGGTATCTGCGCGTTCTCTAAGAGGGGCTTCAGATGAACCGCTTGCTCCAACGTTCGGGGAAATCCATCGAACACAAATGAGTCGCGGCCACTGCCCAGCCATTTCTGCAACACCGCCATGACCAAATCATCGGGAGCGAGTTGCCCTTTCGATGTGTAGGAGGCCGCTTGCTGGCCGAGATCGGTTGCTGCCGCCGCTTCGTCACGCAAAAGATGACCCGTGGAAACAGCCGGAATCTGATATTTCGCAAAAATCAATTGCGCCTGGGTTCCTTTTCCAGAAGCGGGCGGACCGAGCAAAACAAGCCGACGCTTCACGACGGCGATTATTTGCTTTGGAGGAACAACAAGATCACGACCGCGACCAGGACCAGCACGGCCATGGAGGTCGAGAGCCAGACCATGGTGCTGTCGTTGATGGTGGTGCCTTTGTTGTAGGCGGCACGTTCAAAGCGACCGCGTATTTTACCCTTGCGCAAAAATCCGTCGTAATGCCGTTGGATAAGATGTGTTTCCACCTGGCGCATGGTGTCGAGCATGACGCCGACCAGAATGAGCAGGCTGGTTCCGCCAAAGAAGCCCGCAACGACCCGCGGGACGTGCATGGCCTCCATCAAAATTTGGGGAAAAATCGCGATCAGCGTTAGGAAGATCGCACCAGCAAAAGTGAGCCGACTCATAGTGAAATCAAGAAACTCGGCCGTCGGCTTACCTGGACGAACGCCTGGGATGTAGCCGCCATATTTCTTTAAGTCGTCTGCAATTTGATTCGGCTGGAACTGGGTTGCGACCCAGAAATAGCTGAAGAAAAAGATCATCGCAGCGAACAACGTGTAATGCAGCCATCCATCCACCAACATTTGCGACAGATTAAGTGCCCAGCTTTGGCCCTTGAATAAAAAGCCCAAAATGGAACTCGGGAAGAGAAGGATAGCTTGCGCGAAAATAATCGGCATCACACCCGCGTAATTGACTTTGAGCGGCATATATTGAGTTTGCCCGCCGTAAACTTTCCGACCCACCACACGCTTGGCATATTGAACGCTAATTTTTCGTTGGGCCTGAGTGATCGCGATAACACCAGCGATTACCAAGACGAGGAAAAGGACCATAACAACCAGCAAAAACGGCGTTACCTGGCTGGCCTGTCCAGGCTCGGACGGGACAAAGGTTTTCCACGCCTGAACCATGGCAGCCGGGAGTCTGGCCGCGATTCCGACTGTGATGATCATTGACATCCCGTTACCAATTCCACGCTCCGTGATTTGATCGCCAATCCACATCAAAAGCATCGTCCCTGCTGTCAGTGTAATCACCGTAATAGCCGAAAAACCCCAAGCGCTTGGGAAGATAACCAGAGGCCCAACGCGACGAATTGTATCGGCAATGCCTGGGAGGAAAGGACTCGTCTCGGGATTAATGAATGATAGCGAGAGGAGATAGCCTTGAAAAATGCAAAGAATCAGCGTCGCATACCGCGTGTATTGGGTAATTTTTTGGCGGCCGCCATCTTCACGCGCCAACTTTCCTAATTGGGGAACCACTGCCGTAAGCAGTTGGATCATGATGGAAGCGCTAATGTAGGGCATCACACCCAACGAAAAAATCGCGCAGTTTTCCAACGCTCCACCGCTAAACAAGCTAAACAGCGCTGCTACGTTTCCCCCGGCTTGAGGATCCACGGCCGTCCGGAACCATTCGTGCAAGACGTGAGCATTGACGCCTGGAGTCGTGATCGCCGCACCAATGCGGACGATTACCAGCATCCACAACGTGAAAAGCACACGCTGCTTGAGCTCCGGGATTTTGAAAATGTTAACGAACGCGGAAATCATCGACGCTTGAAGAGGACCGACCGCGATTACTTGGCGGCCGCACCGCTCCGAATCGTGACGGAACCCCCAGCAGCTTCGATTTTAGCACGGGCAGCGTCAGTCACTTTGTCCGCTTCAATGACGAGTTTTTTGGAAATCTCGCCACGAGCCAGAACTTTTAAACCAACGTACTTTCCGCGAATCAGTTTTTTCTCCAGCAACGAAGCTTCATTCACTGACGATCCCTCGTCAAAAACTGCCAAGTCATCAAGATTGACGATTGCGTAGTTCTTTTTGAAATTGGCGTTGTTGAAGCCGCGTTTTGGCAAACGACGGATCAATGGCATCTGACCGCCCTCAAAACCGAGACGAATACTTCCGCCGGAACGTGCCTTTTGGCCTTTGTGACCTTTACCGCTAGTCTTGCCGTGGCCGCTGCTTTCGCCAATACCGAGGCGTTTGGTGCGATGACGAGAGCCCGGACGGGGCTTCATGGTGTGGAGTTGCATGAGAATAAAGGTTAGACAGCTGCGACTTCCGGAGCGGAGGTTTTAATGCCGCGCAGGGTCAAAATTTGATCTTTCTGGCGCAGAGCGAGGAGCGCTTCGATGGTTGCCTTGACGACGTTGGCGTGGTTATCGGAACCAAGAGACTTGGCAAGCACGTCCTTGATCCCGGCTGCTTCAACGACGGCCCGAACCCCGCCACCAGCAATGATCCCAGTTCCAGGAGATGCCGGGCGCAAAAGGACTCGACCTCCACCGTATTCACCGATGACTTCATGCGGGATCGAATTCTCGCGAAGAGCGACGGCAACCATGGACTTGCGCGCTGCGTCGGAAGCCTTTCGAATAGCTTCGGAGACTTCATTGGCTTTGCCAAATCCACAGCCCACTTTGCCCTTGTGATCGCCAGCGACAATGAGCGCGCTAAAGCTAAAACGACGACCGCCTTTAACGACCTTCGCGCATCGATTGATGAAAACAACTTTTTCAGTGGTGTCAGACTTCGGACCGCCCTTGTCAGCGCGATCACGATCATTTCTGCGACCTTGATTAGGATTTGGCATATTAAAATTGGAGACCACCGGCGCGTGCTGCGTCGGCGAGGGCTTTGACTTTGCCGTGATACATAAAACCACCGCGATCAAAAACGACCGCAGTTACATTCTTCTCTTTACTGCGTTCAGCGATCAGAGAACCAACTTTTTCAGCAATTGCCTGATTAGCGTGGACAGCTTTGTTTTCCGAACGAAAAGCTTTTTCCGTTGTCTGAACAGCAACCAAGGTTTGCCCTAATGTGTCGTCAATGATTTGAGCATAGACGTTTTTCCCAGAAAAATGGACCGCAAGACGCGGACGCTCTGGAGTGCCGGAGATTCGCTTGCGAATGCGGGTATGACGAAGTTGGATATTGCTACGAGCAGACATATTATTGGACAGTTTTGCCTTCCTTGCGGAGGACTTGTTCGCCGGCATAGCGAACGCCTTTGCCCTTATAAGGCTCAGGTGGATAGAAGTTTCGGATATCGGCCGCGACCTGCCCGACTAACTGACGATCGATGCCTTCCACTGAAATCTTGGTATTTTCGGTTACTGTTACCTTGATGCCTTGGGGAATTGGGAAATTAATGGGATGAGAAAAACCGAGACTTAGGTTAAGCACTGAGCCTTGCACAGCGGCCTTGAAACCAACTCCCTGGATTTCCAGATCTTTTTTAAAGCCAATGCTAACACCCGTCACCATGTTGGCAACCAATGCTCGACTAAGGCCATGTAAAGCTCGGACTTGGCGAACCTCACTTTCTCGGTCGATGATCACATTGCTGCCATCGACGCGTGCTTTAATCTGCTTGGGCAGAACCCACTCCAACTTACCTTTCGGTCCTTCGACACTCACGCCGCCATCGAGATTGACTCCGAAGGTGACTTTTGCGGGAAGAACGACTGCTTTTTTTCCGATACGTGACATTGTAAAATCCTTTACCAGATGTAAGCGAGAACTTCGCCGCCAACATTTTCTTTTTTAGCTTTTTGACCACTCAGCACACCTTTGGGTGTCGATAAGATAGCAACGCCTAACCCGCCCAGCACCCGTGGAATTTCAGTGGCCCCTACGTACTTGCGCAAACCTGGACGGCTAACACGCTTGACGCCCGTGATCGCTGCGGTGCGATTAACAAACTTGGTGGTAACTTTGATCTGAGCCTGAGTGATCTCAGTCTCCACTGAATAATCCGAGATGTAGCCTTCTTCCTTTAAGATCTTGGCAATGTCCGCCTTGATTCGGGAATACGGAGCCTCGACCAAAGCCTTGCGAGCAGCGCTGGCATTGCGAATTCGAGTAAGAAAATCAGAGATAGGGTCTGTAACAGTGCTCATAATATTAGGCGGTTTTTGCAGGAGCCTTCTTCGCCTTGTCGGTGAAAGGAACACCAAGTTCAGTTAACAATGCCTTAGCCTCGTCGTTGGTTTTCGCACTCGTAACGATGGTTACATCAAATCCAATGTTGCGCTTGATCTTGTCAAGTTCGATCTCAGGGAAGATCGATTGATCGGGAACACCCAAGGTATAATTGCCATTCCCATCAAATGCTTTCGCCGAGATTCCACGAAAATCGCGGATACGGGGAAGCGCAGTGCGAATGAGACGCTCTAGGAATTCATACATCTTATCCCCACGAAGCGTAACTTTTGCACCTATACCCTGACCTTCACGGAGCTTGAAGTTGGAGATGCTCTTTTTAGCGATCGTTTCAGCCGGCTTTTGACCAGTGATCATCGATAGTTCATTCTTGGCATCTTCCAATGCCTGCTTCACATCCGACTGGGATGCTATGCAGGTATTGATGACCACTTTCTGAATTCGTGGGATCTGATGAATATTAGAATACCCACGAGACGCCTGAAGGGCGGGAACAACGCGTTCCTTGTATTCTGTGTAAAGAGTAGCGGCCATAAAACTATTTTTTCTTCCGCGAAGATTTCTTTGGAGCTTCTACAACCGGCGCGGTGACCAGTTTCACGTTGGAAATGTGCAATGGACCCTCACGCTCAATGATTGCCCCGTTTTGATGTTCTTGGGATTTCTTAACGTGCTTTTTGATTAGGCGGACACCTTCAATAAGCACTTGGTTCTTTTTGGTAAGCACCTGCAATATTTTACCTGTGGAACCGCGATGGTTTCCAGAAATGACAACGACGTCGTCGCCTTTCTTAACGTGAGTCTTCAAAGCGCTCATACAACCTCCGGAGCTAAAGAAACGATCTTCATGAAATTTTTCTCACGCAGCTCACGAGCCACGGGACCAAAGATACGGGTTCCTCGTGGGTTCAAGTCTTTGTCAATAATAACAATAGCGTTGTTATCGAAGCGAAGAGCAGAACCGTCATTACGACGAATGGCTTGGCGGGTGCGAACAATGACTGCACGAACAACATCGCCTTTTTTGACAGTGCCATTGTGAGCCGCTTCCTTCACGTTGGCAGTAATGACATCGCCAACCTCGGCGGTCATGGTGGCCTTGCCGATCACACCAATCATAGTGGCCATGCGGGCACCGGTGTTATCAGCAACGTCTAATCTGGATCTAATCTGGACCATACCTAAAAAATGTGAGCGGAGTTAGTGTTTAATGACGGACACCAGGCGCCAGCGTTTCAGCTTGCTCAAGGGACGGGTTTCCACAATCTCAACAGTATCGCCAACTTGGGCTGCACCATCTTCGTCATGAACGTAGAATTTTTTGGATTGCTTGATGATTTTGCCGAACTTCGGATGGGGAACGCGGACAGTCGTCTCAACGACGGCCGTCTTCGCAGCCTTGGTGGAAACCACCTGGCCGACGCGCGTCTTACGGACAGCGTGTTTTTCGACGACAGGTTTTTCGATAGTAGAAAGGGATTCGCTCATTTGGCGGGTCGATTATTGGGGTGGTGATAATACACCGTTATTTGCGTTCCGAAAGGGCTGTTTCGATGCGAGCCACATCTTTTCGAATATTTTTTAGCTGACTCGGTTTTTCTAACTGACCGGTCTGCTGCTGGACACGGAGCTGAAAGGCTTCTTTGCGGAGTTCGGATTTACGAGCAACCAACTCATCTGGGCTAAGATCACGGGCTTCTTTGATTTTCATACAGTGAAATAGTTAGGTCGCTACGTGGTGACGCGAAATGAAACGTGTGCGAATCGGCAGCTTCGTAGCAGCCAAACGAAGCGACTCACGTGCCACCGATTCAGGAACTCCATCGAGCTCAAAGAGGATGTTGCCTGGACGAACCGTGGCAACCCAATACTCCGGCTGTCCCTTACCCTTACCCATTCGAGTTTCAGGCGGACGTGCCGTCACTGACTTATCAGGAAAAATGCGGATCCAGAGCTTACCCTTGCGTTTCATATTGCGGGTGAGCGCAACACGGGCAGCTTCGATTTGAATGTTAGTAATCCAAGCGCGTTCCAGCGTCTGCAGTGCAAATTCACCGAAATCGACTTTAATATTTCGTGAAGCAGTCCCCTTGCGGCTACCCCGCTGGGTCTTACGATACTTCACTCTTTTGGGCATCAATGGCATAAAGTCTCCTTAAATTAAACGCTGGCTTCCTTTTTCGACGCCTCAGCAACCGGAGCTTCGTCTTTTTTACAGATCCAGCATTTGATGCCGATCTTTCCGTAAACAGTATTTGCCTCGGCGAAACCATAATCGATTGGCATACGCAGTGTGTGGAGAGGAACTTTTCCCTCACGATAAGCCTCTGAGCGACTGATTTCAGCGCCACCAAGACGACCCGCGCAGCGTACCTTGATTCCTAGTGCACCAAATTCCATCGTCTGCTGGACAGTTTTCTTCATCGCGCGGCGGAAAGAAATGCGGCGCTCAATTTGCAGAGCGATGTTTTCTGCAACGAGCTGTGCATCGAGTTCTGGCGTTTTAATTTCCTGAATATCAATTTTGACCTGTTTGCCGCCAGACATCTCAGCGATCTCTTTGGTCATGTTTTCGATCTCAGAGCCTTTGCGGCCGATGACGATGCCTGGACGAGCGGTATAAATGGTAGTGCGAATGCTGTTCCAGGCGCGCTCGATGACGATTTTGGAAACAGCCGCCAGGGCGAGCTTCTTCTTCACGTAAGCGCGAATCTCAATGTCGGCTTTTAAGAAACCAGGCAACTCCTGACGGTTGGCATACCAGCGCGAGCGCCAGTCGCGGCTCAGAGCGAGGCGATATCCGATTGGATTAACTTTTTGACCCATAAATAATTATTCTTTGGTTTCTGAAGGAGTCTCGGAGATTTTCGCAGCAGCCAGTTTGGCCTCAGCTTTGGGAGTGGCCTTTTTAGCTTTCGTCGACGGCTTGGTAGATTTCTTAGATTTGTCTCTAACTGGAATGGAAATTTCGTCCGTTAAAATAATACGGATGTGGGATGTGCGCTTACGAATCGGGCTGGCACTGCCGCGAGCCCGTGGACGTGAGCGTTTGATCGTCGTGCCTTCACCTACAACCGCTTCTTTCACGACCAGGTTTTCAGCGCGGAGATCGTTGTTGTTTTCCGCATTGGCCACTGCGCTTTTCAAGGTTTTCGCAATCAATCCAGCCGCTTTTTTAGGGCTAAACGTGACGATGTCGAGAGCTGCCGAAACTGACAGACCTTGAATTTCACGCGTGACTTCACGAGCCTTGAAGGCCGAGATTTTCGCGTATTTGTAAATGGATTTAACTTGCATGTTGATGTGGCTAATTGGCGGCAACTTTTAGTCGATGCCCGATTTTCACAGTTGTTTTTTCAGATAAGGTTTCTTGAATTAGAGCGCCGAACAGCTTTTCACGGACATCGACCACTCGCACCAGTGCAATTGGATTCTGTCCGTCGTAGACTCGGAATGGCATCCCGACTTTGACAGAGTCCTGAGTGCCAATGTTTCCTACAACCAAACCGATTTCTGGTTTAAGACTGATGACGCGAGCATTATTTAGGCTGACCGCAGACGGTTCGGCTTTTTCAACCGAGTTAGAGTCGACTCCAAGTTTTTGGCTCGCATTTCTAAGTTCGGCTTCCACCGTCAGGCGTGCTTCCGGAGAAACATCCTTCGACGTCTTAAGCAACGAAACAACCGCTTCCGTGAGGCCAGCCAAAATTTGCTTGTGGGTAGCCAGATCAGTCTGCGACGAACTTAGGTCGCTCACGGCTTTGATCAGTCGTTGCTCTAGTTTGGAACGATCGTTACCCATCGCGTTTACACCAAGTGCTTCGATTCGAGCTTTCAGCTCGCGATTCTCCGTCGTGGCAGCATCGGACTCGCTCTTCGCGGTAATAACCGCGTCTGAGAGAGATTGGACCTGCTCTTTCAGAATCAAATTCTGCTTGAGCAAATCTTCCGTGTCTGACACCGCATCGGCTATGACCGATTTGGAGTCCGCTAATTCAAATGTATCTGAGAAAGAACTTTGAGTGTCGACCGTCTGTGAAAACAGTCCGCACTCGCTGAGTAACCCCATAACCCCTGCCAGAATAACGCCACGCATTTGAAAAATTGAGCGGAGTTAGATAGCAGTGGCAAACGGAGCCACCCGAAACTATTTGGAAACCTTGGCGGTGTGCGATCCGTGTTTTTTAAAGACACGAGTCGGAGAGAACTCACCAAGTTTGTGGCCTACCATGTTTTCTGTGACAAAAACGGAGGCAAAAATTTTACCGTTATGGACCAGGAAGGTATGGCCTACAAAGTCCGGCGTAATCATGGAGCGACGCGACCAGGTCTTGATCGGTTTTTTGACGGAGGAATCGTTGAGCTTATCGATTTTCTCGAGAAGCTTGACGTCAACGAATGGTCCTTTTTTAAGAGATCTGCCCATAAATTATTTCTTCTTGGATTTGCGGCGCTCGACGATGAACCGATTGCTAGGCTTATGCTTGCGACGAGTCTTGAAACCCTTCGCGAGTTGACCCCACGGACTCATCGGATGATGGCGTCCGCCACCGCCTTTGGATTTACCTTGGCCACCACCGTTCGGGTGATCCACCGGGTTCATAACCATGCCGCGGACAGTAGGGCGAATTCCCAACCAGCGTGAGCGACCCGCTTTACCACTGGAGACGTTCATATGATCGATGTTTCCCACCTGGCCGATAGTAGCGTAGCAGGCATCAATGATCTGGCGAACTTCGCCGGAAGGCATCCGAACGAGGGCGTAACCACCTTCGCGGTTGCTCAAAACGGCCGCTTGACCTGCGCTGCGGGCAATTTGGCCGCCACGACCAGGGACCAATTCAATGTTATGAATCGTTGTGCCGAGCGGGATGGTCTTCAAAGGAAGCGCGTTGCCAATTTCCGGAGCGGCATTTTCACCGGCCGAAACTTTCGCGCCAACTATCAGGCCGATTGGTGCGAGAATGTAAGCCTTGGCGCCGTCGGTGTAGGAAAGTAATGCGATGCGGGCAGACCGATTAGGATCGTACTCGATTGAAATTACCTCTGCAGAAACTCCGCGGAGCGCGCGTTTGAAATCAATCAAACGAAGCTTTTTTTTGTGACCTCCACCGATATGACGGGTGGTAATGCGACCGTTATTGTTGCGTCCACCAGTTTTTTTCTTGGTAGTGAGCAAGCTCTTTTCGGGCTTGCTCGTCGTGATTTCGTCAAACGTCGGAAGAGCCTGGAAGCGCTGTACCGGGGTAAGCGGTCTAAAAGTTTTGAGTGCCATAGTATTGTGCGATTGAGATTAGGCTCTAAGCCAACTCAATTTTGTCGCCCTCCTTAAGTGTCACCACAGCTTTTTTCCAATGGGCTTTGCGGCCAAAATCTGCACGACGTTCGCGCTTCTTTTTGCCGGCATAGTTCATCGTGTTAACACTGACAACTTTTTTGCCGAAGAGCTTCTCAATGGCGGTCTTGATCTGAATCTTGTTAGCAGACGGGCTGACACTGAAAACATATTTGTTCTCTTTTTCTGCAAGCAACGTGGCTTTTTCGGTCAAGCGAACCGTTTGGATAAAATCGTAGATCTCGTTCATATTAGGCGACCCTTTCAGCGAGTTTAGCGAGCGCATCCTTGACAATCACAATCTTGCGGAACGACAGGAGCTGCTCGGTGTTGACGTCGGTCGCGGTGTTTAACAAAGCCGAGGAAACATTCCGCGCGGCTTTGTAAGTGTTTTCATCAAAAGCCAACGCAATGACTAGCACTTTTTCTTCGGATGTCTGCTGTCCAAGAAGGGAAACAAACTGCTTTGTCTTGGGTTCGGACACAGAAAAAGAATCTACAACCAGAACATCACCAGCGGTGATCTTGGCACTGAGAGCTTTCTGAAAAGCGAGACGACGAACTGCCTTTGGAACAGTCTTTGTATAATCACGAGGCTTGGGACCAAAGACTACGCCACCACCGCTCCATACTGGAGAAGACTTATAACCGGCGCGAGCACGGCCAGTGCCTTTCTGACGCCAAGGTTTGGAACCCGATCCGCTGACTTCGGCTTTAGTCTTGGTGTTAGCAGATCCGCTGCGGCGCGCAGCGCGCATGGCGACAATCGCTTCGTGAACGGCTTGGGTGCCTCGTCCATTTTCGATGACCGGAATGTTGGCAGCCTTAGCGGCTTCGACGGTGAAAACTGTTGCACTCATAATTAGATAGCGACCTCAGTCGGAGTTGCGCTTTTGATTGCAGGACGAATAACAACGTATCCGCCATTGGCACCGGGAACTGCACCGGCAACAAGAATCACATTATCTTCTTCGCGAACTTGAACAACGCGCAGATTCTGGACGGTGACACGCTCGTCACCCATGTGACCAGGCATGCCCATGTTTTTCCAAACGCGACCTGGAGTCGAACGATTACCGATCGATCCATTACGACGATGGGTCGTATGTCCGTGAGTCATGGGTTGACCGGCGAAGTTATGTCTCTTCATAACGCCTTGAAAACCTTTACCCTTGGATTGGCCAATGACATCGACCAACTGACCGGGTTGAAAACGCGAAACATTCAAATTCAATTCACCACTCACAACGTCGGTATCCTCCAGGCGAAATTCACTGATCGTTTTCTTAGGCTCGGAAGAAGCTTTTCCAAAGTGGCCTAACTGCGCTTTTGGAACGCGTGATTCCTTCTGCGTGTCGAACCCTACCTGCACCGCAGAGTAACCATCGTTCTCGAGGGTCTTCACCTGCAAAAGGGAATTGCCGCCAGCCGCGATCACGGTCACAGGCGTAGCATGTCCTTTCTCGTCGTAAACACGAGTCATGCCGATTTTCTTTCCTAAAAGTCCGATTCTCATAAAAATAGTCAGCGGGGTCAGATCTTAATGGTGATGTCCACACCAGCCGGAAGATTCAACTTCCGAAGTTCGTCCACCGTCTTTGCCGTCGGCTCAATAATGTCCAGAAGGCGCTTGTGAGTGCGTATTTCAAACTGCTCCATCGATTTTTTATCGACGTGTGCCGAGCGATTCACCGTGAACTTCTCGATCCGAGTCGGGAGAGGAATCGGACCTGCAACCCGCGCACCAGTGCGCTTGGCGGTTTCGACGATTTCGACGGAGGATTGGTCCAACATCCGGTAATCAAAACCTTTAAGTCGGATGCGTATGCGTTGGCCAGTAGACATGGAAAGTGGGTGTTAGAAAATGATTAGGTTGAAACTCGACTCACTTTTCCTTCGAGTCGATGACTGCCGCTAGAACTTGAGCTGGGACCTGCTCGAAGTGAGAAGGCTCCATGGAGTAAGACGAACGTCCCTTGGAGAGGGAGCGGATAGCTGTCGCATATCCGAACATTTCGGCAAGCGGGACTTCTGCATTAATGATGCTGAGATTGATTTTATTCTCGATGCTGCTAATCCGGCCGCGACGACGATTGAGATCGCCCATGATATCGCCCTGAAATTCTTCTGGAGTGCTGTTCTCGACTTTCATGATCGGCTCCAAGAGAACCGAGGCAGCATTTTTAAACGCGTCCTTCATCGCAAAAATAGCTGCGAGTTTGAACGCCATCTCGTTCGAGTCAACGTCGTGATAGCTGCCAAAAACAATATCCACTTCGACGTCGATCACCGGGTAGCCGCCGATGATGCCGTTGAGAACCGCTTCCTCGATACCCTTCTTAGTTGGAGCGATGTATTCCTTGGGAATGGTCCCACCAACAATCTTGTTTTCGACAACCAAGCCTTTGCCGCGTTCACCCGGTCGAACATCGACTTCCACATGGCCGTATTGACCGCGTCCACCGGACTGCTTGATCAACTTGCCAACTCCGTGAGCTTTTTTCGTGATGGTTTCGCGGTAAGCGATCTGCGGTTTACCAGAGTTAGCCTCCACCTTGAACTCACGAAGCATGCGATCACGGATAATCTCCAAGTGAAGCTCGCCCATGCCTGCAATGATGGTTTGGCCGGTATCTTCGTTAGTGAATACCTTGAAAGTCGGATCTTCTTCAGACAGGCGTTGAAGAGCATTGCCCATTTTTTCCTGATCGACCTTCGTTTTTGGCTCGATCGCCATGGAAATAACCGGATCCGGGAACGTTGGCGGCTCCAAAAGGATAGGATAATCTTCGTCGCAAAGCGTATCGCCCGTCGTAATATTTTTGATACCAACGATGGCGGCAATGTCGCCCGAGTAACAAACGTCAATGTCTTCCCGTTTGTCAGCTTGAATTTGGATCAAGCGACTGATGCGCTCGCGCTTGTTAGTACGAGGATTATATACTGTGTCGCCCTTGGAAAGTTTGCCGCTGTAAACGCGGAAGAAAACCAGCTTGCCAACAAACGGATCGCTCCAAAGCTTGAATGCAAGCGAGCAAAATTTTCCATTATCATCGGTCGCAGCCTCCATCGGCGTGAGATCGTCTGGATTAAGGCCTTTCGTCGCTTCGATATCCAACGGACTTGGAAGGTAATCTACAACGGCATCAACAAGGAATTGGACGCCCTTGTTTTTAAAGGCCGAGCCACCAACCACTGGAACAAAACGGTTCGCAATCGTCTGACGGCGAATGGCCGCTTTCAACATTTGAATGGTGATAGGCTGCTCTTCCAAGTAAGCCATGCCAATTTCATCATCGAGATCCGACATGGCCGTGACGAGATCGTCGTAAGCCGAGTCCACCAACTCTTTGAATTCCTCAGGAATCTCTTCGATTAGATATTTAGAACCAGTCGAGTCGTCATCGACATAGATGACAGCTTTCTTATTGATCACGTCGAACTGACCTTTGAGATAGTCTTCCTTACCGTAAGGAATCAAAACCGGCCACGCAATAGCACCCAGCTTGGTGCGCATGTCATTAATGGCATTGTCAAAATTCGCACCCGTGCGATCCATCTTATTGACGAATGCAATGCGAGGAACATTATATTTAGTAGCTTGCCGCCAGACGGTTTCAGACTGCGGTTGAACACCAGCCACGCCACAGAAAACGGCAACTGCTCCATCCAAAACACGCAACGAACGCTCCACTTCGGCCGTGAAATCCACGTGGCCCGGGGTGTCGATGATATTTATCCGCTGCTTGATTCCGTCGAAAGCCTTGTAGACGCCTTCCTCAGATTTTTGCAACCAGGAACAAGTCGTCGCTGCCGAGGTAATTGTAATTCCCCGTTCACGCTCCTGCTCCATCCAATCCGTAGCGGTATTGCCATCATGCACATCGCCGATCTTGTGGATCATGCCGGTATAGAAAAGAATGCGCTCGGTGAGGGTGGTCTTACCCGCATCAATATGGGCGGCAATACCAATATTCCGCGTGCGCTCCAACGGGAACGCGCGATCCGGAGAATTCGGATTGGAGGCTGGTTTGGCTTCGAGCGTGGCGGACATAGAAAAATCTAGAAACGGAAATGAGCAAAAGCGCGATTGGCTTGAGCCATTTTATGAGTGTCGTCGCGCTTTTTGATGGCGTTGCCCTGACCAGCGGCTGCATCCTTGAGTTCACTTGAAAGAGCTTCCGTCATGGAAATACCACGGCGCTTTTGCGCAAAACCAACAATCCAACGCATCGCAAGAGCGACCTGACGGGCTTGAGGAACTTCCATCGGAACTTGATAGGTCGCGCCACCGACGCGGCGGGATTTGACTTCGAGTCGAGGCTTCACGTTTTCGAGCGCCTTGTGGAGCGTTTCGAGCGGATCGACAATATCCGAACCTTCGCGGCTCTTGTCGATCGCACCATAAACGATGCGCTCGGCCACTGATTTTTTGCCACCAGTCATAATGGTGCTGATCAGTGCAGCCACTTCAGAAGAACCATAACGGCCATCTGCTTTGACTTCTTTATGAATGGTTTTGCGACGACGAGACATTGTTAGAAAATTGAAAGTGAGAAACTAGAGTGCGCTGGAACTCCGCTTATTTTTTACCCTTGCCGCCTTTGCCCTTGGTCGCTTCTGGCTGACCTGGCTTCGGACGTTTCGCGCCGTATTTGGAACGGCTACGGCGACGGCCGTCCACCCCGAGAGCGTCCAGCGTTCCGCGAACGATATGGTAACGAACACCCGGCAAATCCTTCACCTTGCCACCGCGAACGAGAACGATCGAGTGCTCCTGCAAGTTGTGACCTTCACCTGGAATGTAAGCGATGACCTCCTGGCCATTGGTGAGACGAACCTTGGCCACTTTACGGAGAGCGGAGTTCGGCTTCTTGGGCGTGCGAGTCATCACCTGAATACAAACACCACGACGCTGCGGGCAATTCACGAGCGCCGGTGATTTGGATTTCACCGTAACCTTGGAACGGCCTTTTCTGACGAGCTGGTTGATGGTTGGCATCTGTTAACTGGTGTGGGTAGTGACTGAGGTGACTAAAATGGCTTGATGAAATTCGTTTCCGGGCTGGCGTCCAGAGACAAAAAGACCGCCTTGGCGGCTCTGATTTACTCTGCCCACCAAGCGCGGGGGCCGAAATAATAGATGCAAAGGAATCGTGCGCAAGTGGATTCTGAAGAAAAACACGAAATCTTTTCCGGGCGCAGCGCATTCTTTCTTATGTGCCTCGGCATGACGAGCCGTGGCGTCGAGATCAGCCGGCCATCGCGGTGCATTTGCGTAGTGATGGCGGGGAACACCCCCGTCCAAATGAAAGATGAAGCATTATGCATACAGCCTGTAAAACTGGCTGATGAAGAGAGTGCGGTCGTGGCTGGTTCCCGGAGCAGGGCGGAAAAAATGCTTAATCCACCCACGAGTGCCGCTGCCTGCCGCGATTTGCCTAGTTACAAATCACCAACCATCCGCATAATGGGTTTAACGGTTCAACGGACACCCCGTCGATCGACCATATATTACCGCATGAAAACACAGCTCACCACAGCCCTGAACAACCTTAGCCCAGTCGGAATCAAGCGTGTGCGAGCCGCTAACGACGGCCGATGGAGGACTTGGATTTCGAGGTGTCTGATTCTTCGCTGCATCGGCTGGAGCAGCCTCATCCTCGGAGCTTCCTCGGCACAGGCCGTGGACGCAGGGGTCTCCGTTTCGCTGGACATGCCGCCGAGATTGCAATGGGATGCGAACTATGGGTATTGCGGGGAGGTGTCGCTCATCAGTGCGGGCCTGTTCTTCGGTCAGTATTGCTCGCAGTATCAGGCGCGCGCCTTGGCGTCCCCAAGGCTTGCCCAAAACGACATCAACAGCCAGCTCCTGCTTGGCGTGAATGCGGCGCGAGCGGCATCAGGGATGCGTTTGCAAGCAAACAAATGGAATACTGCTGCTCAATCGACAACCGGGCAATTTTTGGTTTGGGTGAAACAGCAGGTGCTGCAGGGGCATCCGGTGATGATGGGACTGCTGATGAATCAGTATCATTTCTACGGTGACCCGGATGTAACTGCGGGTGACAGTGATTACGATCACATCGTTCCGGTCAATGGCATTGTATCGTTGTCGCCGTTGCTTCCGACCTCCGGCGTTTATACCGCCACTGATACGCTCTACTACAGCGACAACGGCTTGTGGGCTCCAACCTCTGTGCCGCCCTTTGCTTTCAGTTCGATGTTTGGATCATTCGCGGCGACTCGGATGGTGGCTAACGATCCGCGGAGCCCCGTCTATTCGCTCAATAGCAATTGCCGTAACTACGGAATGGCAATAACAGGGGTGAAGGATCATTATCACGACACGTTGCCGGTAAGACTCTCGACCAGCGTGACGAGTGAGACGCCCGCCATAAGAAAGGGGTCTGCGAGAGCGCCTGCCCCGCGGCAACTAACGGTGAAAGCGACGGTGCAGATTATCGATCAAACGACGGCCTGCAATCTGTATCTCTACAGCAGTTTTGCCTCTGTGCCGGATTCCAACTTCAATGCTCAAGCGGCCAAGGCATCTCGAGTATGGCGGATCCCAGCAAGGTCTGGGGCTTTCTATTCGGTCTCACTGAGAATACTCTCGAATCAAGTGGCTGTCTTCCGTGCCGTGCATGCGGGAGCTCCCTGACCGAGTGCATGGCAGTTACTAGCATTCCTTCAAATGGAATAAGGCGTCCATTCCCGGAATGGCTGCGAACTACTCTGTAACAATCCCGCTTTTCAAACCCCTGACCCATGATAACCTTCCCTATGAACTCACTCCTCGCACTCTCCGCTCCCGGCTGGCCCGAAATCATGGTCATCATGTTTTTCGTCCTCGTTTTCTTCGGGGCCAAGAAACTCCCGGAACTCGCCCGCAGCCTCGGCCAGAGCATGCATGAATTTAAAAAGGCCAAGGACGAATTTCAGCGCGAGCTTCACAATCCACCACCGGCTGAGGTGGCTGCTCAACCTGCGAAAGATCAGGAAGCCACGGTCAAGCCTTCCTGAGTTCGATCTAACTCCGCTCACTTTTTTTCTCGCTCAAAGGCTCGTTTTTTAACGAGCCTTTTTTGCATGAGACAACTCCTTTGCCTACTCGTCGCGTTAGTTGTTAGCACGGCATCTGCCGAGGAAATCCGCTTTCTCGCCTACAATCTCCAGAACTATTTCACGTCCAAATCTGGCGACAACTCCTCGGCGAATATTCCGAAACCCGATCGCGCCATCGCCGCACTCGTCGGCATCATCGCTTCGGAAAAGCCCGACATCATCGGCGTCTGCGAAATGGGCTCACTGGATGATTTTCATAACCTTCTAACTCGACTGAAAACCGCTGGCGTCGATCTTCCTCACATCGAATACGTCCAGGCGCTCGACCCCGATCGTCACGTCGCCCTCGCCAGTCGATTCCCCATTTCCTCGCGGAATTCCCAAGCCCATCTTTCCTTCGATCTCGGTGGGCAAAAGCAGTATTTCAAACGTGGAATTCTCGACGTCACCGTCGACGTGGCTCCTAGCTATTCGCTTCATTTCGTTGGAACTCACCTGAAAAGTCGGCGCGACGTTCCCGAGGATCAATCGCTCATTCGGCGGAGCGAAGCGCATCTTTTGCGACTGCACGCGAAGGCCATTCTCCAGGAAAACCCCGCCGCGCGCCTGATTGTTTATGGCGATCTGAACGACACGCCGAACGAAGCTCCGATCCGCGAGATCATCGGCCAGAAACGCACGCCCGTTTACCTCCAACCAGTCGATTTACGCGACGCCAACGGCGAAAAATGGACGCACTATTGGAAGATCGCCGACAGCTATTCGCGGATCGATTACGTGCTCACGAGTCCAGCTGCTACCAAAAATGTCCTTGCGGCGAAATCGCACATCGCATCGCCGCCAAATTGGAACGAGGCGAGCGATCATCGTCCGCTGGTCGTTGTTTTCAAAGTTCCGCCTTCCGCTCAATAGGCAGATTTCACTCTAACTCGACTGAAAAAACCGGCCGTCATCCCCTCTAAAAGCGAAACTCTTGACCTGCCAACTAATTGCCCTTTAACCTCCCCATTCGACTTTTAACCGGAGAACACATTTTGGAACTCAAAGACATCAAAGCCCTCATCGATTTAATGAAGAAAAACGACCTCTCGGTCTTCAAAATGGAGAACGAAGGGTTCAAAATCACGCTGAAGAAAGGCTCCGAAGGCGCTGTCACTTACACCGCCGCCCCGGCTCCCGCACCAGTCGCTGCGCCCGCCGCATCGGCACCCGCAGCCTCCGCTCTGGCCGTGGAGAGCAAGTCCGTTTTCACCGGAAAAGAAATCGTTTCGCCCATGGTCGGCACGTTTTATTCCTGTTCGTCGCCAGAGGCCGCTCCCTTCGTTACCGTGGGCGACGAAGTCACCGAGGACACCGTCGTCTGCATCATCGAGGCGATGAAAGTGATGAACGAAATCAAAGCCGAATGTCGCGGCACGATCACCGAAATTGCAGCGGAAGGCGGCAAACCCGTCCAGTTCGGGCAGACGCTTTTCCGCGTTAAGTAGCGCCCATTGCACTCGCACTCGCATCAAAAGTAGCCCCGATGTTTAGAAAAATCCTCATCGCCAATCGTGGCGAAATTGCCCTGCGCATTCTGCGGGCCTGCCGCGAACTCGGCGTCAAAACCGTCGCTGTTTTCTCCGAGGCCGACGTCGATTCGCTTCACGTCCAGCTCGCCGACGAAGCCATCTGCATCGGCTCCGCGCCCAGCTCCGATAGCTACCTGAAAATCGACCGCATCATCAGCGCGGCCGAGATCACCGACGTCGATGCCATCCATCCGGGTTACGGTTTCCTCGCGGAAAACGCCCATTTCGCGGAGATCTGCGAAAGCTGCAACATCAAATTCATCGGCCCCAAGCCTGCCACCATCCGCGCCATGGGCGACAAAGCCACCGCCCGCGCCAACGCCATCGAGGCTGGCGTTCCCGTTTCGCCGGGTAGCGACGGCATCGTGGCCACCGAAGACGAAGCCCGCGCCGTCGTCAAACGCATCGGTTTCCCCGTCATGATCAAGGCCGTCGCCGGCGGCGGTGGACGCGGCATGCGCATGGCGCACAACGAAGTCTCGCTCATCCAGGGTTTCCACGCCGCTCGCATGGAAGCCGATAAAGCCTTCGGAAACCCCGACGTTTACATCGAGAAACTCATCGTCAACCCGCACCACATCGAGTTCCAGATCGTCGCCGACTCCCACGGGCACGTCATCCATTTGGGCGAACGCGATTGCTCCATCCAACGTCGCAACCAGAAGGTCGTCGAGGAATGCCCCTCGCCCCTGATGGACCCCGCGATGCGCAAGAAAATGGGCGATTCCGCCGTCGCACTCGCGCAAAAGGTCGGCTACGAAAACGCCGGCACCATGGAGTTCCTTGTCGATAACGACGGCGGCTTCTACTTCATGGAAATGAACACCCGCATCCAGGTCGAACACCCCGTCACCGAGGAAGTTTACGGGTGCGACCTCGTCAAAGAGCAAATCCTCATTGCCTCCGGCGAACACCTCTCCGAGCACGTCGTCAACGCCACCCCGCGCGCCCACGCCATCGAGTGCCGCATCAACGCCGAAGATCCCGCGCACAACTTTCAGCCCTCCCCCGGCAAGATCGAACTCTACTACGCGCCCGGCGGCCGCGGCGTCCGCGTCGATTCCCACGTTTATGCCGGCTACAGCATCCCACCGAATTACGACTCCATGATCGGCAAACTCATCACCATCGGAGCCAACCGCCACAACGCCGTCCTCCGCATGCAACGCGCCCTCGGCGAATACATCGTCAGCGGGATCAAAACGACCATCCCGTTCCAGCTCGAGATCATGAAAAACCCCGACTTCCTCCGGGGCACCTACGACACCGGGTTCATCGAGAAAATGCTCAGCAACAAGCTCGTTCGCTAAAAAACAGAGCGGCATGACTCTGGCCGACGCCACGCTCTACGGGATTTTAGACCTGAGTTACATCGCACTCAGCGACATCCAACCCGTCGCCCAGGCCATGATCGCCGGTGGCATCGACATCGTTCAACTCCGGGCCAAACAACTCCCCACTGACCAATTTGCCGAGATAGCCCTGCAACTCGCCCCTGTTTTTCGCGACGCCGGCATCCCGTTCATCCTCAACGACCACCCCGCCCTCGTCCCCGCCACCGGAGCCGCCGGCGCCCACGTCGGACAGGACGACCTCACCGTCGCCGAAGCCCGCGCCCTCGCCGGACCCGGCGCTCTCATCGGTAAATCCACCCACTCCCTCGCCCAAGCCATCGTCGCCACAGCACCCGGGGCGGAGGCCGACTACATCGGCTTCGGACCCCTCTTCGCCACCCCCACCAAACCCGACTACACCCCCATCGGCCTCGACGACATCCTCGCCGTCCACCAATCCACTGCCACTCCCATCTTCTGCATTGGCGGCATCAAACTCGACAACCTCCCCACCGTCCTCGCTGCCGGAGCACGCCGCGTCGTCATCGTCTCCGGCCTCCTCCAGGCCCCCGACCTCGCCGACTACGCCCGCTCTCTTAAACAACTCCTGAATCCCATCTAACTCCCATGTCTATCCTCATCGTCGGCTCCATCGCACTCGACTCCGTCATCACCCCTGTTGAAAAACACGACGACCTCCTCGGCGGCTCCGCCTCCTACGCCGCCGTCGCCGCCAGCTTCTTTGCCCCCGTCCACCTCGTCGGCATCGTCGGGGCCGACTTTCCCCCAGCCCACCTCGACTACTTCCGCTCCCGCCATATCGATCTTACTGGATTGGAAAAAGCCCCCGGCGACACCATGCGCTGGACCGGCGAATACGAGTGGGACCTCAACATCCGCCACACCCGCTCCATCGCCCTCAACGTATTTGAAACCTACACCCCCACCATCCCCGACGCCTACCGCACCCCCGACATCGTCCTATTGGCGAACATCGCCCCGGCGCTCCAAAGTCGCGTCCTCGACCAAATCCAGCGGCCCCGATTCATCATCGCCGACACCATGGACCTCTGGATCAACATCGCCCATGCGGACTTGCTCGACCTCTTGCGGCGCGTCGACCTCCTCATCCTCAACGACAGCGAAGCCCGCCTCCTCACCCAGGAAACCAGCCTCATCAAAGCTGGACGCGCCATCCAAAAACTAGGGCCGAGTTACGTTGCGATCAAAAAAGGCGAACACGGCTGCCTCCTCTTCGGCCGAGGCATTGACTCCACGGACTCGAGCACCACCACCCCCGTCGGCCTCACCAGCGACAGCGCCTCGGGAAAAACAACGCACGAATTCTTCAGTTGCGGCGCCTACCCCCTCGAAGACATCCACGACCCCACCGGCGCGGGGGACACCTTTGCCGGAGGCGTCGCTGGCTACCTCGCCAGCCTTCCCGCCGACCCGAGCTGCGCCCCCGGCAGCGTCCCCTTCACCGACCTCAAACGCGCCGTCGTCTACGGCAGCGCGTTGGCTAGCTACAACGTCGAAGCTTTTTCCCTCGAACGCCTCCGCACGTTGGCCTACCCCGACATCGACACCCGCTACCACCTCTTCCGAGCCATGACCCAGTTCGAACAGCTCTGAGCGGTGGTCGGAACAATTCGGCTAAAAAACAGACCCGACTTTCATTCGACTCAAGAACCCCGCCCAGCCAACCATCCTCACTACCACGGCCAACGCACTCACCGGCTACCAAATCATCCATGAGTTGGGCGTCGTGCGCGGCACTCGCCGAGCGTTTCTCGTCTGGCTTCCCGCCCCCTCGTGCCCCCTCGTTCCCAAACTGTGTTTGGGAACGCACTTGTCACGGCAACTGCGTGCCCTCGTTCCCAAACTGTGTTTGGGAACGCACTTGTCACGGCAACTGCGTTGCCCTTCACTCTGGTCCGCATGCGCACGCGTTATCGCTTTAACGAAACGCACCGGTCCCACTTCATCACCGGCACGATCGTCGAATGGCTGCCCGTCCTCGCCACCAGCGCCTGTGCCGACCTCCTCGTCGCCTCGTTCCTCCATTGCCGGGAACATCGCGGCCTGCAACTCCACGCCTGGGTCATCCTCGACACCCACTTCCACGCCATCGTGAGCGGACCAAACCTCGCAGATACCATCACCGCCCTTAAACGCCACACCGCCCGTGTCCTCCTCGAACAACTCCGCGCCGAGGGACGCGACTGGCTTCTCAACCAACTCGGCTACTACAAAGCGGCGCACAAAGTCGCCAGCCGCCATCAAGTCTGGCAGGAAGGCGTGCATCCGCAGTCCATCTCCAGCGACGCAATGATGGAACAAAAGCTCGCCTACATTCACGAAAACCCGGTCAAGCGCGGGTGGGTCACGCACCCGGAACACTGGCGCTACTCGTCAGCACATGAATGGCTGGCAGGTGCGCAGCCTGTGTTGAAATGCGACGGCTGGAGGTGAAAGCGGAGCGACGAAGGCAACGCAGTTGCCGGGACAAGTGCGTTCCCAAACACAGTTTGGGAACGAGGGCACGAGGGGCAGCTTGGGAACGGGGGCATGCCTTTGACGCAGCAGGTGAGTGCGGACGTCCAGCCCAACACAGTTGGGCCACCAAGTGCGTTCCCAAACACAGTTTGGGAACGAGGGCACGAGTGGCAGCCTGGAATTTCCTCGTTCCCAAACTGTGTTTG
>JAYVOE010000078.1:0-57223 GCA_043758065.1 Spartobacteria bacterium | reverse complement strand
CGGTCCAAACGCCCGAAAATGCGCCTGTCGAAAAGCCGAAATCCATTACCCAAGTCATCAGTCTGCCAGCTGGTAGGAATGCAACTCGACTGAAAAATTCCCGGTTGCTGGTGGTCGATGACGACCCGGCCACGCGTTCCATCTTGAGTCAGATTCTGGAAGGAAATGAAGCGGTCGTGCAGACGGCGAGCGGAGGTGTGGAAGCGTTGGAAATGCTCGCCAGCAGCCACGGGGAATCGGTCGAGGCCGTTCTCTGCGACCTCAGCATGCCGGTCGTCAGCGGCTTCGAATTTATCTCGCGCTTGCGCAATTCCCCGGACGAACGTTTACAAAAATTACCCGTGCTGGCACTGACGGCATTTGCACGAAATGAAGATCGCGAGAACGCCCTGCTGGCCGGATTTAATTTCTATGTTAGCAAACCCATTGAGCCGCGCCAACTCGTCGCTGCGGTCGCCAATCTTTTGCAAAGCCGCTAGATAGCGCTCTAACTCGACTTAAAACTGGAGCGAATCTGCAACGTCGCCGCCTCGTGGGCTTCCGGCGGCTGATTGCAGAGCACGGCTGCGACGACTTTTTCGCCTTGCAGGCAGGTGAGTGTGAACTTCTTTTTTGCGTAATCGCCCACCAGTTGGGTTCGCACGATTGGCTTCGAAAAATCTCCGATGAATTGCAGGTGTAGATCGAAAAAATTCAGCGAGAAATCCGGCAAATACTCGAACTTCTGGCGTTTCCGTCCCGTGATATTTGCGCCAGCGGTTTGTCCCTGCAATTCGGCGCAACCTGGATAATCCCAGCGACGCACACTGCCAAAAATTCGATCCGGGTACAAGGCTAATGAGCCCGCCGCGTAGATGCCTTTTTCGTCCGTTTCGAGATACTCATTCACTGGGCAACCATTCGTGCTGCTGAGAGGCGTTCCGGTCACAAGACGCAAATCCGGCTCGCTGCCGAGTGCCACGACGGCCATCCCGGCCGAGAAGCGTGTGCCGCTTTTGAGCTGAATGTTTTTCAACACTGTCTTGCCCTCGAAACCATTCAGATTTTCCTCCAGCGTGAGCTTCAATCCATGAGCGAGCGCGTAATCGTTGAGGAATTGCCCGGTCGGCGCGTCCACCAGACCGTCGAGGAGAAATTTATCGCCGCTCAGCAGGATGACGTTGTGGTTACTGCTCTTCAGCGCGGCCGCGTATTGCAAACCAGCAATCCCGGAGCCGATGACGACACAGGCTTTTTCGTGGCTGGAAATTTCCCGGATTGCACCCAAATCGTGGCTCGTGCGTGGGTAAATGATGTTGCCCAAATTGAAGCCGGCAATTTGCGGACGCTTCGGGCGCGAACCCGTTGCCAGCAACGCCTTTTTAAACTCGATTGTCTGCCCGGTATTCAGCACCGCCATGCGACGCTCAATGTTAAATTGCGTCACCAGCGTGCTCGGCCGGTAATCAATCTTATGCGACTCAAACCAACCCGGCGGCACCACGGTTACGCTATCGGCGCTGGTTAATCCTTGCTTGAACCACACTTTGTCCAACACGGGCAGGTTGTGCGGCGGAAAATGGTCGTCGCCAATTAGCATTACGCTGCCCTTCGCATCGTATTGGCGCAACGCTTGACAGGCATGGAACGCCGTCTGGCCGGCTCCAACAAAAAGGTAATCGCAGTGGATCATCCGAGCAATTTAGCGGCGGGCACTTCAGAGTTGCGAGGAAATTCCATTACGATGGAACTCCGCTCAAATTTCGTAAGGATCTTTCTTCTTCGGACGCCGCACGCCCAGCACGATGTAGGGATCGGTCGCGAATTGATATCCCGCTAGACGTGAGTCGAGTTCGATCGATTTCTGGAGAGTCAGATATTTAAACTGGGAACCCATCGTTTCCGGATGCGTCAGCGTCTTCAACTCTTTCAGTCGAGTTGCAGTCGATTCACTCAATTCCCCAGCCTGACTTTCCGTTTCGATCGCCAAAAATTCACTTTGAGCCACGCCCACCAGGAAGCGGTTTTGATCGGCAAACCCCGTCAACTCCATGCCTTCCTCGATCGCCACCTCGGCAATGCTGCTGAAGTCGACGTGCGACGTAATATCCTGCTCCCCAAGAAACTCGAATGGATTGTAACTCCGCTCATGATTTCGGTAACAGGAAAGCGTCCCGTCGGAACGTTGCGGCGAGTAAAATTGCGAGCGCGGATAGCCGTAATCAATCACCATCACATAGCCGCAACGCATCGCCCGCGCGGCGTCCTGCATCCACGTCATCGCGCGTAAATTGATTTCAGTTCGATACTGATCTGGCAACGCCGTCGGCAGCTTGTCGAGATGCTTCGCCAGTTGGTGGCTTGATGGTTCGTCAAACGTAAACGTGAACGATCCGCTCCCGTAATCGACGAAGTTTTCCAGCCATTCATCGCGAATCCGCGAAACCAGATGCACTGGCATGGCGTCGAGCAATTCGTTGCAAAAATAGACGCCAAAAATCGATCCGCTGCCCAGGCTATCGATGTCTTCCGACCAGCCGGTGCGCTGTTTTCCATAGCGCGCCAGGCGTTGGCGTTGCTCTTTGGCGAGCGCGGCCGATGGCTCAATAATCCAGTAGCGCAACGCCGTGAAAAACTCCGGAAACAACAACCCCGCGCTCTCTAAAATGTCAGCCGCAAGTTGTCCGCGATCCGCTGCTTGCTCGACGATGGTAAATTCGTCAGGACTCCCCAGCCGCACCCACATTTCATGGAATTGGCGGGTCAATAATTCCCCGAAAGTTCGGCCCACGCTCACACTGGTATAGAAGTCGCCCAGCCGGCCAATGGTGGCTTTTCCCGAGGAATAATATCCCCATTGCGGATGGTAGAGCGCCTGTTGCATGAACCACCGAAAGGTGACGGGCCCGTGGCGCGCAATCTTTTCTCGAATGAGCTTCGTCAGTTCGTCTGTGGCGGACATCGTGGCTAGCATCGGGGCGACGATTCGGCCTGACAAGCGGAAAGACCTGCGTAGTCTTTCGGGAGAAAACTGATTCGACTTCGATCGCTATCTAACATGACTCTCGGAGAACAAATCACCCAGGCGAGCGGATCTAATTTCGCAGCGGCGTTTCGGTTTTTACCGCGGCAAAAGCGCATCGACATCACGAACTTTTACGCGTTTTGCCGTCTCGTGGACGATCTCGCCGACGATCCCGGTCCAACTCCGAAGGAACGTCAGGCGCAGCTCACGATCTGGCGCAATGCCGTTCTCGAAAAGACGCCCGGCGAACATCCGCTTGCGCGCGAATTTCGTGAGACTCTCGATCGTTATCCGATCGATCTCAGCCTGCTCGCTGACATTATTTCCGGCATGGAAATGGACTTGCGCGGCCAGCGTTATGAGACGCTGCTCGAGTTGCAGGACTATTGCTACCGCGTCGCCGGAGCGGTCGGATTAGTCAGCATCGAGATTTTCGGCTACCAAAATCCGTCCGCTCGGGAACATGCCCGTGTCTTGGGTGAAGCCTTGCAAATCACCAACATCCTGCGCGATGTCTGCGTTGATCACAAAAACGGCGGCCGGATTTATCTGCCGCTGAATTACATGCGGGAGCACGGTTACACCGAGGCGGATCTGAAAGCGGCGCGCTTCACCTCGGGCTTCCAAAATATGATGTATGCGCTCGGTTCGGTGGCGGAAAAAGATTACGCGCTCTCCGATTCTGCCGTTGCGCCAGAGGATCGGCGATCGCTGCGCCCTGGCTTATTGATGGGCGACATCTATCGATGCGTGCTCGCGAAAATGAAGCGCAATAATTTTCAAATATTCTCCCGTCATTACCGTCTAACTCGCATGGAAAAACTTGTTTGCGTCCTGCGGCGAAGTTTTTTTAACAGCTAAAACAACCCTTCAAACGTATCGTTCATATGCAAAAAATCACCGCTCTCTCGGTCGCCCTTGTCATGGGGACTTCCAGTCTATTCACCGGGTGCGAAACCGCCACCGGCACCGGTGCCCTCGTCGGCGCAGGAATCGGTGCTGCCATCGGTAACAACACTAACAATGGCGGCGGCACTCGCACCGCTGTCGGAGCGGGACTCGGCGCACTAGCCGGGGCATTGGCTGGACGAGCTTACGAAGAACATAAGCGGGAAAAATACGGCGATCGCCGTTACGACGACGGCCGCACTTATTCGCGTGAAAGCGGCGCGCGTTATCCGTATGGAGAACCGACCCGTTACGACGGATATGTTCGCAGCCCGTATCGTCCGTATAACATCATCGATGTGCGCGACATCCCGCGCGGTGCGCTCGTTTTAGACCCGTCGGTGGATCGTCCGTTTAGAAATCCCTAAGCCGCGGAATTTTCTCAGCGGAGTTCCATCCAACTCGCAGCTAGGAACCGGCTAGTCCCAATCGACGGGGAAAGATTTCTTCTGGTTGAACTTATCGACGTAGAGGCACTTCTTGTTTTCGACGCCGTATTCATGGACGAGCTTCGTCACCTTGACGTCGAAACAGCAATACTCCGCGATGTCCAAAATGCGGCCTTCTTTCCACCACTTCAGCGCGTCGATGCCATCGGCCGTTTTGCCGACTCCGAGCGACGCTTCGGCGAGCGAATCGAGCTTCACGCGGTGCCCGAGTTTTTCTTCGACGGTGACTAACATATCGAGCGTGCGGCAGAGGTAAGGCAGGTCGCGCGGGGTATAGCCCATGAGGACTTCGTAGTCGAAACTAACAACGTTAAAACCGACGACGAGATCGGCACGAATGAGCTGGTCGATCAGTTTCTCAACGTCGCATTCCTGGTAGATGCGATATTCGCCGAGCCGGGTGCTGTAAGTGACGCCGATGGACATGCCCATGGCGCCTTTGTTATGCCAACCGCCGGCGTCGTTGGCGGTGCGCCGCGTTTCGAGATCGAAGTAAACGATGTCGCGGCTCACAAGCTAGATGTGCAGGACCATTTCACTGGCAGGGAAACGCACTTTGGCGAGGCTGGCGTATTTATCGTCAGCAGAACGGTAGCCCAGAGTCGCGGTAACAACTGAGCGGAGTCCCAGTGCATTCAGGGCGAGAATTTCGTCATATTGCGCAGGGTCGAAACCTTCCATCGGGCACGAGTCGATTCCTAACAACGCGGCGGACGTCATCAGATTTCCCAGCGCGATGTAGGCCTGGCGCGTGAGCCAGTCTTTGACAGTGAGTCCAAAGGGCGGGTTGGAAATGAAGCCGAGGATGATGTTCTTAAATGGCGTCAGGGAATCCACTGGAACTCCCCTCAGGGCAGCGGTGCTCTCGATGTAAGAAGTGACGTGAGTTTCATCCATATCGGTCTTCACGGCGAAGACGACGACGTGCGAACAATCGGCGAGTTGACGTTGACCCCACGAGGCGGGAACGAGCGATTCCTTCACGGCTGAATCGGTGATGACGATGAATTTCCACGGCTGCAATCCGAAGGAGGACGGAGTGAGGATGAGCGATTTTTCAAGCGAGTTCCATTCGTCTGAAGGGATCTTGCGAGTGGCGTCGAAAGTCTTCGTGGCGTAGCGCCAGTTGAGGGATTCGAGAAGAATTTCGGCGGCAATCGGTGTCATGCGCCGGACGATGAAGTGAAGTCCGAAAAGAGGCGAGGTTTTTTGGTTCGAGTTTCATCGATATGGGCTGCGCGAGAATTCGTCACATCCAAAAACAGATAGATTGCGAACCACCTGAAGAAGTAAGTCTGACATTTAACAAAACACCAAAACTACAAGTCCCATGAACACAGAAACTAACATTATTTCAGAAACGGTTGCGAAAGCTCTCGACCGTCGTTCCTTCCTGCGCCGAACCGGTGGCGGAATGGCCGCCCTAATGGGTGCCAGCGCAATCCTCGGCTTGCGCGAAGCGGATGCGGCTCCGACGGCAATGGATGCGGCGATCCTTAATTTCGCTCTCAACCTCGAGTATCTCGAGGCTGAGTATTACACCTACGCAGTGACCGGTCTCGGTATCCGTGCGCAAGGTGTGCCAGCCGATTCCGGCAAGGGCGACGGCGGCGGCATTATCATCAAAGCCAACCCGAAAGTGACGTTCACCGATTCTGATATCGCAGATTACGCCCAGGAGATCGCAGCGGACGAACTCGCCCATGTGAAGTTCCTCCGGTCAGCCTTGCAGAGGGCCGGTGTCACGCCCGTTCGTGAACCGAAGCTGGATCTTTTGAACAGCTTCAACACGTTGGCCAAAGCAGCGGGAATCGGCGATTCATTCGATCCGTTTGCGAACGAAACGAACTTCCTCCTTGGCGCATTCATCTTCGAAGATGTCGGTGTGACGGCTTACAAAGGCGCCGCCCCTCTCATCAGCGACAAGCGCGTCCTCGGCTCGGCAGCGGGCATCCTTTCTGCAGAGTCCTACCATGCAGCGATTGTTAGAACGGAATTGTTCGATCTTAGCAGCAAGTCGGGTGGCGGCTCTATCATTAGCACCGTGCAGAAAATCTCGGATCTTCGCGATGCCCTCGATCCACGCTCGAACGGCAAAAACGACGACGATGATCAAGGCATCACCGATTCTTTTGGCAACGCAAACTTATTCCCAAGCAATCGCAACGGGCTGGCTTTCAGCCGAACCACGCGTCAGGTTCTGAATATCGTTTACGGCAAGATCAACGCCAAACAAGGCTTGTTCTTCCCGAAAGGATTGAACGGCCCGATCGACAATTAAGCATTGCAGTCCAATCTAAAAAGCCAGCCTCGCGAGGGGCTGGCTTTTTTGTTAATTAGAGTTTGCTTTGCTCCGCAAAAACTTCGCCGATCACATCCTCGATGGGCACTTCGCCCACGCCGAAATCGCTGATCGTAAATCGCTCCAGCAGGTCGCGACAAACCTGCGTCACCTTATCCTTCGACACCCGCAAGCGCACTGACCCCGGCGATTGCTCGATCACCGTTCCATACTCCGTGAGATCAATGGAACTCGCCTCAGAAAAAGTGAGATTCAAAATCTTGTAACTCGCAAAACGATCCACGATCGAATCCAGCGGCCCGTCGAAAAATAATCTGCCGTGATCGATAATCAGCACGCGCTCACAAAGTTCCTCGATGTCCTGCATATAATGGCTCGTCAAAATCGTGGTGATCTTGCGCTCGCGATTGTAGTAACGCAGAAATTCCCGCACCTTTTTCTGACTAATCACGTCCAGCCCAATCGTTGGTTCATCGAGAAACAGGACGCGCGGCTGATGCAACAGCGCGGCGATCAATTCCATCTTCATCCGTTCGCCGAGACTCAGCTCGCGCACCATAATGTTCAGTTTATCCTGCACATCGAGCAGCTCCGTGAGTTCACTCACAGTCCGATCAAAAGCCGCCTTCTCGATTCCGTAAATCGCGCGGTTTAGCTCCAGCGATTCTCGCGCCGGCAGATCCCACCAGAGCGCGTTTTTTTGTCCGAGCAATAAAGCAAACTGACGCTTCAAGGAATCCTGCCGCAGCCACGGGGTGAATCCGAGCACCGTTGCCGTGCCGCTCGTCGGATGCAACAGCCCGGCAAGCATCTTCAACACCGTGGTTTTTCCCGCTCCATTGGGCCCGAGAAAACCTACAAACTCGCCTTCCTCGATGGAAAACGAGACGTCGCGCGCCGCAAATAATTCCTCATATTCCCGATGAAACAACCCCTTCACCGCGCCCATCAAACCGGGAGCTTTTTTGTAAGTGCGATACGCTTTGGAAAGGCCCGCGGCCTGAATGGCAAACATGTCGCTCCTAAGTAAACGACAACCCCGCCCCAGACAACACTGCAACTCGAATGAGAAATTTTGGCGCCGAAGATTTCCCTCATTTCAAGGCAGTCGTCCCCACTCTCACAGAGCCAGCGCTCAGAATTTTTTGCGCGGTCCGACCATTCGTTCCAATGAATTTCTATGGAAGTCGAATGAAGCCGCATTTGGTCTGGAACTCCGAAGAAGGAATTGGGAGAACGAAGTGATCCTAAAGCAGTTGGCGCAAATTCTAGGGGATTCGTGAGTTTTACTAGAGATTCTGCTGACACTTGAGGAGTTTTCAGGGGCCATTTCAGCGTGAAGTCCTAAGAGTAAGGGGGACTTGAGGAATCCGCTTTCTTTATCAGCACTAAGCGCACATGGGGCGAAGTCAGGAGAAATGAGAACCGGTATTTCGCCTGAATCCTAACGAGCGGCAACGGGATTCCAGAGTTCACTGTAACTCGACTCAGTTTTCCGGTTTTCGGAAACCGATGCGAGTTAGAGCGTAGTGCAGAATTCCTCGAAACGATCGAGGCCTTTTTTGATGATGTCCAGACTCGTGGCGTAGCTCAGGCGGATGGTGCGGTCGTCGCCGAAAGCGAGGCCGGGCACGACGGCGACGCTCTTTTTGCTGAGGAGGCGATCTGAGAAATTTTGTGAGCTGAGTCCGAGCTTACTGATGTTGGCGAGAATGTAGAACGCGCCGAGTGGCTTCACAGCCGTGACCCGGTTGATCGCGCTGATGCGGCCATACATGTAGTTGCGGCGGATGTCGAATTCGTCGCGCATATCGATGAGCGGTTGTTGGTCGCCGGTGAGAGCCGCGAATGCGCCTTTTTGGGCGAACGAACACGGGTTGCTGGTGCTGTGGCTCTGGATGGAATCGATGGCTTTGGCGATGGATTCGGGCGCGGCGAGGTAGCCGAGTCTCCAACCGGTCATGGAATAGGCTTTGGAGAAGCCATTGATCGTGATGGTGAGGTCTTTCGCTTCGGGAGTGACGCTGGCGGTGCTGACGAACTCTGTGTCGTCATAAACGAGCTTTTCGTAGATTTCGTCGGAAAGAATGAAGATGTCCTCTTCGGCGGCGACTTCGATGATGCCCTTGAGTTCTTCGCGAGTGTAGATCGAGCCGGTGGGATTGCCCGGGCTGTTGATGATGACCATTTTCGTGCGCGGGGTCATGGCGTTTTCAAATTCCTCCGCGGTCATCTTCCAGCCGTTTTCTTCGCGGGTCTGCACGAAGACCGGTTCGGCACCGGCGAGCCGGACCATTTCCGGGTAGGAGAGCCAGTAAGGGGAGGGGATGATGACTTCGTCGCCAGGCTGGCAGGTGGCGAGAATGGCGTTGTAGCAGCTGTGTTTCGCGCCGTTGGAGACGATGATCTGGCTGGGTTTGTATTCCAGTTTGTTGTCGGTGAGGAGCTTGGTGGCGATGGCCTGGCGGAGTTCCGGCGTGCCGGAGCTGGGGGTGTATTTGGTGAAGCCAGAGTTGAGCGCCTCGATGGCTGCGGCCTTGATATGGTCTGGCGTGTCGAAGTCCGGCTCTCCGGCGGCGAAACCGCAGACGTCGAGTCCTTCAGCGCGCATGGCCTTGGCTTTGCTGTCGATGGAAAGGGTGATGGAGGGGCTGAGGCTGGTGGCGCGGGTGGCTAGTTGCATAAAAATTTTCAGTTGAGTTGGATCGCTATGGTCAAATTTGGGGACCGGATATTTACAGACTCCCGTAGTGGTTTTCAACCAATGGTTTCAGATTATTTTCGGTGACGCGCACAATCGCCATCTCACGTTTTGCGTTGTCCGGTGAATCCGAGGCGTGCGCGGCGTTGATCATGATGCTCTCGCCAAACTCGCGGCGAATGGAGCCCGTCGGCGCTTTCGACGGATCGGTCGGCCCGAGGATGTCGCGGATTTTGCGAACGGCATCGACGCCTTGGTAAACGAGCGCGACGCATTTCTCAGAGCCCGGCTGGATTTTTTCGGCTTCGCTGCAATCGCTCGGACGGCGCCCAGCCATGAATTGCACGAGACTTTCCCAATGGAGTCGGCCTGAGATCGGGCCGAGGAGGTTGCCGAGCGTGGCCTTGATTTCGGACGGGATGGAAAAGCCGAGTTCTTGCTCGAGAGCGAGAGCGGAGCGATTGGCAACCGGGAGGCGGTTGATTTCCTGCAAGATATCCAGCACCGGCTCGTAGAAACGTTCGGCTTGATCGACGCTCATTCGATGGACCTTGAAGGCGATGATCGACAAACCTGAGCGCGAAAACAGATCGATCACGCCGCCGGGCCGGGCGTTGGGGAAACGGAAATTATCCGGCTTGATGAGGACGAGCGTTTTTTGCACGCGACTTCCATCGGGATAGGAAATTGCTTTGTCGAGCACGCCGCCATCGGTGTCGGAATAGCTCGCCCAAAGTTTCAGATTTCGCTCGGCGGACACGGCATCCGGCGGTGCCAGGGCGGCGGGTTCGAAATAGGCAACACGGCCGTCGTCATCGAGAACATAGTCTCCATAAGTATCGCGGATCGTCTCGCCGCGAGTGCGCTCATGGGCGATGTGGCCGACGACATTTCGAATGCGGGCAACGGCATTTTCCCCACGAAAAACGAGCAGCAAGACACGCGCGTGAATGCCCTGTAAGTCCGGTGAAAAATTCTTCTGCACGTAAGCCCTAATCAGCCCCTGCGTTTCCGCATGGCGCGGGTCGGGATCGGTAATGATCGTCGAGGCGTAGGCTTCCACGAGTTCCTTCGATGGAGCAAACATGCGGCCGCCGACGAGGTCGAGGCCGCTACGCGAGATCACTCGCGAAATGATGCCGCCGGTGCGCGATTTGCGAATCGAATGCGGGGTGATGAGGACGTAGGAAAGTTCTTCGGACATTCAGTAAAATTACATCTGGAAACTCTCGCCCAGATACAGCTTGCGGCTGGTTGGGTCGTTAATTAGGAAATCCTTGTCGCCTTCAGCGCGGACTTTTCCTTCAAACAACAGATAAGCGCGATCCACGATGCTGAGGGTTTCGCGAACGTTGTGATCGGTAATCAAAATGCCGAGGCCACTCGTTCGCAGGTTCTGGATAATCTGCTGAACCTCGGAAACGGCGATCGGGTCGACGCCACTGAACGGCTCGTCGAGCATGAGTAACTTCGGACTCGTCACGAGAGAACGCGCAATCGTCAGACGACGTTTTTCGCCGCCGGAAAGAGTTAGCGCCGTGTTCTTCGCGATGCCTTCGATGCCAAACTGCGCCAGCAATTCCGCACAGCGCGCTTTGCGTTGTTTCCGGCTGAGCTCCGTCGTTTCCAGGATTGCCAGGATGTTTTCCTCGACCGTCATTTTGCGAAAGATCGATTCCTCCTGAGGCAAATAACCCATCCCCATGCGAGCGCGGCGATGCATCGGCAGGGTCGTCACGTTTTCACCCTCGAATAAAACCTGACCGCCATCAGGTCGGATCAGCCCGACGATCATGTAAAAGCTCGTCGTTTTTCCTGCGCCATTCGGGCCGAGCAAACCAACGACCTCGCCAGCCCGCACATTGACGTCCACTCCATTAACGACGGAGCGGCCGCCATAAATTTTGACGAGTTTTTCGGTTTGAAGAAGCGGGGCAAGCATCAGGTGGGTCTTTTTGTTCGATGAGCCGCTCTTCGGCAAGAGTTAACTGGAACTCGAATGAAAAAAGCGGCTGCTCGGCTTCTATTTCGGCGTCTTCGATTCGTCCCCCGATGGCTGGATGATCGTGCGACTGCCGCCCTCCGTCTTCAGCCGGCCATCCTTGTAAAGAAACATTTTTGTCCCGGGTTCGGTTGAAATATGCGTGTTGCCGCCCTGCTGGACTTGTGGATTTCCGTAAAGCGCGATTCGTCCGTCGGACGGAGTGTAAATAGCCCGATCACCTTTGCCGTTCGATTTTTCATCGGGACCGCCATTTTTATCTTTTTGAACGGAAACAATGAAGACGTTCCCGTCGGCATTTGCCTGTTTCATGCCGCCACCATCCGCGTTCAATTGCACCGTCAACTTGTCGCACGTCATGCTGAATTGCGGATCTTGCACCTCGACTTTGCCAATGAAAACCGCCACGTGATTCTTCGAGTCAAACGTCGCCTCGTCCGTCGCCGTGACGATCGTCGGCCCTTTTGCCTTGCTGTCGCCGAAAAGATTCAGCGATTTATCCTGCGCAGAAACGCTGCATGCGACCGCGCAAAACGCTGTGAAAAATAAGAATTTACTGACCATTGGATGGGTTGGTTTCGACTGAGCGATTAAAGATTTCCATGCGAATCTGACTAAATACTCGGCCCTGCTTTTTTTTGGTATCAAATTCCATTCCGACTCCGGTGAGAACGAAATCATTGCGACGCACTTCGACCGCTTCCTTGGATTGGATGATTGCGGAATTCAAGTCGTAAACAGCCTGTGGAAAATGGACGAGCATATCGCGCTTGCCGGTATCGTCGAAGGTCTCGATCTTTAGCGCCTTCATTTCCACCATGTTTTCCGAAGTGCGATTGGCCGTTTCGGCGTCGAACTGCATCTTGATTTTCCCGAGCAAATCGTAGAACGGCAGGTGCAAACCCTTCACCGGTTGATGCAGCGGAATCGCGATATTCATCTTGCCCGCCTGATCGTCCACTTTTTCCGCTTTGTCCTTCTCGGCCAGGGCGGGAAATGTCGCCAGTAGGACGACGCAGAATCCGATGCAACTCGACTGAAAATTACGAAACGGCTGCATGGATCTTCAGTAAAGTTTTCAATACGCGCGGCAAATCCGAGAGCGGCACCTGATTCGGCCCATCCGATAGCGCTATGTCCGGGTTCTCATGAGTTTCCATAAAAATACCATCGCATCCGGCAGCCATCGCGGCATTCGCCAGGACCGGCGCGAGAATACCGTCGCCGCTGGTCGTATCACCACCGCCACCGGGACGTTGCACGCTGTGAGTCGCATCGAACACGACTGGAAAACCCTGCTCGCGAATCCAATAGAGCGAGCGCATGTCGGCCACGAGATTGTTGTAACCGAAAGTTGTGCCGCGTTCGGTAAAAAAGAAATCCCGACACTCATGTGCCTGCAATTTGTCGCCGATATTTCGCACATCCCACGGTGCAAGGAACTGGCCTTTTTTGACGTTCACGGCGCGTCCCGTTTCCGCAGCGGCGATGATTAAATCCGTCTGGCGGCAGAGAAACGCCGGGATCTGCAAAAGGTCGATAAATTCCGCAGCAATTTCCGCTTCCTCGGGCGAGTGAATGTCAGTCGTAACCGGCACGTTGTGTTCGCGACCGAGATCGGCGAGCAGACTGCAACCTTCGCGTATGTCGATTCCGCGATAGGAAGAACCCGACGTGCGGTTCGCTTTGTCGTAGCTCGCTTTTAAGATATAACTCACACCCGCCTCACGACAAATTTCGGCGATCTGTTGCGCCATGCGACGGAGGAAAACTTCCGATTCGATGACGCATGGGCCGAGGATGAAAAGCGGGGTGGGGCCGCCAAGTGTGAGTGAGCCGATCTGGCAGGTTCGCATGGAACTCGAATCAAAAAATAATCAGCCGCCGTAGCTTTTGGTGAAGCGTTTTTTGCTGTCCGACTCGGTGCTTAGCACGGGCGTTGCTTCCAATTTCGGTTCCTCCGCGATAGGACTGGAACTCGCATGACTTTCTGGTCCTCCGCCAGCGACTTCCAGAAACGCCGTTTGGAGATTTGACAGGGCGTTGTTGATAATCTTGTCCTCGTCCGACGAGAGGTTGCCTCGGGTTTTCTCGCGAACCATTTCGAGCTGGTCGATAAACATTTTCGCGGCCTCCAGATTAACCGAGGTTTCGCCGGTCTGTGGATTGGCGATTTGGCCGAGAAAAAGGGCGGCGTGTTGCGATTGCATCATCACAAACTCGATGAAGCGCTGGGTCATTTCGCCCATGTTAGTATTGCGTTGAATTTCGGCCATAGCGTTGGGACTCGGATGTTATTTTTTAGGAGCGGGCTGCACGGTGGCGATGACGCGGGGCTTGGTTAGGAAATATTTTTGAGCGACGCGTTTGGTGTCTTCGAGGGTGACGGCATTGATACGTTTTTCAGTGCCGAGATAGTAGTCGTAGCCGAGATTGTAGAGTTCATTCAAGGCGCAACTGTAGGCGAGCGAATCGTTGCTCTGGTTTTCGATTTCCTGTTGTCCGAGCAATTTCTTCTTAGCGCGATTCAGCTCGGCTTCGGTGAGCCCGTCGTTCGCGAGCTTGCCGATTTCTTCCAGCATCGCAGTGCGGACTTTCTCCACTTTCTTCGGGTCGGTGCCGAGGTAAAACGTAAACGCACCAGGCGCTAGTCCGCTCAATTGGCTCGTGCCGACGAAATACGCGAGGCCCAGATTGTCGCGGATCGTGACGAAAAAGCGCGAGCCCAAGTCGCTGCTGGCTTCGTCGATCAAGTCGAGCGCGTCTTTGTCCGGGTTATAAATATCGACCGACGGATAGCCGATCATGAGGATCGCTTGCGACTTCTGCTCGTTTTTTTCCACGGAGGCTTCGGCGGTAAGTTCCGCAGGCTTCGGTGGGTTCGTCAAAGCAGCCTGGCCTTTTGGAAGTGAGGCGAGTTGCATTTCAATCAGGCGGCGGACTTCCTCCGCATTCACGTCGCCGAAAACAGAGATCACGCCATTTTCGCCGACGCAATATTGCTGATGATACGCGCTGAGATTTTCCTGTTTCAACGCCGCGACACTTTCCGGCGTGCCGTTGCCGGGAATGCCATAGGGATGGTTGGGAAACAGCGTGCTGCGCATCAGATTGCGCGCCACGGCTGTGACTTGTTCTTTCTCAGCTTTTTGCGCGGCGAGCAGCGATTCTTTCTCGCGGCTGATGACTGGTTCTGGGAACGACGGATTTTTCAAAACGTCCGAAAGCAGATCGATGACGAGCTTCAAATCCGGCTTCGTGGCGTCGAGATGGACGGCGAATGAATTGTTGCCTGAATCACTCGAAATATTGCCGCCAACAGACTCGATTTCGTCGGCGATTTGTTCGGCAGTGCGCGTCTTCGTTCCTTTGATCAGAACGCTCGAATACAGGCGGCTAAGGCCAGCGGCTTCGGGTGTTTCGACCAGCAAACCGGCCTTGAAAACCGCGCTCGCAGATATCAATGGGAGTCGACTGTCTTCTCGAACGAGGAGACGCAGGCCGTTGGAAAGCGTGAACTTTTGAATCGGCTTCGCTTTTGCCGCGGTGTCGATTTTGGCAGTGGCGGTCAGAGTGCCTGGCGGGTTGAGCGAGACGACGGTTTCGTTGTTTTCGGTGAGGTATTTTTGAGCGACAACGCGCACTTGATCGACGGTCACACGGTTGATCGCGTCGATGTATTTGCGGGAAAAATCTAGATCGCGCGCCACGAGCCAACTGGAACCCAAATCACTCGCGCGGCCCTTGGTCGTCGTGAGTCCGCCGAGCGTGCTGGAGAGGAACGCCTTCTTCGCGCGATCCAGTTCGACTTCTGTAATTCCTTTGCTGGCGACTTCTGCAAAAAGCGCCTCGACTTCCTGAGTTGCTTCGACGCGTTTGTTAGGTTCCGTCGCTGCAGAAGCGATCAGCAAACCGGGATACGCTGGTGAGTAAACCGAACTGGAAATGGAAAACACGAGGCCTTTTTTCTCGCGCAACTCACGATACAAACGCGCCGAGCGCCCTTCGCCCATGAC
Organism: Spartobacteria bacterium; assembly: GCA_043758065.1. GTDB lineage: Bacteria > Verrucomicrobiota > Verrucomicrobiia > Chthoniobacterales > DASVRZ01 > DASVRZ01. Next base: position 41,801 of record JAYVOE010000078.1, on the reverse strand, counting down.
GGTTGCCAGCACATCCAGCGCGGGAATGTCCGGGTGATCGATTCCAGGCACGTGCCAGGCGAGCATCACGCGGCTCAGCTCCGTCGGAAATTCCTGATGCACCTCGCGTTTTCCGAGCTGCGGCGGTTCGGTTGGAATGTAAACCGGCGGCAAAACGGCACGTGGGTAATCCTGGAAAAAAGTTTCGATTTGAGTGTGAACCGATTCAGCGTCCACATCGCCGACGATCACAAACGTCAGATTATTCGGCACGTAGCGCGCCTTGTAATAACGCATCACATCATCGCGAGTCAGCGTGTTGTAGATGCTCATGTGCCCAATCACCGGATAGGCGTAGGGATGCACTTTGTAAGCCGTGTCGAAAAGCAGGAGGCTCGTCATCCGATCCGGGTCGTCGTAGCCCATGGCAAATTCGCGGCGAATCACTTCCTGCTCCTTGGTATATTCTGATTCGGGTAGGGTCGCATTCACCGAAGCATCGGCCAGAATATCGATCGCCTTCGCGACGCCAGCCTTGGGCACTTCGATCCAGTAAACCGTCCGATCAAACGACGTGTAGGCATTGATGTAACCGCCCTCGTCCTGCACTTCATTGGCGATTTTCCCCGGCGGACGCGTCTTCGTTCCCTTAAAAAGCATGTGCTCCAAAATATGCGACATGCCCGCACCGACGAGTTTGTCCTCGTGGATACTGCCCGTGTTGCACCAAGCTTGCACGCTCGCGACAGGCGAACTGTGATCTTCCTCGACGATGACAGTCAGCCCATCTTGCAAGACCCATTTGTGGACATTGCGCTCGGGGAGCGTCAGGGTTGCGGGGGCGGTGGCAGCAGACATTTCTGATAGGGAAAACATGAGGAGCAGGAGGAGAAATTTCATGCCACGGGACGGTCGGGAATCTCCGGGCGAGAGCGTTTTGCCGCTGGTAAAAACGGCTCGACGAAAGCGGCATGGAACTCGAATCCGTTTTGAAAATCCTCGATCGTGTCGTTGTCGTTTTTCCCGAAAATACCCGCGTGGATCAGGTTAAAAACCAGCTCGCCAATGTCGCCGCAAGTCCGCACACCCCAATAATCCAGCACCGTCGGCACCATCGGTCCAAATTCCCGCAACGCATAGAGCCGCACACCGTCCATCAGTTCCGCTGGCGTCACATGCGCCACGTCGCTGGAGCGAGCCTTGCGCTTCTGCTTCACCGTAAATTCGAGAGCTTCCTTGAGAAAAAGATACGCCTCGCGGTCGTATCGGGAATCGTTTTGGAGGAGTTCGTCGAGGGCTTGCAGGAGTCCGGTTTTTGGCATGGAAATTAAGGATTGGCGAGCGCAGTGGAGCGCGGGGTTTTCACTGCGACCGTCACGTCGTCTGCGCGAGTCCGCAAGTGGTGAATCACCGATCCGCCCGCCAATGCCACGAGCACGGCGGCTATGAGACATTGCTCACGAATCGTCAGGGAAAACATTTGCGCGCGCAACATACACGGCACGAAAGTATTCGCAATGCACCCCACCATCGTCGCCGCCGGGTTCGTTTTCATCGGAGTTGCATCCTATTGGGCGGTCGAACACGTCACCGCTGCGCCGCAATCTGAGCAGTCAGCGAAAGAGCAAACCCACCAACAAATGCTCCAGGAAATTGCCACCCTGCGCACGGCCCGCGCCATCACTCTCATCACCCAGGCACCCGCACCGAATGCCGCCGACCTCGCAAAAATCCGCGCCAGCTACGAAGCCGCCATCGCGCATTTCCCAGCGGAAGGGGAGCCGCATGTCGTCTTCGGCGAATACCTTCTCTCCCTCGGCGAAAACGAAGCCGCCTTCCACGAGTGGCAGAGTGCCCTGCAACTCGACTCAAAACGCGACGACATCCTCGCTGCTCAAGCTGATCTCCTTCTGCAAACCGGCCAGATCGTCACCGCTGCCGACAACTTGGAAAGGGCCGTCGCCCTTGCGCCCACCAACGCCGCCTACTCCTTCGGCCTCGCCCACATTTACACCCTCTTTCGCCGCGATTTGATCGCCTCCCGCCATCTCACCGAGAATGAACTCATCACTCGCGGCACCGAATATTTCCGGCGCGCCGCCGAGCTCGCGCCCGACAACCTCGCCTACGCCCAAGCCTACGCCGAGACCTTTTACACTCAACCCTCACCCGACTGGAAACTCGCCCGCGCCACTTGGGAATCGCTCCTCGCCCGTTCGCCCGCCGAATCCACCGACTTCATTCGCGGCCACCTCATCCGCGTCAACATCCGCCTTGGCGACAAACCCGAAGCCCGCAAACAACTCGCCGCTCTCACCAACCCCGCCTTCGCCGACATGCGCGCCAGCCTCCAACGCCAGATCGACCGCCTCCGCTAAACCTTACAGACCCGCTTCTGCGGTTGGCAGAATCAAGGAGTGATTGGAGTTACAGGCGTATCTGCGGGGCCGTGGCCCAAATCGCGGACGATTCTCGCGGCTAGGTAGGCGTCGACAAATTGACGGCCCTCGGTCGTTTTGCGGAAACGCAGCCCGAGCTTGTCCAGGCCAGAGAAGATCACGTTCAGCTCGCGGAAACGGGGACGAACGACTTTGGTGAGCCCGGCACGAGTCGAGATCGCGGCCTGCGGACTCTTGATAACGTCGTCGTAGCTGCCGATCGCCTCCGTCAATCCCGTTAAATCCGCTGCATCGAGGTCGTAAGAAACCAATCCCGCAGCGTCGGCAGCGAGGGCGGCGGTCAATTTTGCCTCGACCACTTGAGCACGAGCCACGAGCGAATCCTCTCGTAGACCACGCCAGTCGCTGATCGAAAAATTCACCGCAGCGGAAAGGTCAGCTTGGCTGTGATCGTCGTAATAGCCGGAAAGCGCTGAGCCGATTTCCTGAGCAAGATCTTCCAGCTCCAGTTCGCGCGAGTCTTTTACCATGGCAAACCCGGTGATGACGGTTTCCTGGTCGCTCATCAGCTTCTGCAATTCGACCACCTTGGCGCGCAACAGGCCGACTTTAGTGGTGAAAACGAGCGGCGGCTGACCCTGCCAGATGGCGACGTGAACGGCTAGATCAAGGGTGGTGAGCACGGTTTTGGCCATGCCGAGGCGGTTGTTGAATTCGTCTTTCATTCGGGAAAAGTGAACGAATGATTGCTTTCACACCATCTTTTTCGATCAGGCGGACGAAAAAAAGTGGGTCGAGTTGCAGTGAAATGAGGCCGTTTCTCCAAAAACAGGCCCTAACTGTGCCAGGATGTCTCTTACCGGTCCGTTGCGAAGCCCGACGACTCCATTGCGAAGCCCGACGAGCCAATTGCAAAACGCGACCAGGTTGCCACCCATTCCGACCGCTCGGTTGCGAAGTCCGACCGCCGCGTTGCGAACCCCGACCGGTCGATGCAGAACGGCTACCGGCGAGCGGATGGAGCCGACACCTTCGATGAAACACTCGACCGGCCAATGACCACGCCCGACTGGGAGGTTTCCACTGGCGACCGCTCGTAATGCAGGATCTGGAATTGGTCCGTCTCGCGGAGGACGGTGACTTTGGGGAAATCGCTTTCAAACTCGGGCATGTAGGTGTCGCCAGCGGCTTCGGTTTTCAGTCGAGTGAGATAGAGTTCGGTGCAGCGGGGGAGCATTTGCGCGTAGATTTCGCTGCCACCGACGACGTAGACGGGTTTTTCAATTGAGTTGCAGTCAAATGTGGAGAGGTCGCGGATCATTTCGACGCCGGGAATTTCCGCGCTGCGGGAGACGACGAACGTCTGGCGACCGGGCAGGGGACGTCCGATGGAATCGTAGGTTTTGCGGCCCATAATGAGCGCGCCGCCGAGGGTGCGTTCCTTAAACCAGCGCAAATCCTCGGGCAGATGCCACGGAATTTTTCCGTTCGCGCCGATGACGCGGTTCGAGGACATGGCGACGATGGCCGCAATCGGTGCGCGCGTTTTTTCCATCGGAGTTAGATCGCTATCGGGGCTTTGATCGACGGATGGGCCTGGTAGTTTTCGAGGGTGAAATCCTCGTAGCGGAAGTCGAAAATGTCGCGCACGGCGGGGTTCAATCGCATCGTCGGGAGCGGGAGCGGTTCGCGGGAAAGCTGTTCCGTGACCTGGTCGAGATGGTTTTTGTAAATGTGCAGGTCGCCGAAGGTGTGGACGAATGTGCCGGGCTGCAAATCGGTGACTTGCGCGACCATCATGAGGAGGAGGGCGTAGCTGGCGATGTTAAATGGCACGCCGAGAAAGAGGTCGGCGCTGCGCTGGTAGAGCTGGCAGTGAAGTTTGCCGTCGAGGACGACGAATTGAAACATCGCGTGGCACGGCGGGAGCGCCATTTGGTCGATTTCGCCGGGGTTCCACGCGGAAACGATGAGGCGGCGGCTGTCGGGGTTGCGGCGAATTTGGTCGATGACGTTGCTAATCTGGTCGATGTGACGTCCGTCGGCGGTGCGCCAGTCGCGCCATTGAGCGCCGTAAACGCGGCCGAGATCGCCGTTTTTGTCGGCCCATTCGTCCCAGATGGTGACGCGATTTTCGCGCAGATAAGCGACGTTGGTGCTGCCCTGCAAAAACCAGAGCAGCTCGTGAATGATCGAGCGGAGGTGAAGTTTTTTTGTGGTCAGAAGCGGAAAACCAGAGGCGAGTTCCATCCGTATCTGCGCACCGAAAACGGAGAGCGTTCCGGTGCCCGTGCGATCATCTTTCGGCGTGCCGGTGTCGCGCACGAATCGCAGAAGATCGAGGTAAGTTTTCATCCGGGTTAGAGCGAAATCACGCCGGAATAGCCGGACCTTCCGGCAGTGGCGCGCTGAGGTCGACGGGACGTAATTCCACTTCGCGACCGATCCGCGCGCTCTCGTAAATCGCGTCCAGAATCCGCATGATTTCCACACCGTCATCGGCCCCACCTTCGGGATCGAAGTCCTCGCGAATCGAGCGCAGGAAATAGGATTGCGCCGTCTCCGAAGCGTCGGGGTATTTCAGCGGAACGGTCTTGATCAACGCGCCGTTTTCCTCGCGGAAAATGCAGACGTTCGTGTCGCGGTAATCATAGCAAATGCTGGAAAGCCCGCCCTTCGTCCCGCTCATTTCGAGGTAAACTTTTTCGCGTTCCTCGAAATTCAAGGCCCAGCTGACTTCCAGAACGAGCGTCGAGCCGTCGTCGAATCGGATCAAAGCCGACGCCAAATCTTCCACGTCGAAATCCTTCTTTTGCAACAGCGCCGTCGCCTTTCCGATGTGGGAGAACGTGCTCGCAGAAACGGTGACCACTTTGGGGTTTCCCACCAGCCAGCGCGTGAGGTCGAGCATGTGCACGCCGAGGTCGATGAGTGGACCGCCGCCGCTCATTTTTTTCTGGCCAAACCAGCCGCCAAAATGGGGCATCCCGCGCATCCGCCGCCACCCGGCGCTGGCATAATAGACTTCGCCGAGCGCGCCGCTTTTGATCAGGTCGCGGAAATACTGGTGCTCCGGACGGAAGCGCTGGTTGAAGTGGATCATGAACTTCTTGCCGGATTTGCGCACGGCTGCGGCCATTTCGTTGGCCTCCGCAGTATTCATCGCCATCGGCTTTTCGCAGAGAACATGCAGGCCGCGATTGAGTGCAGCAAGAGTCATGTCTTTGTGCAGAAAATTCGGCACGGCGAGCGTCACCGCGTCGATGTCGGCTTTTTCCAGGAATTCCTCGAAGGTCGAGTAGCGTTGCGCCACGGAAAACTCGTCGCCAATTTCTTTCAGCAATGCGGGATTCTGATCGCAGATCGCCTGGCAAATGCAGCCCGGGGTCTTCGCGTATTTGAGGAGATGATCGCGCCCCATTCCGAGTCCGACCACGCCCACTTTCAGATCTTTCTCCAACATGCAGTCAGGAGTAAACAACGTGTCTGCTACTGACAAGCCCGGAACGCGCGTGAATGCGTTACCTTGTTTTTTCATCGGAGTTCCAGTTGATTGTGCAGATGGAACCGCAATCGTTGAGCCACCCGGCGAAGCTCGTTGACACGCAGAATCAGCCGGATTTCCGTCAGCTCGCGATCGATCGCGTCGGCATCACCAACCTGCGATTTCCCCTGCAAATCCGCGATCGCGGCCAGAATTTGCAGAGCACCGTGGCCACTTGCGCGCTGACCGTGGATCTACCGCATCAATTCAAGGGGACGCACATGAGCCGGTTTGTCGAGGTGTTGAATGCCCACGGGCCGATCCTGCATGTCGAAAATATCCACGAGATACTCCTGCAACTCGTCTCACGTTTACACTCGGAGAAAGCGCACGTGGAGTTTGTCTTTCCGTATTTCATCGAGAAGAAAGCACCCGTGACGGGCGCACCCGGTTTGATGGATTACGAGGTGAAATTCAACGCGAACTACGTCGATGGCCGCGTCGATTTTGTGGTCACGGTCGGCGTTTTGGTGACGACGCTTTGCCCGTGCTCGAAGGCGATTTCGGCTCACGGCGCGCATAATCAGCGGGGAAAAGTGACGTTCGCGGTGCGTTTTGCGCGGCCGATCTGGATCGAGGATTTGATCGAACTCGTCGAGACTTGCGCGAGTAGCGAGCTCTACAGCGTTCTCAAACGGCCCGACGAAAAATCCGTCACGGAACGCGCCTATGACAACCCGGTTTTCGTCGAAGACCTGGTCCGCAATGTCGCCGCGCGAGCCAATCTGGAGCCGGACATTACCTGGTATCGGGTCGAGGCGGAAAACTACGAGTCGATTCACAGTCACAACGCCTACGCCTTGATTGAAAAGCCGGCGGCGACCTGACAGTTTCCGTTACAGCCGCGACCGTGGGCGGTTTCGTTTTTAGAGTAGAACGCGTCTTTCAGTCGAGTTAGAACGCAATCAGCCATGCTGCGAAACTTCAAAAATATTCACGGGTGCACGCTCGCCGCATCGGACGGCGAAATCGGCAAAGTGCGGGAGCTTTATTTCGATGATCAGCATTGGAAGGTCCGCTATTTTCTCGTCACCACCGGCTCGTGGCTGACGGGTCGTGAAGTGCTCATCGCTCCATGGGTCGTCGGCGGCATCGACGAGTCGCAGCGGACTCTGGCTGTTCATTTGACGATGGACGAAGTGCGGCATTCGCCTCCCGTGGAGTCCGATAAACCAGTGTCGCGACAATACGAGGAACGCGTTTTTCAACACTATGGCTGGGACCCGTATTGGAGCCTTGCCGATGGCGGAATGGGCTTCGGGATACCGTCGGTCGGGGGAATCAATCCCGTGTTGCCGATAACAGCGAAGGCGGGGCAGGACGCACCAGTAACGACGCATTTGCGCAGCAGTGGCGAACTGATCGGCTATCGGATTCACGCGCTCGATGCGGAACTGGGCAAAGTGGACGATTTCATCATCGACGATCAAGGCTGGAGCATTCGTTACCTAGTCATCCGCCCTGGAAATTGGCCGACGCAAACCCACGTTTTGCTCTCGCCCGAGTGGATCGAGAAAGTTTCCTACGACGATGCCGAGGTAGTGGTGAACCTGTCGTCGACATTGATTAAGTCCGCGCCCAGTTACGATCCGACGGCGCTCATCTCGCGCCCTTACGAGGACGCATTGCACGCCCATTACGAGCGCGATGCCTATTGGCTGCCGAAGAATAATCCCGACTAGCTCGCCGCTGGTGTTGCCACCAATTTCACCCGATAAAACTTCCTCGCACCCGTGCTCGTCATATCGGTGTAACTCGACTGAGTTTGCGTCGCGGTGATCGTTCCAGAAAGAGGCGTGAAGCCTTGCGTCAGATCGCTGCTCGATTCGACGACGTAGCTTTTTCCAACAACGCTCGCCCAAGTCACAGTCGACTGTGAGTTCCCCGTCGAAATCCCCATAATCTTAAACACAGAAGCGTTATCCAATGGATTGGTGCCCGCCTGATTTTCCGCGAGATTGGAAGCACCATCGCCATCCTGATCACCGGTGGGCGACAGAGTCTGGATCGTCGCGCTAGTCGTGCTCACCGGGCCAGCGCTAGTCGTATCATCGGGATTCACGGCCTGCACACTGACGCTAACTCTGTCGCCGACAGTTCCAGAAAATGTGTAAGCCGGATTCGTCGTGTTAAACGTGCTCGTCGTGACGCCATTCACCGTCACATTCACGCGATAGCTAGGAACGACGCCTTCGCTATCGGATTGCACTGGTTGCCACGAAAAACTGACCGCACTTCCAATCGTATAAGCGAAAGGATTCGGCCCAGTCGGAGTGTTAGGAGCTGTCGTTGGAGCCGTGATGTCATAGAGCTTCAAATACTGCGCCTCGTAAGGATGACCTTCACTGTTCGAAGTTCCCCATTCGGAATCAATGATCGGCACTTTGTTGAGGCCGACGAAAAGCCCACTGGTTAGCAATTGATCGCCTGTAGTCTTGTTAACAAACTTATCGCGACGCGAAACATTGTTAGGAAAACTGTAAGCGCCAATGTAAGCCGCGATATTTTTGAAACCGTAATTTCTTCCGGATTTAATCCCGAATAGATTGGTGCCGTTAATGTTCACGGCATACGTCGCGGCGTGATCGCTGTTGCGGTCGAGATTTACAAATCCGAAGACTACATCCGAAGTCGCCGGCGAGGCATTGGCCGTCGTGTATTTTGCGACAGCGTAAATGTTGTCGTCATCTCCACCGCTCGTCTTCGAGAGGAAATAGCGATTAGACGAACGCAGCGCCGTGGAGAATTTTCGTGCTTGGCCGATTGCGGAGAAGACGGGCTGCAACTGAGCGAGACCGAAGTTATAGCTGCCATTACCAATCGTCGTTTTGTTCCAGAGCGGCATGAGCGAATTGAATTTTTTGAAATGCGGAATGGGTTTATTTGAGTTGGTTTCAAACCGGTCATAACCGAACGGGATCAATGCGGCATTGGTATCATTCGGAGGGATAACGGTTCCGCTGAGACCTAGCTCCTGACCCGGAAAAATGAGAGGCCCGCCGTCGATGGTCGAGTTTGCCGCATAGCGGATCAATGCGTGAAATGGATCTTGGTAATGATCTTCATCATGAGAGCTAGTATTCAGTAAAACCAACGCCTGCCCGTAGGTATTTCGCCGTGCATCGTAGATCGCGCGATACTGGCTGGCAGTCAGCGCGCTGTGCAACGGGAAGACAATATTTTCATTGAGAATATCGAAATGGCGGCCACTGCGATAAGTCACTTCGCCCCCGTCCAGCGACTCTGCCATAAAGGCGAAGTTCCATTTCCGAGTGCGGGTTTTGTTGATAATATACTCCCAACATTGAGGCGGGAGACCTTGACCGAAATCAGCGCGCAGAGCGTCGAGTCCTACGGTAGAATCGATTGCAACTCCGCTGGGATTTTGTGGATAACCTGTTTGGGTTAGCCAGAATTGAGTATACTCCGCAAAGTATTTCCAGACGCGCTGGGTGATGATGTCGAAGTGGCCGTGTCCTGAGCCGGCAGAGTTTGGATCGTCGATCTTTGTGTCAATGCCGTTCACAACATTGACTGAAGTATCAAACCAGTCGGCTTCGCTCTTGTATCCACCTGTGGTTCCAGAAACGAGCGCTGCGTAGCGGCCATAATAAACGTCATAGGTGTCGGCGAATTTTCCGAAGTCCGTGCGATCCGGCGCGAGTGCGATGGAACTCGAATCAAAAGCGCGCATGTCGTAGGCGTTCGTCCTCTAAAAGAATCGCGCCTCTGTGTTTCGGAATTCCGTATTGGCGTTAGTGCCCCCATTCCCAAAATAGGTCTGTCCCAATGCAGCTAGCTCGGCGTCATAACTCGTGTGGTTAAAAGGCGCATCGAGCATGATGGCGACGCCGGCGGAGTCTGCAGCGGCTGCGAAGGATTGAAAATCCGTCATCGCTTGGGCGCGTCCGGCAGGTGTGTCGTTCGTGGAAGGCGATCCACCTGGCGTAAAGTCCTTCGCCATTAGCGGCATGACCTCGAAGAAGTTTTTCACCGCATACGGCGAGCCGACCTCAAATGGCTGACTCGTCGTCGGATCAGTCTGACGCCCAGCGATTCCATTTGGATGAATCGGCTGGAACCAGAGTGTGTTGCAACCCAAATCTTTGACGTATTGCAAACTGAAGCGCGGCCCACCGCTAACACCATTAGCTAGATCTGCGAAATTACCGCGCTGATTGGATTGCGTTCCAGTCGCGATGATAGTAAGCGGATTCATCTCGTAAAGCTGGATGTCGCGCGCTGATTTGGGTGAGACCACAATGGCGTGGTCGCGTTTAAATACATTCGGTGAAGTGGTTTCGGAATTAAAGTAATGATAGCCTGAAGTTTCGCCTATCAAACGATAGCGCCCCGTGGCGCGATAAGCGCCCGTTTTTGTGGCGTTCAGAGTTAGGGTGTAACCACCCGTCACCGAAGTCATTGTATAAGCTTTGTAATAATTTGAATCATTTCCCGATGCAATGTTATCTGCATTGGGAGATACGATTCCGTCTTCAATGCTGTCGCCATTGGCATCCATCGTGGCTCGTTCGCGACGATTCAGATTTGTTAGTATTTCAGCAAATGCGACGTTAGAAGTCTGCGGATTTAGGAAAAACGTCAGAGGAACAGAAGTTTGCGCGATCTCATCAACGTAAACGTGAGATGTAGAATAGTTGGCGTCAACGATTCCGTTAGGTCCATCCACTGTCAATGTGGTGGCGCTAGCGCAACAAAGACCGGCTAAAAGAAGGATGGGGATTTTCTTTTTACGGGGAGAGCTGAATGTTCAGGCGGTAGAAACGTCGTGATTGTCCTGACGATGTGGAGTCGGGGACGGTGACGTTGCCGCCGGTGCCGGTGACGGGAGTTCCTAGCGATTGCCACGTGCCGGTGGTTAGGTCATTGCGATATTGCAATTAATAGGTGCGGCCCTGCAATGTTGGGAAGGAAATGCTAGAGCCACTAACGGTGACTGGTGGATAGCCGCTGTCGAAGGCAATGGGCGAGGTCTGGAGGATGAATTCCTGGATGTTAGTTTTCCCGTCGGCATCCTGATCGCCATTCGCGCCGTTGCTGCCCGTGGCGTCATTTGGATTTAACCCAAATGAAGTTTCCCACCAGTCGGGCAGGCCGTCGCCGTCACTGTCGTAACTAACCGTCGAGCCCGTTTCAAAGCCGAGCGCGAAACTGATAGCCGTGGAACTCCCATCAAGTTCGATCTGATGCGTTTGCGCCTGGTTCCGCATGTTCAAGGTAGAAAAATTGATTCCAGTTCCAGGGTTATCATCGACTGCGGAAGCGTTATAACTCGCGCCGCTGTAAGTGCTGCCACCCGTCCTAACATAAGCGCGAACCAGTTTCCCTGGAGCGTTGTTAAAGAGGTCCACTTCCTGCGCACTGGTAACGAGGTTAGAAAGATTCGTCTGACCATTCAGTAATAGGTCTTCCAAATTTGGGCTGAGTCCAAATCGGATGTAAAGATGCGTAAATTCCGGTGCGACGGTGTAGCTTACTTGGAACGCACTCTGGCGGGGCGCTAGCGTAATGGTTTTGCTGATCTTGCTGTCGCTACTGGTGAGTTTCCAACCCGTGCCGCTCGCGGGAGTGGTGGCGGTGTAGAGATTGTTCACGTAGTTAGCACCTGCCGGAGTGGCAAACCAATCTTTCAAGCCCGAAGTGCGATACGCGCCCACTGCGCTGGAAATCGTATTGGCAGTGCCTTCATCTTCAGTTTCGGAACCGGAGTAGCTCATCGGATTGCCAATCGTTTGGAAGACTTCGCCGCTGTTAACATCGCGCACCCAGGCACCGACGAGACGTCCGCCAATCCGCTCGAAGAAAGCGAAAACACGGTCGTTGTAGAGGATGTATTCCGGCTCGCCATCGAGATCGACATCGCTGGTTTCTGCCGTGGAGGAATTGAGATAAACACCGGAGTTAGCGGAGTTTCTCCAGGCATCGACGCGAGTATAAATCGCCGCCTGCCGCACTTGCGATTGGGCGTTTTTGGAGAAGCCCGCGAGTGGCATGGAAGTGGTATCAGGATTGATGTAAGAGCCGGTGCTGAATTTGGAGAGATCGTTGTTAGTCTGGTCGTGGAAACCGGTGACAAACATCGCAGCGTGCGCCGTTACCCGCGCAAGAGATTGCAGATCGCTCAGCGGCGAGACCGACACTACCGAGTTCCAGGCGCTGTTAAGAATCGTGTTGTTAGTTCCAATCTGACCAAAAGCCTGCGGCAACGGCGAGCCTGCGCGGATGTTGAAGACTTTCGCGGAGAGCGATTCTTCGAGGCCAGTCTGACCGAAATACCAATGGTCGTAGGATTCCTGCGTCGCGTGATCGAGGTAAACCGGCGAGACGTTCACTAAATTAGGATTCGTCGTGCGGGAGACGGTGCCCCAAGTGTCATTGGTGCCATCGGGCGGAACGGAAATATCCAGTCGACTTTGAGCGATATCATCGAGCGAAACGATCTGCGTCCACGGACGGGAAGCGAGCCAGCGGATGTTTTTGTCGTAAGCGTCGGCGTTCGATTTGGTGGTGAAATCGTCCATCGTACTAGCAATGACGACGACTTGGTCCTGAGTGCCGGAGCGCGCCTTGCGGCTGGCTAGTTCGCGCAACGAAGAGCCAAGGCCGTTGTTAGTGTTAGTAAAGCGGAATGCGCTGGCGTCATCATTGACCACAAACGTCTTCACGCCATTGATGTCGTTGATGCGGTAGCCGTCGTTTCCGAGAGCGGAGTTGCGGCCATACCATTTCAAAATGTGGCGCATTTGATCGACCAGCGTGTGGGTGAAACCGAGCGCGGATATTTTGCTTAAAGTGCCTCCGTCGAAGACGCGTTCCGGCGCGTAGAAAACCTTCGTGGACGGTGCGGTGCCATAGATGTGGCTGAGGAAATCCGCGCTCAACGCCACGTTGTCCGTATTGAAGCTTGTCGTGAAATACGGCAGAGGATGATCCGAGAAAGTGGTGCCCAGGATATCGATGGAACTCGACTGAGAAAGTGTCCGGATGCGGTTGTTAAACGTCGGGCCGTCGAGATACGGCTTGTTGATTGCAGGATCGACTTTGGCCCACTGAATGGCGGACGCGGTAGTCGGCGTGATGTGCAAATTGAGCGGAGCTGCATACGCCTGGTGGACGTCAAGCGGACGGTAATATCCGGCACCAGCGTCGTTGTTGATCTTTGCCTGAATCTGACTTCCAGGAACGATGGCCTGATTCACATGGGACACGAATGCAAATTTCGCGCGTTTGCCGCGATCGTTCGAGCCGCGTCCGGCGGGTTGATTCGGGCGCGTGCTGAACCACGATGTTAGGACGCTTTTGCTGCCAGCGATGTTAGTCTGATCCTTGTAATAATCCGACGCAATCCAGTCGTCGTAGATCGTGTCGCGAATGTCAGAGCGGCCGCCAATATTTCCCGGGCCGACCGGGCTATCACCTGTGCCGTCTTTTGTGGTGAAGACTTGGAAGTTCAGAACGTTAGGATCGCCGTTCCATCCCGCATCGCGCAAAGCCTGACGGCTGATCGAGAATTCCACGGAGTCGAGGTCGGAATTGTAATAGGCTTTCTTGAAGCCGTTTGCGGCGGTCTGATCGCGCGAGATCACGCCGAAATTTGCTAGATTTTGCCCAATTGCCGTGGTGTTGCTGGTAGGGTTGGTATCAATATAAACGCGGCCATTGTTAGTCGAATAACAGGCTACGACAGCTTCCCAGCGCATGTTGGTTCCGGTGTCGACTTCATCCGGCAAGTTGAATTCGCCCACGTCTGGATTTCCGGTGTCGATGGCGACGTAGATGTCCAGATTTCCGGCTTCTGCATTGGCCACGAGATCTTCCATGTCCACGCGGAAATAAAAGTTTCCGTCGCCACCAACTGCGGTATCGCCACCGTCGTGCGCGTAAAATGCCGTTAGGTCGCGACTCGAATCAAAACCGTCGTTGGCGTGGTAAATGTCGCCGCCTTGATTGTTAGTGCCGTCGCCATCGTATTCGTCGAGGGCGATGAGATCGTTGGAAGTCCAATCAGTAAATTCCTTGAGGTTAGTGACTGCGCCGACTGTAACCGGCGCTTGTGGTCCAATGACAATGGAGCCGGGCGGTGGAGGCAAAATAGTGTTAGGAGTTTGCGGGTCGGTGCCATTGGTTAGCTCCAGAATATTCGTGTAAGGAACTGGTTGTCCGTTGACGAGAATGGTGTCGCCATCGGGGTTGCCGCTGGCTCCGTTGACGGGATTTCCTGCGCCGCCGGTGCGCATGTTAGTCGTGCCGTTGTCGAGCGGGTCGAGACCGTTGTTGACTTCCCAGCCATCGGGCAAGCCGTCGCCGTCGGTGTCTGCGGAAAGGGGATTGGTTTCGCTCCAGAGTTCGCCGGAATCGTAGATGCGGTTTTTGTTAGTATCGCCGTCGATGAAGCCGTTGAAGTTTTTGTCTTCGCCGTAGCCGTCCTGTAATCCGTCACCGTCGGTGTCGGAATTATTTGGATCGGTTTCGGTCCAGGTTTCGCCGGGGTCCATTTTTCCATTGGGCCATTTACGAGTGGAGTAAGGGAGAAATGTAGGCGGCAATACTTCGCCGTCGCCATCGACCCAGCCGTTGTGGTTGGCGTCTTCGATGCCGTCCATGATGCCGTCGTGATCCGAGTCGGGATCGTTTGGACTGGTGGTAGTGCCGCCCTTAAGTGCAGCACGATCGCCGCCTTCGCTGGAGCTGTTAACATTCGGCACACGACCGTAGTTAGAGTTGGGATTATCATTCGGATAATCCGCACCGAGCGTGTTGTAGAAAGGAGGATCGAGGTCGCCGATGAAGTTTTTGAATCCATCGCCGTTCGTGTCCGCAGCGGGATCGGTTGGCGGATTGGAGGCTGTGCGTTGGCCAAGTTCAAGAGCGTCGGGCAAGCCGTCTCCATCGGAGTCAGGGCCTAATGGGTTCGTATGGCCGTTCGTGTAATACGCGAGCACTTCGGAGCTCTTCCAAGTCTCGGCGTTGGTTGTCGGCAACGCGGTGGTCGTCGTCTCATTGATGTCCGGAATGCCATCGTCGTCATCGTCGAGATCGTTCGGATCGCTGGCGACGATTTGCCGGAAAAGCACCGTCGCATTTCTGGTGGCGGTAACATCGGAACCTGTTGCGGGATGCGCCGTTGCGGTGAACGTGAAAGAGCCAGCGGTCATGCCGGTCCAGTTGAAGGTCCAGTTCTTTTTACTGCCGACAACCACCGGATTTCCATCGACGCGATAGACGGTGAGTCCAGTTGCAGTGCTACCTGTGTAATTGGAATTCAGCGTGACACTGGAGGCGGAATTGATTTGCGAAACGGTGTAAGTCGTCGAGCCGATGCGGAGGATGTTTCCGACAGAAAGATTCTGATCGAACTGCGGTTGGAGATAGCCTACGGCATTTATAAATGGAGTGGTCGGCGCGAGCGAGACGGCCAGGCTGGTGGCACTTGGAATAGTGGCGACTGTTAGTGAATTCGTTCCAACTCGAATGATGTCGCCAATGGAAAGTTCGCTCGTGAAAGCGGTGCCAGTGCCGGTGACGTTAGTGCCGCTGGAAGTCAGTGTGCCGGTGAGAGTTTGCTCAGTGCCAGTGATGTTAGCACTGCCATTGGTGACACTAACAAATGCCTTCAACGCGGTCTCCGTAGAGGTCGCGAGCGTGGCTGTTCTGGCATTGTTAGCAAAGGTGATGTTAACCGATTGAACGTCGGTGCTAGTCTCAATGGCGATGGTGGTCTGCCGTTGAGCCGGTGTCGGGTTGGCAACGTCAGGAAGGATGATTTCGTAACGTTTGCCATCGGAATCGAACTCCGGTGGGTTTTTAATCGTGACGAACGACCCTTGCGCAGTCGGCGTGGCTTTGACCTGACGTGTGGTGACCAGCGCCGAATTACCCGGGCGAGTGAGTGTCACTTGGATCGTGTGAACGAAATCCGGTAAGCCGTTGTAGAGATTCGGGATGGTAAACGCGAGGTCATCGGAGCCGGAAGCGGACCCGCGAATGATCTGGAAACTAGCGGCGCTTTGCGTGACCAATCCGGTCATTGCGCCGGATTCGCTGCTGGCGATTTTCACCACGAAACGGCTCTTGAGCGTCGCGTCATCCACATTGTTTCCGAGGGAGTCGCTGAAGCGGACTTTCATAACGTAGCCTTCGCCAACCGTCTGGCCGTCCGTCGATGGAAACGCGATGAACATCCGTTGCGGATCGCCCGCTGCGGTGAACGTGCGGATGAGGGTGGTGAAATGACCGGTGGCGTCGCTGATATCGTTGGAACTCGAATCAAAAAGGTTGTTGGAGGACGATAGTTCGCGCAACCGGACTTTGATCGCGCCGGTGCCGCTGGCGGCAATGTTGCGATAATCGGCACGCCATTCGCGTGGATAAGTGCTGGTAATGGTGGTGCTCGGTGTGACTTCGCTAATTTTGATCCAGGCTGGAACGTTATTGTCCCAAACGCCGTTGCCGTTCAGGTCGGTAAAGGTCTCGCCCGTGTCCCAAGTGCCGTTGTAAACGTCATTAATCTTGGTATCAACGAACGGCTCAAACCCGGTGCCATTTCCATTTGCGACCCGTGTAACGACATCGTCATTCGTGGAATCCATGTCGTCGATATGCATCCAGGCGTCTTTGACGCTCACATCGCCACGAGCGACGATGCCGTAAGTCTGGCCATTCAGCGTCGAGCCGTCGGTGGCCGGAAATTTGATTTCACTTTGAGGCGATTCAGCGTCGTAATAAAACGTCTGGGTAAACGTGTTGTAAATGGAGGCGCGACCAGCGCGATTGAGGAAGGCGCGAGCACGTAGAAAATGGAAGCCTTCGCTGAGGCCGGTGACGGTTGCTCCATAATCGTTATGCGGACGATAAGGAGCGGTGACGGCGTTGAAGTTGTTGATTTTGAACACGGTCATCATGTTCTTTTTCCTGGCGACTTCGGTTGCGCCCGTTGGGAAAATGCTCGGCACAGCACCTGGAGAATTGTCTTTGTAGATGCCGATTTTGTATTTCAGCGTGCCGGTCGGGACGGGCGAGATTTGACCGCGCCACCAGTTACCATTGTCTGGGGTTGTGTTGGGAGAAACGTAGATAGATTCGACGGTGGTGCTGCCGTTGCCGACTCCACCTGCGCCTTCGGGATTTGTGCCGTCGGTGGTGTAGTAAATGAACATCAGATAACCGCCGCCGACTGAGTTGGTTTTCGCCCAAATGTTAACAGTCGAACCGCTGACGTTGTATTGTTTGGTGTCGGCCGTTCCGCTCCAGCCGCTAAAGCCTGCATTGGGATCGTGATAAACGAATCCTGCTGCGTCTGCGTCCTGGGGATTGGTGCCGAAGCCGTTGATGGTCGCGCCGCCGCCAGTGAATGTCTCTGCGCCCGCCGATCCGAAGGTGCAGCGAGCAGTGTCCGTCGCGGCAAATTTTTCGGCGTATTGCCGGTGGTCAAACTGCATTTGCTCGTAGCCGAGAAAGGTGTCGGTCGCGATTGCGGGAGGGTTGTCGCGCTTGTCGCCAGTGACGGGGCCGAGCGGAATTTGTGAGTTAATGTCGATGCCGCCGTCGAGTTCGAGGAGGATGTTTTCGGCGGAGCCGTCGGTGCGTGCGACGAAGGACAGATTCGTGCCGTTGGTCACGCGCGGCACGGTATAAGTGTAACTCAAATCCGTTTTGTTCGTGTCCGGCAGATTGTAAGGGTTGAAAGCCTTATCGCCGTCGCGGCCGTCTTTGCGAACGTAGCTCATGGAGCCGATGGGCTGGCCGTTTTGCAGAATCGTAATCGGCTTTCCGCCGCCGTTGGCCCAGAGATTGGAGGGATCGGGATTTTTCCAGGAGAACGCGAAGTAGCCGCCGGGCGGGACCACAGTCGAACCTAACTCGGATGCATATTTGAAGAAGCCGCTGCCGTAGCTGGAGTAATTGTAGAGATACGCATTGGACCCAAATGAAACTGCCGGAAAGCTCGTCGCAAACGAACGCGCCTGGCCGTTGGCGTAGTTGTCATTCAACATGAACAGCATCGTCACGCCGTAGGCATCGGTCATCGTCGGTTTCTCACGTTTGTCGATGCGCTCGTAGGCGACGTAATCCGCGTCAGAATAGTGACCAACCTGGTAGCCGCGCGCAAATTGATTGTGGATGTAGAGCAAGTTCGGAATACGAACGTCGCCGTATTGACCGAGGAAATTTGTATTCGAGTGACGTGGAAATGCGCCGCCGCTTTCGCCCAGCGTTTCCGCCTGATTATTGCCATCCGTGTAGAGCAGACCGAGCCCGGCCCGAGTGTAATAGAACGCCTGCTGCAACTCTGGCCGCGAGGCGTAGTCGTTGTCGTGACTCTGCGCGTGCATGACGCCGGTCTCAGGAGAAAAACCACCGGCTCCCGGCGAGTCGTAGCCGTTCAACCCATTGGAAGGATTGCCCAGTTTGTCGTTCAGGTTTTGGCGAAGTTGGTTATCCACCAGCCGCATTCCCGTATTCAAATAGTCGCTGTAACCGGGAGGTTCGCCGAGGTGCTCGCCGAAAAGCATGGCGTCGTCGCGTGGTTTTTCCGTGTCAAAAACCGTGTCCCGATGGTTCGCATCGCTAAAGCCACGAGTGAGATTGAACTGACGCTGAATCTGTCCCGTGTAGCCGTAGTCGCTGGTGTCGGCCCCGGCACCTGTTGCCCCAAAGAAATCTCCCCGGACGTGCTTCACCGCGTCCATCCGAAGACCATCGACTTGGGTGCGGTCGATCAGCCAGCGAGCGGCGCGATTGAGGAAATCCTCGACGCGCTCAGAGTAAACATTGGCGTTCGCCGGGTCGGTGAGCATCGCCGTGGTAATTCCATTGCCGGGCCCGAATCCAACGTAAGTCCCATCAGGTTTATAGGCGTAGTATTCGGGATTGTCTGGCTGGCGAACGAACTTGATCTTGGGAAACGTGGAGCCTTCGGTGGCACCAAAGTTTTCGTTCGTGGGGCCGGTTCCTGGGCAATGTCGATCAGATCCGCCAACCCGAGATGTTGCACCTGCCAGGCGTCGCCATAGCTGCGGGTGTTATCCTATTTGCGATAAAATCCGTCGCCCGTCTTTTTGAGGTGAAAATCCTCCGGCACCATCCCCGGATAAATATCGATCGGAGTGTCAGCGTTATAGCCGGGAATATCGAACGCGTTGTGGTTCATGATATTATCGAAATACACCCGGATGCCGAAGCGATGCGCGGTTTCCACCATGCGAAGCAAATCGCTCTCGGTGCCGTATCGGGTGCTGACCGTGTTACGCTGATCTTTGCTTCCGAGATCGAAGCGATCCCAAAGATCGTAGCCGACGGACAATCCACCGCTGCCTTTGGTCGGCGGCGGCACCCAGAGCGAATCGTAGCCGGCCTCGGCGAGCTCCGGCATTTTGTCGGTGATTTCACTCCAACTCGTATTGAAATATTGCAGCATCGCCTCGCCCCGGAGTGAGTCGGGCAGACTCTGGAGGAAGCAGAGAAGGAGGAGAAAGCGGGCGAGTTTGCGCATGGGGGCATGGTCCAATAAAGATACGTTCCTCTAAAAAATCGGACTTTGGGAAAATATCACAAATTTTGCCCTACCCAAACGGGAATCCCCAGAATACAGTTCAAAGTGCAAAAACCCCGAATGCAAGATGTTGCGACCCAAGCTGGCGTCGGTAAGGCGACAGTCTCCCTCGCTTTACGTGATGATCCCCGGATTCGACCGGAAACGCGGCGCAAAATCAAAGAGGTCGCGGAACGTCTCGGCTACCGCAGCAATCCGACCGTCGCCAACCTCATGGCGCAGCTTCGCTCCAGCCGGGAACCGAAGTTTCAAGCAACCCTCGCTTTTCTCAATGCCTGTCCCGACGACGCGGAACTCAAATCACTTTCCACCTTCCAAAGCTGGCTGCGAGGAGCCAGGGAGCGCGCTCATGGACTCGGCTACGAAATCGACTATTTCTGGCTGCATGAGCCGGAGATCAACCCGGCGCGACGTCTGAAAATCCTTCAGTCGCGCAACATTCGCGGCATCATTTTGGCAGCAGTTTTTGATGACTCGTCAATAGACCCTGAGGAGCATGCGCTTTTTCCCGGTTTCGCCAGTGTGGCGATCGGCCGGAAGCTGGTGAACCCATCGCCGCACTACGCTTGCAACGATCAGTACGATACCGCCCTAACTGCGATGGAAAAAATTTTCAAACACGGTTACTCGCGTCCGGGCATGGTCATTTCCGAGCAGATGGACCGCGCCGTCGAATACCGTTTTTCAGCCGGGTACCATACGGCTCAAAAAAATCCCGACGCAAAAACGGTTTTGCCGCTGCTTTATTTCACGGATGAGACGGCCTTTGGAAATTGGTTTAAGAAAACCAAGCCGGACGCGATTTTAACGGACAAGGTGATCCTCCGAGAATGGGCCAAAAAACTTCCCGGCGGCGATCGAGTCGGTTTCGCCCACCTCGATTGGGACCCAAAACTCACCGATTGGGCGGGCACGAATCAAAATAACGACAAAGTCGGAGCGGCGGCCGTGGATATTCTCATTGGCCAAATCCATCGCAATGAATCCGGCCTTCCGCCGTTTCCACGATCCATGATGATCGGCTCCACATGGATGGATGGGGCGAGTCTCCCGATTCGGGAAAGATAGCCCTTTTTATCTCGACGGATTGGGGGTCGGTCGGGGCAGGGGAACCCATTTCAAATCGCCCAAGGTTTCATAAGTGAAATCCGTGCGGCTCAAACCAAAAATCCGCGTCCCGGAGTCCACCCATTCCTTTCCTTTTTCTGGATTGCCATGGGAAAATTCCCAAGCGGCCATGGCAAATTCGCGTGCTGCCGTGTTCGCTGGGAACGTGAATTTATCCAGTTCCGCCTTGGCTGCCTTGTCATCTTTTTCCAGCAGATAGGTCAACACGATTTTGAACCGAAGAAGTTCGTTCTTCGGCAATTTATCCAGCATCTTCTGGAACTTCACCCGTGCATCGGCGTATTTCCCTTGGATAAAATCCACTTCGCCAATGTTAAAAGCGGGCCAAAAGCTGTTCGGATTAATGGCGAGCGATTTCTCGTAAAGAGCGACCGCTTCGGGATAACGCCCCGTCTCCGCATAGATGGCTCCGCGGAAATTGATGATCTCGGGCTGGTCAGGTTTCAGAGCCTCGGCCTTGCGAACTTTCTCCAGCGCATCGTCGTAATTTTTATTCCGGAAATCAATTCGGGCCCCGTCTAAAAGCCGTTTCAGATCCATGGATTGCGCCAATTCCGGTGTAGGTTCCACCGTTTCAGCCGGAGTTTCCATCGGAGTTGGGGTCGCCTCACCGACTGGCTGGGAAAATCCGGGTCGTGGCGTCGGCGTTGTTTCCACCGTCTCGCCGCCGCCCGTGATCGATGTGGCTAGGATCGAGCCGGCCAGCGAAAACACAACGATCGAAGAAAGCAGAGGTCGGGGAAAACTCATGATTCCAAACGCTGAACGATCTGCCGCAATGGGCAACTTAAAAAATTTCTGAGTCGAGAAAGAAGCGTTTCAGCTCGACTGCGGCGTTCTCTAAAGAATCGGAAGCGTGGACGACGTTAATCATCACGTCCTTGCCGAGATCGCCGCGAATCGTGCCGGGAGCGGCTTTTTTGGAATCGGTCGGGCCGAGCAAATCGCGGACTTTTTCCACCACATTGTCGCCGCGAATCGCTAGAGCGATGACCGGGCTGGATTGCATAAATTCCACGACTTCTGGGAAAAACGGTTTGCTGGCGATGTGCGCGTAATGCTCGTGGAGGAGGGCGTCGGTCGCGAAAAGCATTTTGCAGCCAGCGATTTGGAATCCGGCGCTTTCAAAGCGGCCAATGACTTCGCCAACGTGTGCGCCTTTAACGCAGTCGGGTTTGAGTAAAATGAGAGTGGTTTGCATGAGGCGCGGAAGGTAAATGCCTGACGCTCAGGCTGCAAACCCTAAAATGCGACCGGTTCGCTCTTCGCGGTGTTCCAGAGTTCGTCGAGTTGATCGAGCGAAAGCGATTTCAGGTCCTGTTTTTCGGCTTCGGCGAGTTGTTCGACTTTGGAAAAACGGGAGGTGAATTTGTTCGACGCACGCTGGAGAGCGAGTTCGGGATCGATTTTCAATTTGCGGGCCAGATTGACGACGGTGAAAAGCACGTCGCCCAACTCGTTTTCCATTTGAGTTGCATCGTTATCTGCGATGGCTTCCCGGAGTTCGGCGACCTCTTCTTCAATCTTGGAAAACACCGGTTCCGCATTCGGCCAATCGAAGCCGACCTTCGCAGCTTTGCCTTGCAATTTGGCTGCGCGCATCAATGCCGGAAACGAAGTCGGCACGTCGGAAAGGAGCGATTTGCGTTTCGCCACGCCGCCTTTCTCCGCGAGCTTGATTTCCTCCCATTGCTTCAAAACAGCCGAGGTATCGGTCATTTTTCCCGCGCCGAAAACGTGCGGATGACGACGGATCAGCTTCTCGCAAATTTCCACCAGCACATCGTCAAACGTGAAATGTCCTGCGTCACTCGCGATGTCCGCCTGAAAGATCACGTGCAGCAAAATATCGCCCAACTCCTCGCGCAAATGGTTGTGATCCTGCCGATCAATCGTGTCGATGACCTCATAGACTTCCTCGACAAAACTCGGAATCAGCGAGGCTGCCGTTTGTTCCTTGTCCCATGGACAACCGTCTGGTCCACGCAGTTTCGTAACGATTTCCCGAAGTTGCCCGATCGTTCCGGTCATATTCTCCACATCGGGCGGTTGCCGCCAAATTCGTTGACTTCGCCCGAGCTATTTTTCGCGATGTAAATCGTGATGACGATGACTGCGGTGTAAGTCGAAACAAAAAGTCCGGCGACCAGCCAGCTCGGAATGTGCGACACGCCGAGAGCATGATAGAAGTCGTGAAAATTGCTGATTTTCGGATCGGCGTGAATGAAGATTTTCGTCAGCCACGCGACTAAAATGATGGCAAACAGGAAGATGTAATTTCGCTTCATGCGGCGTCCGACCGCTTCCAGAACGGTGATTTTAAACGACGGCAAGATCAAATCTTCGCAGACCAATTTCCGCCATTCGCCCTCGAGCAAGTGCTGGTTTTGCAGTAAAATCGGGACGAGGAAATGGGACTCCAACATTCTCACCCGAGCTCGAAACGCATCGTAAAACCGATAACGCCGCGCCTCGATCCAGAGCATCATCCAGACGATGACGATGTTGAAAAAATAGATGATGTGCGGAAGTGACGGGAGTGAGAACGAAACGGTGATCAACGTCGTCGTGCAGGTGATCGCCCAGTTCGTCGTGACGTCCAACCGCTGCCGCCACGACATGATGCGGCCGAGTTCGCCACGGTAGAAATGCGACATCGCCGTGACATACGCGTTGCTGTTGAGATCCGGGATGAGGTTCTTGAGATCGGGCGTAGACATCGATCTAACTCCCGCCTTTTTTTTGCAAGACTCCGCTGGCTGCCCGCAACGCGGCGTGTTCCTTGGCGGACAAACTCGACAGACCTTTGCGAGCGATCTTTTCCAGGATCGGATCGATCAAGGAAACAGGATCATCGGAGTTGGAGTCAACTGGCTCCGATTTCACGACGGTGAACTTCGGCTTGCCGAATGTCGGCAGCATTTCCCTCACACGCTCGGGGAGCCATTCGCCGCGACCTAAATAACGAGTCATTCCGTAGCCTAGAAACGCCGTCAGCCAGAGTAAAGCCAGACCGTTCAGATCTCGCGCGGCTAGATGAACCAGCGTGTAAATTGCCAGATACGCCCAGGCGAGCCACTTGGCCTGAATGTTAAATAGCAGCAAAACGCTGGGATACGTTGCAGCGAACATGATGAAAATCGCAAAGTGCGCCTGTTGCGGTCCGATTAATGAAAATCGGAAAAACGGCAGCACGCCGACCACCGCCGGGATGAGGACTAACGCGGCGTAAGCGATCAGGAAATTGCGTCGCCCGTAGAATTTCTCCACTTCACGGCCAAACCACCAGAGCATCAGCATTCCGATCGCAAACCAGATCGACGGGTAATTTTGAATCGAGTAAGAGACGAGTCTCCAAATGTGGAATTGCTCAACGATGAACTTCGGACTGTAAGCGGCAATCAAGTCCAAAAACGTCCCACCCAACGGCTGGCCGGAAATCGCCGCCCAAAGCGCGAAAAAAATCATGCTCGCGACGTGGATGATGATAAGCAACTCCGTGGCGTAAATGGGGAATTTCCCAATTACCGTGATCGGCACGTAATCCTCGGAATTTTCCTCGGTGAACATAGAGAAGCCATAAACCACCTAACACGCATCGACAAGACGGCAGTTTTTTTTACAGTCGAGCTACAATGTAATGACGCGTGGCACGGAAGATGTTCCTTAAAACGACACCACCATGAACCAGCCATCCCTCACCATCCTGATTCCGTGCCTCAACGAGGAACTCGGCATCAGCGCGGTCGTCGCAGAATATCTCCAGGAATTTCCCACCGCGCGCATTCTCGTTGTGGATAACGGCTCGGAGGACGCGACGGCGAAATGCGCCGCCGAAGCGGGAGCGGAAGTCATCACCGAACGCCGTCGCGGCAAGGCCACCGCCGTGGCAACAGCCCTCGCGCTGATCGATTCCGACCTCGTTCTGATGGTCGATGGCGACGGAAGTTATCCCGCCGATGGAGCGCGTATTTTGTTCGAGGAATATTGCCGCCAGCCGATCGATATGGTGACGGGAATTCGCAGCGCACAGATCGGCGGCGAGGTCTTTCGGCCCATGCATCAGTTCGGCATGTCGATCTTTTCTGGCGTCCTGAAAACCGTTTTCGGCTACAAACCTTACGATCTTTTCTCAGGCTTGAGACTGTTTTCCCGCCGATTTTATCAACACGTGCCCGTTCTTTCTCGCGGCTTTGAGTTGGAAATCGAGCTCACCATTCAGGCGATCGACAAAGGATTCTCCACCGTTGAAGTGCCGGTGCCATTTCGCAGCCGAGCAGAAGGTTCTGTCTCCAAGCTAAAAACCGTCAGCGACGGACTCCGCATTCTCCGCGTGTTGCTCGTGCTGTTCCGCGATTACCGTCCGCTCGGTTTCTTTGGCGCACTCGCTGCGATCGGGCTTTTTCTCGGCTTCGCTGCAGGCTCATTGCCGATCTACGAATTCCTCACCAGTGGCTTCATCGGTCGTCTGCCGCTCGCAATTTTGGCGGCCAGCATCGTCAGCCTTTCGACCGTCGTTTTCCTCGCTGGACTGTTACTCGAATCCAACTTGCGCTATCACCGCGAGGCCTATCACATTCAGCTCAGAAAATTCGGCGCGCCGACCATTTCACAGCAAGCTGGATCGATCGTGCGGATGCGAGTTGAATAGCCGCAATGCCGGTCGTCCACATCCTGAATCAATACCTCTGGCCAGACGGCGCACCGACGGGCGTTTACGCCGAACAACTAGCCGTCGCCTTGCAAAACGCAGGTCACACCGTGCGCCTCGTTGGCGGCTCCGGCTGTTATCGCAAGTCCGAGCGAACGGAACCGCCCGTTCCGCGCATCATCGTCCCGCATTTCCAAGGCAAACGCGGGCGTCATCTTTCCGCCTTCCGCGAATACTATTCCGTCCACCACGCCTTCGCTGAATACATTGGAACTCGAGTCAAAAAAAACGACATCGTCATCGTCACCAGCGCGCCGCCGACCACGTTATCGCTCGCCAAAGTCATCCGCCAGGTCGGCGCCATTTCCATCTACTGGCTGCAGGACTATTACCCCGAACTCATCCGCGGCGTCTGGGATTATCCAGCGTTTCTCCGAGCCCCGATTCGCACCTGGTGGAGCCGCCAACTAGCCAAATGGGATCGCGTCATAAAAGCGGCTGGCAATATTTATGGCGATGGAAACAATATCCAAGTGATCCGTAATTGGCCGACGATCCACTTCCCGCAGAATCGATTGGAACCCAAATCAAAAACCGCTCTTTACGCCGGCAACTTTGGCTATGGGCATCATCTTCCGTCGTTCGTTGCGAAATGCCGCGAACTCCTCGACGCCGGATACGAGATAAAACTCCATGCTGACGGCCCCGGAGTCGCGCAACTTCCCGAGTGGTTGCCCAACCGCGGCTCCTTCAAAAATGAAGCCGAGTTACAGCGCACTCTCCAGGAATGCGACACACATCTCGTCGCCGGACATCCCGAAATTCAGCACGCGGTCTTTCCCTCAAAAATCTGGAATAGCATCGCACTCGAACGAAAAATCGTTCCCACCGGATTCGCTGGTGCGATGACTCAGGAATTGGAAATTATCACCAGCCAACCGCCGGAAAATTCTCTAAGCTGCTGGTGCGATCTAGTTAGTAAAATAAGTCCGCTGCCAGAGCTGGCGGGCGTTCCATTATGACCTCCCGCGAACGACTCCTCTGGCTCGCGGGACGCGTGTTTCACCTCATCCCGGCACGCACACCAATGCCCGTATTTTCTGGCATGAACAAAGGCCTGCGCTGGTTTCGCGGTGCCGCCAACGCACCCGAATGGATGGGCTTTTACGAGTCCGAAAAACAGCGCGCTCTCAAGGAAGTCGTGCGGCCCGGAATGACCGTTTACGACATCGGCGCAAACGCTGGTTTCTACACGCTAGGACTCTCGCGAATGGTGGGCGAAACGGGAAAGGTTCTCTCATTCGAACCACTCGGAAAAAACGTCGAAAAACTCCTCCGTCACATTGCGCTAAATCGTCTAACTAACATCGAGGTCCTGCAACTCGCCGTCGCTGCTAACAATGGACTTATGTCCTTCGATGTCGGCGCGAGCGATTTCCAAGGCAGAATCAACTCTAACTCCGTTGGAAAATACCGCGTCCCGACTCTTCAACTCGACAGCGCAATCAACGACGGCAATCTCCCACCACCAGACTTTCTGAAAATCGATGTCGAAGGCGGTGAAAGCCAGGTCTTGGAAGGACTCACCGCATATCTCGAACGCGCACATCCCATCATCTTCCTCGCGCTGCACGGCAACGAGCAAAAGCACCTCTGCCATTCCTATCTAACTCGACTCAGTTATTCCGTGAAAGATTTCGCGGGAACAGAAATTCTGGAAGCGCAGCAAATGCCCGATGAAGTGATCGCTCGGGCCCGCCATGAATGAAGTTTCCTTCAGTTCGGATGAAATAGCACGGCGCCGAAAAAAAGTGCTTCATTCCAACGGAGTCGCATCGATTCTCACCCAAGGCTGCAAGACCGCCGTTGCCGGTCTTTGGCTGCTGTTACTCGCGCGTTCTCTAACACCGGAACAGTTAGGAATCTATCTCGCCGCTTTTTCATTGGTGCGCGTGTTCGGCGTCTTTTCCACATTGGGATTGGACCGCATCTTGGTGAAACACCTAGTCGAAAATCCGGACCAAGCTAGATCCATCCTTTGGCGGGGAGTAGGGGTCAAATTTACCGCATTCCTTGCTGCATATGGTTGCCTATTACTGACTGTCGCCGCGTTGTTTCCACGACAGCCGCTCATGCTAATAGTTTCCGCTGTGATGGGAGTTTCATTACTATCGCAGACAATCGAAGTCATCGATTTATACTTCCAAGCCTCCGGAAAAATGTGGCTCATCTTTCTAGGCCGCGCGCTCCCGCTTCTTCTAGCGCTGGTGATGAAAATCTGCTGGTTAAATTTTCATCCGAGTTTGATCGCTATCGCTTCATTGGAAATCGTCGAAACAATCATTGCAGCTGTTGGTTTGCTCATCATCTTCCTCCGCAACAAACCCGCCAGAGACACGTCACCAGCTCCGCTACCGAACCGCTCCCAAATGCTGCGCGAGGGACTTCCATTGTTAGTCTCATCGCTCGCCATCATCCTCTACATGAAAGCCGACGTCATCATGTTAGGACGCATGGTCGGCCCCATCCAAACCGGACTCTACGGAGTCGCTGCCCAACTCTCCGAAATGTGGGCTTTCATACCACTGGCACTCGCCGCAGCACTTTTTCCCGAGATCGGTCGCTGGCAAATGTTCGAGAGCGAATCCTTCTGGAAAAAATATCAGGTCACCATGCAGGCTGCGTTTCTCATGGCACTAGTCGTCGCTTCATTCCTTACCTATTTCGCGCCGGAATTGATCGTTCTCCTTTTTGGTGAAGCTTATCGCGCATCAGCTCCTTTGCTTCAAATTCATGCATGGTCGAGCCTCTTCATTTTCCTAGGCATCGCACAAAGTGGCTTCGATATTTTTCAAAAACTAACATGGCTTGCCACGTGGCGCACCATCGCGGGAGTCGCCATCAACATCCTGCTCAACCTCATCTGGATTCCAACCTATGGAGCGAAGGGTGCAGCCTGGGCGACGTTAATCTCCTACGGCTGCTCGGCATTCCTTTTGAACTCCGTTCACAAATCAACCCGGCCCATATTTCTCATCCAGGTCAGGTCGATATTTCTCTATGGCTTGAAAGATCTTTTTGCCGTCTGCCGCGCTTCAGTTAGGAAGGAAAACTTGTGAGTGTTTCGCCTCTTCACGAGACGGTTGTGTTCATAGTCTTCAACCGACCAGGAACCACCGCCGCTGTCTTTGAACGCATTCGCGCAGCTCAGCCAGAACGTTTGTTAGTCATCGCAGACGGTCCGCGTTCAGATCGACCAAACGACGTTTCTCTTTGCCGGCAAGTCCGAGAAATCTGCCAAAGAATCGACTGGAACTGCGATGCAAAATTTCGTTTCTCAGATACGAATCTAGGCTGCCGAAAAAACGTTCTAGAAGGTCTTGCCTGGGTTTTCAGCCAAGTCGAGCGCGCCATTATTTTGGAAGATGATTGTGTGCCGGATTCTAGTTTTTTTCCGTTCTGTTCGGAGCTACTCACGCATTATCAAGACGACCCGCATGTTGGAATGATTAGTGGCGATCATTTTCTCGACGGAAACTTTCACATTGCCGACAGTTACTACTATTCCAGGTTCTGTCACATCTGGGGTTGGGCAACGTGGCGGAGAGCATGGGAAAGGATGGATCCAACGATGTCAGACTGGCCTACGCTCCGCAAAAATAACTGGCTGGAAAACATCACAGGCAAAGGTCCGCAACTTAACTATTGGAAACGCATGCTGGACGACAGCCATGCTAACAGTGGCGGTCTGAACACTTGGGATGTGGCGTGGCAATATGCCTGCTGGAAATCGGAAATGGCCTGCATTATTCCGCAGACCAACCTCGTTAAAAATCTCGGCTTCGATGCGAACGCCACTCATACCAAAGCCGACGACCGGCGCGCGGATATGTCTGTAACTCCGATGAAATTTCCTTTGCAGCATCCGAAGGAGAAGCGTGTTTTCAAGGCAGCCGATGATTGGTCCGAGCGTCACCTTTACTACGGCTTTAGTCCGGCGCAGCGTGTTTTCTGGAGTCTCCGTTTGCCGATTTCGATTCGTAGCATCTTAAATTTGAAAAACGCGATCTTACGCTTCCTTCGCCCGCCAAAACCACATCGATGAACCATAAATGTCCTTGGAAACCAGCTTCCATTGGCCATGTTTAATCAAGTTTCTCGGATCAGACGTTTCCTCGCCGGCAATGGGATGCCACTCCAGGAAAAGCGCGGTAACATTTTCCGGCAGACCCGCAGCTAGCACGGCATGTTCGCCACCTTCGATATCCATCTTCAACAGCGTGGGCCGATCGCAAAGGCCAGCCAATCCAAACATTGGCACTTGGTCTTCATCAGAGACATTCTTAAAGTCCGCGCGATGAGTCACGGAGTTAAATCCCCGTTGCATCGTCACGTAGCCATCGATCGGTCCAAGCGCAGCGGCTAGTACAGTCATGGACTTAGCAAAGGGCTGGCGCTTGAGCAGCGCCACATTATCGTCCATCGGTTCCAGCGCCACAATTTCCAAAAGCCGACCATCGGCGAGCTTCTGTATTAACAATGAAAACGCACCAACATTAGCTCCGGCATCAATGACTTTCTCGACGCCATTCAAAGCGCTGCTAACATCGTCGACCGGATAGTCTTCTAAAATATTAGCAAAAGTGTAAGCGTCGCCTTGGTCGGTGCGAAACCGGCAGAGTTTACAAGACCATTCTTGTGGCCGCAAGATTCGGGAGAGCAGAGGAGAAAACAGATAGAAAAACCAGAGTGGTGTCCAACTCCACCCAAAAACTTTAAAGCCGGTGAATGCCTTGTAACTCCGCTGAAAATGGTCCGCAAGCGCGACTGCTAGTTTCATGTTAGGCAAGTATGGTTCGCAGATGTTGAATGACTATCTCGGCAGAAGTGGAAGTCATGCACCATTGCTCGGGCCGATCGCACTTCCATACTTTACAGGGATAATACGGGCAGCTTTGGTCATGGAAAAGCTTCAGTCGGGAGCGAGGATTGTGCCAGGTGTCGGACATGGTCGGGCCAAAAATGACGGCGCCTTTTTTCTCGTAAGCATTGGCGAAATGTGTGCCGCCGCTGTCGTTTCCAATGAATGCACGGGCGCTGGCGATCGTGCTGGCGAGTTGTGGAAGATCCAGGGCATCGAGCTGGTTGCTAACATTCGTTAACGAACGCAACAGAGCCCAGTCAGCGAGATCGTGAGCGGGGATTTCCTTCAATGAACCGACTGCAACGAAAGACTTTTCCGGAAAGGCTTGTGCGATTTTGTGGAAGTTAGTCAGCGGCCAGCTTTTCCAGCGATTGTAGGTGGTGATAGCTAGAACGATTGGGCCAGAAGGCGACGAAACAGCCAGACGCTGGTAAACGGAAAAATCGAGTGCGCAGCCAAAATAATCAGCCAGCCACGCACGGAATTCGTATTCATTTTCAAACGGTCGATGAGGAATTCCGCAGTGAATCGAGCTGCTTCCTCCTCGCGTGATGATTGACGAAACTTCTCGCACCCCGGCGATACGCAGAGCCAGGGCGTTGACCGCGTTACCCGTGAGATCGATCCACGAATGGACCCGGCGTTTGCGAAGCCGGGAAATGGCATCAAGTGAATCGCATGCAACTCGTATGGAAATTCCGTGGCCGAAAAAATGCGTCAGTGGATTTTCAAAAGCTAACACCCGCCAGCCGCAGGCTACACCGAGGCTTACATGCGCTGGCCGAAGCGCGACGAGTGGATCGGCACCATTTCTTCGTGCACTACTAACCATTGCGTCGATTAGCGGCATCTGGATCACGAGATCACCCAGACCCGCGACGGAAGAGATGACGGTATCGGATGTTAGGAGTGGTGGTGTTTGTGTTTTGCGAACGGACGGAAGTGCATCCACCAGTTTCATTACGATCGCACTCCGATGAGAAGTCGTCGCATATCCCCAAGTCGTGCGCGGCTTTAGCGGAGCGGGATTCATCGCTGCCATTTTTTCTTCAGCGGAACGATCCGCGGTGTTAGTCCAAACGCCTTCAACTCGGGATAACGATACACTTCGTAGGAGTTTCTAGCGTCGAGAGACTGGATGGAATCTTTGTCTAGCCGCCGGAGAAAAAGAACCGTGGGTTTGTGGTCGAGACCCGGATTGTTTCGCACCAGGTCCTGTCCATACCAGATGCGGTTGGTGTCGATGACTACCGTCTCTATTGGTCGTGAATGTAAGTATCGGCTGGCGTTCGCAAATGGCTCGACGACCTGTCGCGCTTCCATGGCTTGCGTGGCGAATTGCACGCAGAATCCGGCGAGTGAAAGTCGGACTAGCTTGGAAATTTGCATTGGACTTAGATCGGAATGGAAGTGTTGCCAGCCAGCGGTGGCCACGAGCACAAAGCTAGCGATCGATGAGTAGAAATAACGGTTGCCCCAGCCGTGACCCTGGTTTTCTGGAAAGAGTAGGAACAAGTCGAGCGCGAGGATCATTCCGGAGACGAGATCTGCGATAGTAGGCGGGCATTTTTTCAGGCAAAAAAGGCCGAGAGACGCTAACAATACGAGCAAGCAGGAATTCCACGCGAGGATCTGAGTTAGACCGATGAGGTGATCAAATAAATGTTCCAGGCTCGGCAATCGGAAGATGGCTAGAAATGGCGCGAACCACAATTCGTGCGTTTGGGAAGTGAGCGGAGTTAGATGCGTATCGACGGCTTTCCATTGGATGAAGCGCAGCCAGAAAAGACAACCTGCGGCGTAGATCGTTAGTGAGTAAAACGCTCGTGACCATTGACGGCTGGTAAGCATTCTCAGAATGAATGGAACGACGAATACAAAGTGGATATTTGGCTGATGCAACCCGAGCGCGGCCACGCCGATCCAGGGTGTTAGCCAGAAGCCAGCGCGATCATTTCTTAGATAGCATAGCAGCCAGAGGAGATTGAAAAAAACATGAGCCGGCATGGCATAGGCAGTCATGGAGTTGATCAAAAATTGCGAGGAAGTCGCTAGCAGGAAAGCGGAAACGAACGGAGTTCCAGTGGACTCTGGCCAGAGTTTTTTAGCGACTGCGGCAATAGCTAAAATGCTGCCCGCTGCGAGGAGCGGATTTAGCAGCCAAGTGGCGTTGGCGAGATAGAAAGGCACGCGAAGCAAGGCGTAAACGGGGAGATAGTTTGAGGTCCAGGACTGTGTCTCCGGCTGATAGCTAGTCATGTATGGCGTGGCTGCGTGGACGACCTGCGAAAGTGGAGATGGTGTCGCTGCCCAGAGATGGCCTTTTGCGAAGATTGCTGCCTGGAAGTCGGAGAAAAATTCATCCATGGCGAATGGATAATTCATCATGACGAGATGTGTTCCCGCGATAGTTAGGATGAGGACGGCGAGAGCTAGCCACGGAACGGAAATGCAAAGTGAGCGGAGTTGCATTGGATTCTGCGGCGGCTGTCGGAGGATGATGGCGAAGAGCGCGGCCATGACCACGAAACCTAACAATTGCCAGCGGTCGTAGGTGGCAAACAAATGATAGAACATGTTATCACTTCCACTCCAGGTGTTACTGTCCCAGCCGAGCGAGATCAATGGTTCTGCGATGAAAAAACCGATCAGTGCTAACACGGACAGCGCTACTAACAATCGAACCATGAGGCGTCGGCTGCGGAGGTCGTCGGAAGCAGGGGACGTCGGAGACATGATTTAACTGGGACTCTAATCAAAATTTTCGCGAGTTGACCACGGATTTCCCACTTGTCGCGGAAGAGTGCGCCTTTTAGCGTCGCGCTTGATGAACCCGGTTCTCTATCGATGCGGCATTGCTGCGCTGGAAAAAATCAGCGGAGTTGCAGTGTTATCTCGGCCGCTCGATGCGCTGGCCAGAATCTGGGGACGTCATGCGCGGCTGCGAACGTTTTTGCGTTGGGGAAATTTTGATGGCGTGATCGACGGCGGCGCAAATGTGGGGGAGTTTGCGCGGATTGTGCGCTCGGCGTTGCCTGCGGCGGATTTGATTTGCGTGGAGCCACATGCGGGTTGCGCGGCGACGCTGCGGGCGCAGGGTTTTTCCACGGTGGAGGCAGCGCTTTGGCATGAAAAAGGGCGGCTTTCGCTGACGCAACCGAGCGCGGAGACGACGTCGTGCACGGTCGTTGGAGAAAAAAGTGAGTCGAGTTCCAGTCCTATCTGGGAGGTCGCGGCGGAACGGCTGGATGCATTGCCGATTCGTGGAAATCGCCTTTTGTTGAAATTGGATTTGCAAGGCGCGGAGTTGTCGGCGCTTGCCGGAATGGGCGCGCTTTGGGAGCGGACGGCGGCGATATTGCTCGAGGTGTCGTTTGGAAAAGATGGGACTTACATTCCACTCAGCGGGCTGCTGGCGGAGAAGGGTTTCGTGGAATATTCCACAACGAATGAGATCGAAGTCGGCGGTCGCGTAGTTGAAGCCGACAAGATCTGGCTGCGGTCGGATTTCATCGAGAGCACTGGGTAGTTTTCCGTGTCCTTAGCAACGGACTCGTGGCAAAGTCCCGCAACTATGGCAAAACCAAATCTCGCCGAGCGCATTCTCGCGCTGATGGGCTCGACAAAATATCAGCCGCTCGATAAGGTCGATCTTTCCCACGCACTCGATCTTCCTCCCGATGAGCGCAATCAGCTCCGCGCGTTGCTCCGCGATCTCTCCGAGGACGGACGCGTGATTCTCCTGAAGAAAAACCGTTATGCACTGCCGAAAAAGGACGAATTGATCGTCGGTCGCTTCGACATGAATGCGCGCGGTTTCGGCTTCGTCATCTGCGACGATCCCGACCAAAGCGACCTTTTCATCGCTGGCGAACACACCGGAGTCGCGATGCATGGCGACCGCGTCGAGGCCAGATTACGACGTAACTCGAATCAAAAAGGCCGTCAGCAAGGCACCACCACGGAGGGCGAAATTGTCCGCGTCATCACCCGCGCCAATTCCACCCTTGTCGGCACATTCCAACGCGACAAACGCAACGGCACCGTTCTCGCCGACGATCCCCGCATCCCGCTCCCGATCGTCCTCACGAACAAACCCGACCCCAAGATCGCGCTCGAACCCGGCGACAAAGTCGTCGTCGAACTCGACGAATGGACCCAGCGCTACGAACCGCCCACCGGCCGCATCATTGAGGTCCTCGGTGCTTCCGACGCGCCCGGCGTGGACATGCTTTCCATCATTCGGAAATACCGCCTGCCTGCTGAGTTCCCCGACAAAATCCTCGCTGCCGCCGAACGTTTTCCCACCAGCGTGCCCGCCTCCGACGCCGAGGGCCGCGAAGACCTCCGCGACCTCACCATTTTCACCATCGACCCGGACGACGCCCGCGACTTCGACGACGCCATCTGCGTCGAACGCACCGACCGCGGCTGGCTCCTCGGCGTCCACATCGCCGACGTCTCGCACTACGTCACCCCCGGCACCGACCTCGACCGTGAGGCTTGGGAACGCGGCAACAGCACCTACCTCCCAGATCGCGTTTTGCCCATGCTCCCCGAGCGCCTCTCGAACGGCCTCTGCTCCCTCCGCCCCGACGAAGACCGCCTCACCTTCACCGTCTGGATGCGTTTTGATCCGAGTGGGAAACAACTCAGCGCCTCATTCTCCCGCAGCGTCATTCGCAGTAAAAAACGCCTCACCTACCAGGAAGCCTTCGCCGTCCTCGAAGGCAACGCCCATTCCCCCGTCGAACGCGAACTCCTCGAAGCCTGGGACCTCGCCGCCCTCCTGCGCAAAAACCGTTTCGCCCTCGGTTCCCTCGACCTCGACTTCCCCGAAGTCAAAGTCCGCGTCGATCGCGACGGACGCGCCATCGCCATCGAGAAAGTCGAGCACGACCGATCCCACCAGCTCATCGAGGAATTCATGCTCGCCGCCAACGAGACCGTCGCGCGCGAAATCAAAGACCGCACCATCCCCAGCATCTACCGCATCCACGAAAAACCCGACCCCGAGAAACTCGCCGAATACCGCGAAATCCTCGCCGTCGCCGGCTACAAAACCGGCGACCTCACCGTCAAAGGCGAAGTCCAGAAACTGCTCGCCAATTTGTCCGGCCAGCCCGACGAACCCGTCCTCAAAGTCGGCCTCCTCCGCTCGCTCAAGCGCGCCACCTACGACGTCCGCGCCCTCGGCCATTACGGCCTCGCGAAGGTCAACTACACCCACTTCACCAGTCCCATCCGCCGTTACGCAGACCTCGTCGTCCACCGCGTCCTCGGCGCCATGATCGACCATCGGCCCGGCAAAATCCAACCTGCCGCCAAAGACCTCGCCGTCACCGCCGAACACATCTCCACCACCGAACGCACCTCCGCCGACGCCGAACGCGAAGCGACGAAACTCAAAAAGCTCGAGTATTTTTCATTGCAGTTGGATTTGACTCACCCCGACGAATTCATCGGCCTCATCTCCGACGTCAAAAGCTACGGCCTCGTCGTCGAACTCATCGAATACAGCCTCACCGGCCTCGTTCACGTCACCGATTTGGGCGACGACTACTTCCACTTCGACCCCGTCCGCCGCGCCTTCTCCGGCAAACGCACCGGCACCCGCTACGAACTCGGCCAAAGCGTCGGATTGATCGTCAGCCGAGTGGACAAAATGAAAAACCAGATCGACTTCCGCCTTGCTGGCTCGCCTCCGGCCTCTGGCGGCACTGCCAAAAAACAGAGCGGAGTCCCATCGAACTCACAAAACCGCAGCGCCCAACAAAACGACCGGCGCTCCAACTCCAGTAATCGCTCCACTCAACAAAACGACCGCCGCTCCGACTCCAGTCCTCGCAAAAAAAACCAATCGAGTTCCAACGCACTCACCCCGCGTGATGCCAACAAGGGCCGCCCCCCGCGCGGCGCCAAGTCCAGCAACAAAAACCGCCGCCGCCGCTAGATGGCCATCACGGCTGATAGCGGCTTGCTTCCGCTAAGTTTTAGCGGATTGATTCTAAAATCTCCACGAACCTGATGAACTCCCTGATCGAGAAAAACAAATCGAAGCTAGAGTTGGAATGTCGCCGATACGGCGTGCAACGTCTGGAATTGTTCGGCTCAGCCGCTAGAGGAGATTTCGACCCCGCAAAAAGCGACTTCGATTTCATTGTTAGTTTTGCGGATCGCACTCCGGGCTCCTATGCGGATCGATACCTCGATTTCACCCTGGCCGTGGAAAATCTTCTCGGACGGCATGTGGATATGCTCACCGAACGGTCCATTCGCAACCCGAAATTGCGAAGTGCCATCGATGCCGAGCGCCAGGTCGTTTATGGCGCGTGAAGCCGGACAAAGGCTGCTCGACGTGATCGCTGCGTGCGAGGCCATTCAGGAGTTCGTTTCGGGTAAAATTTTCGCTGATTACGAGAAAGACCACCTCTTGCGATCTGCTGTGGAACGTCAATTTGAGATCGTGGGCGAGGCCCTGAATCACGCTGGGCGCGTGAATTCAACATTGGCAGCGCGTATCCCGGAATTTCACCGCATCATCGGCCTGCGCAATCGGCTGATCCATGGCTACGACAGTGTGGACGACGAACTACTTTGGGATGTGGTTCAAAGTAAGTTGAGCCTGCTCAAGGACGAGGTTGAGAAGGTTCTCAGCGAAGACTCAGAATCCAGGTAAACCTGCCACATCGGTCATTGTGGTTCTGGTCCCCTCGTTTCCCAAAATGTGTTTGGGAACGCGCGTGTTTTCCCAACTTGGTTGGGCAGGACGCTGGCACTCATGGCCGACGTTTAGGGCAACTCAGTTGCCGGGACAAGCCCCTTCCCAAGTGCAACTTGGGAACGAGGAGCGAGAAATGAACGGAGTTGCAGGGAACTCACTTTTACGGTGTTTCGTGGCCCGAAATCGTCGCGCAAACCATTCCCCTAGTCGTGGATGTCTTCCTTCTCAAAGTCCTTCTGAATGTGAGATCGTCCGCTAAGGTGTGAGTGACATTCACGGACGAGCGGGCCGCTCGTCCCTACCTTTTCGAGATCACGGTCGTGGCAGCAAGTGCCTGCCGCCCTGAATCCACCCTAACTCAAACCAAAACCGGCGTGGGCGAGGTTGGCGGCTTCGACGATTTTTGATTCGTCGAGGATGACGGAGATTTTGATTTCGCTGGTGGAGATCATTTGGATGTTGATCCCGCCTTGGCTGAGGGTCTCGAATAATTTCGCCGCGACGCCGGAATGGCTTCTCATGCCGATGCCGACGACGCTGAGTTTTGCAATCCCATCGACGGCGCTGAAGCCTTTCGCTCCGACTTCGACGACGAGGGGGCGCAGGGTGGTTTCGATTTTTGGCAGTTCGTCTTTGTGGACGGTGAAGGAGATGTCGGTGGTGCCGCTGCTGGAGACGTTTTGCACGATCATATCGACGTTGATGTCCGCGTCGGCAATGGCAGTGAAGAGGCGGGCGGCGACGCCGGGATGGTCGGGGACGCCGTTGATGGTGATTTTGGCTTGGTTCCGATCGACGCTGACGCCGCGGATGACGACATTTTCCATGCTCATAGTTTCTTCTTTGACGAGGGTGCCGGGGTTGTTGTTAAAGCTGCTGCGGACTTCGAAGAGGACGCCAAATTTTTTCGCGAATTCGACGCTGCGGGATTGCATGACTTTGCTGCCCGTGGAGGCCATTTCGAGCATTTCGTCGTAGCTGATCTCGGGGATTTTCTTCGCGCTGGGAACGATGCGCGGGTCGGCGGTGTAAACGCCATCGACGTCGGTAAAGATCTGGCAAAGGTCGGCCTTGGTGGCGGCGGCGAGGGCGATGGCGGTCAAGTCGGAGCCGCCGCGTCCGAGGGTGGTGATGCTTCGGTCGGCGGTTTCGCCCTGGAATCCGGCGACGATACAGATGTAACCCGCATCTAAAAACTGGGTGAGCTGCTTCGGGGTGATGTTGGCGATTTTCGCTTTGGTGTGGACGCCGTCGGTGGTGATGCCGGCCTGCGCGCCGGTGAGGGAGATGGCTTTGCCGCCGAGGGCGTTGATGGCCATGGCGGTGAGGGCGATGGTGGTTTGTTCGCCGGTGGAAAGGAGGACGTCCATCTCGCGTTCGGTGGGTGCGGACGAGACGTCGCGTGCGAGTTTAATGAGGTTATCGGTGACGCCGGACATGGCGGAAACGACGACGACGACCTGGTTTCCCTCGCTCTGAGTGGCGAGGACGCGCTGGGCGACGTTGCGGATGCGTTCGGTGGTGCCGACGGAGGTGCCGCCAAATTTTTGGACAATGAGACTCACGGGGACGGTGAGATTGCACTAAAAAACAGGGTTTGCCAGTGGGAAAATTCTCAGCGGAGTTGCGGTGGAATGGCGGTCGCACCGAGGCGATTCTTACAGTAAAAGGTGGGCGTCAATGATTTCAGATTCGAGTTCCAGTGCTATCACTCCGAAAGCGGAGCCTCCGGCGCGCGATGCGGCGCTGGATCTTTTGCGTGGCGGCGCGGTGCTTTACATCGTTGGTTATTATCACATCCAGGAAATCTGGGTTTGGCGAATGCCGGGTTCGCTGGCGGGTTGGCTGGCCCGGGTCGCGCTGGCGTTGTTTTGTTTCTTGTCCGGCTATCTGCTCGGTGGAAAAACCCGGATCACCGACTGGAAATCGGTCGGCAATTTCTATTGGCGCCGGCTGGCAAAAATCTACCCGCTTTATCTGGCGGCGCTCTACGCCTTTGTGCAGCTCGGGTTGGCGCCGAGGAATTTGTTTCTGCCGTCGGCTTTGTTGGTAAATACGCTGCTCAACTGGAATCTGCTGACGCTCTGGTTTGTCTCGATGATCTTTCTGTTCTACGCCGTTACGCCGTTCTATCTCTGGCGTCCGCGACCGTGGAAGATCGGTTTGATCACGGCAGCGCTGATCGGCGTGATGCTGGTTTTTCGATTCGAGTCGCAGTGGATTGACCCGCGATTGTTTCCAAACTTGGTAGCGTTTGCCTTCGGGATTTTGCTGAATTTCGCTCCTCGTCTGGACAAGGCGTTCCTCCAGCCACGCAGAAGAAACCTCGTCATCGCATCCGTCGCACTCCTCGTGCTCGTCTTCCTGATCGGTGGAAAAGGCCCACGTGATAACGATGAAACTCACATGATTTTTGTCGTTTACCTCTTTCTCGCCGCATTGCCGTGGCTGATTTTCTTCTCGCGAACTGCCTGCCGCGGGTTGTCATCGGGCTTGATCGAGTTTCTCGCGACAGCGTCCTTCGTGCTCTATCTCAGCCATCGGATCATCTATCATTTCGGCGAAATATTTTATCACCCAGCTTCGCCCTGGCTGCGGCAAAGTTGGTATCTGCTCGTCCTGCTGCCCGTGGCGCTCGTCTTCTCTTATGGATTGCAAAAACTCTGGCAACGCGTCATTCCCTGAATTCACTTGAACTCGACTGAAAATTCCTTCTGGCGTGAAGCTCGCCTGACGTTGAGCCTCGCTGTGCCGATGATGGCGGGGCAGGTAAGTCAGATGCTGATGGGCGTCGCCGACACGGTGATGGTCGGTCGCGTCGGGGTCGTGCCGCTGGCTGCGGCGTCGTTTGCGTCGGTCATCCTGACGGTATTCTTCGTCATTGGCCTGGGTTTTCAAATTCCAGTGACGATCCTCGCATCGCAAGCCCACGGGCGCGAAGATGCGCGGGAGGCGGGTCAAATCTTGCGCCATGGGTTGTTCATCGCACTTTCCATCGGAGTTGCAGTCGCCTCACTGGTCACGGGTTTGTCGTTCTACCTGAATCATTTCGGACAGGAACCGGACGTCGTGGCTCAGGCGATTCCGTTTTTGCGGATCGTCGCCTGGTCGCTCGTTCCGGCGATGCTCGAGCAATGCCTGAAGCAGTTCAGCGAGGCGCTGCACTGCCCGTGGCTGCCGATGGTGATCATGCTTTCCGCCGTCGGGCTAAACGTGTTTCTGAACTGGATTTTCATCTATGGAAACTGGGGCGCACCGGCGCTGGGCTTGGTCGGCGCAGGTCTCGGCACGCTCACGGCGCGGATCGTTTCCATATCGATCTTACTCGCCTGTGTTTTGCGCGGGTCATTTTATCAATCGGCGCTGCCGAAACGCTGGTTTGCGCGACTCGAAAATGCGCGGCTGTGGACGATGGCGAAACTCGGCGCGCCGCTTTCGTTGTCGCTCATGATGGAAGTCGGCGCGTTTGGCTGCGCCGCAATCATGATGGGCTGGATCAGCGCAAAAACGCTGGCGTCGCATCAGATCGCGATCAATTGCGCGGCAACGACGTTCATGTTTCCGCTGGGGATTTCCTTCGCCGCGCGCATCCGCGTCGGACACGCCGTCGGGTCGAATCAACGCAGCCGACTTCTCACGATCGGCCTGTCTGCGATGGCGATCGGGACGATGGTGATGGGAGCGTTCGCGCTGGTTTTTCTAACATTCGGCGGCACGATCGCGAGCTGGTTTGTGAAAGAACAGGACGTGGTTTTCATGGCGGCTGGATTGCTATCGATCGCGGGTATTTTCCAAATATTTGACGGCCTGCAAGTCATCGCCGGTGGGTGCCTGAATGGCCTTTCCGATGTCCGCGTGCCGACGCTCACCGCCTTTGTCGCCTACTGGGTGATCGCGCTGCCGCTGGCCTATTACCTGGCCTTCGTTCGCCACATGAATGGTCGCGGCATCTGGATTTCGCTCGCCGTTGGATTGGCGCTCGCAGCGTTTTTTGGTATCGCGCGTTTCTGGTTTCTCACTAAACGCTCGCCACGATCCTGACGAGAAATGCGTGCGCCGGGATTCCTCTCGAAGTCTAACCCAAAAGTTCGGCGTAGCGCTCGCGGGCGTGGGACTCGATCGCGTTGAAGATTTCGTCGGCGGTGTCGAGGTCCATCACGTGGTCCACGAGGGTTTCGCATTCGCTCTGGTGGAGCGATTGGACAGCGCGTTTGATGCGCGGGACGGACGGGGTCGAGGCGCTCAATTCATCGATGCCGAGGCCGAGGAGGAGGGGAGTCATGACGACGTCACCGGCCATTTCGCCGCAGACACCGACCCAGATGCCGTTGGAATGCGCGGCGCGGACGACCATTTTAATCAGCCGCAAAACGGCCGGATGCGTCGGCTGGTAGAGGTGCGCGATTTGTTCGTTCACGCGGTCGACGGCGATGGTGTATTGGATGAGGTCGTTGGTGCCGATGGAGAAGAAATTCACTTCGCGGGCGAAGCTGTCGGCGCAGATGGCGGCGCTGGGGACTTCGATCATGACGCCGACTTCGAGTTTCTCGGCGAAGGCGATGCCCTCGGCGCGGAGTTCGTTTTTGCAGTCGAGTAAGATCGCATTCGCCTGCCGGAGTTCGTCGATGCTGGAGATCATCGGATACATCAGGCGGACGTTGCCGGTGACGCTGGCGCGAAGGATGGCGCGGAGTTGGGTTTTGAAGACGGGGATGTTTTCCAGGCAAAGCCGGATGGCGCGACAACCGAGAAAAGGGTTGGGCTCTTTGCGTTCGTCGCCGACGAATTTGTCGCCACCAATGTCCATAGTGCGAATGATGACGGAGTGCGGCAGCGTGGCCTGGGCGACCTGCGAGTAGGCCTCATATTGCTCTAACTC
>JAYVOE010000077.1:0-4164 GCA_043758065.1 Spartobacteria bacterium | reverse complement strand
CCGGCGTCGACGGCTTCGGCATGGGCATCTTGCTCGCGACGCGGCAGGTGAAAAAAGTCATGGCGTCCTACGTGGGCGAGAACAAGGAGTTCGAGCGCCAGGTTCTGGCGGGTGAACTCGATCTTGAGCTGATCCCGCAGGGCACACTGGCCGAGCGGTTGCGCGCCGGCGGCGCGGGCATCCCCGGGTTCTACACGCGCACCGGCTTCGGCACCAAATTGACCGAGGGCAAGGAAACGAAAATTTTCGACGGCAAGGAATATGTGCTCGAGCCGGGCATCAAAGCCGAGGTTTCGCTGGTGAAAGCGTGGAAGGGCGACAAATCCGGGAACCTCATCTTTCGAAAAACCTCGCGGAACTTCAACCCGATGATCGCCAGTTGCGGCAAGGTCTGCGTGGCCGAAGTCGAGCAACTCGTCGAGGTCGGCGAGCTCGATCCCGATCAGGTCCATACGCCGGGCATCTTTGTTGACCGCATCATTCAGGGAGAAAACTACGAGAAACGCATTGAGTTCCGCACCGTGCGGGGCAGCGCCGCCGCCAAGAAAGAAAATCCCATCCGTGAACTGATGGCGAAGCGTGCCGCGCAGGAATTGCGCGACGGTTACTACGTTAACCTCGGCATCGGCATCCCGACGTTGGTGGCCAATTACATTCCCGAAGGCATGAACGTGACGCTGCAATCCGAGAACGGTCTGCTCGGCATCGGCCCGTTCCCGACTGAAGACGAAGTGGACGCCGACCTGATCAACGCCGGCAAGCAAACCATCACGACCATGCCCGGCTCGGCTTTTTTCTCGAGCGCGGATTCCTTCACGATGATTCGTGGCGGGCACATCGATCTCGCCATTCTCGGCGCCTTCGAGGTGACGGACAAAGGCGACATCGCCAACTGGATGGTGCCCGGCAAGATGGTCAAAGGGCCCGGCGGCGCGATGGACCTCGTCGCCGGAGTAAAACGCGTCGTGGCCGTGTTGGAGCACTGCGCGAAGGATGGCAGCCCGAAGATTTTA
The DNA here is from genome assembly GCA_043758065.1 of Spartobacteria bacterium. Taxonomy (GTDB): domain Bacteria; phylum Verrucomicrobiota; class Verrucomicrobiia; order Chthoniobacterales; family DASVRZ01; genus DASVRZ01. The sequence goes on along the minus strand of JAYVOE010000077.1, from coordinate 3,151 downwards.
GAACAATGCACGCTGCCCATCACGGGACTCGGAGTCGTTAACCTCATCATCACCGACCTTTGCGTCTTCGAGGTGAAACCGGGCGGCGGACTCATCCTTACCGAACTGCATCCTGGCAGCACGGTCACCGTGGACGACATTCGCGCCAAAACCGGTGCGGCGTTCGACGTTAGGCTCGAGAAGGACTAAACAGGATTAGCCCGATTATCTTTTCTGAATCCTGTTAATCCTGTCTAGTTATCTTCTCCCGGGGGCACAGCAGCACAAGAAGGGAGGCAATGATCCAGCACGCGATCATGAAGATAAATCCTCGGTCGAATGAGCCGGTGCGCTCACTCAGATCGCCGATGATCTTGGGACCGACGAATCCGCCAATGCTCGCCGTGCAGTTGATGAACCCGACGGCCGCGGCCGCAGCCGAACTGGTGAGAAAGGCGGAGGGCAATGCCCAGAACGACGGCAGGTAGGCGACCGTGCCGAACCCGATCAATGAGAACACCACGATCAGCAGGGCGTTGGAATGCGGCGCGAGCAGCCACGCGATCAGCGCGAGCGCGGCGGTCAGCTGAGGGATGGCAAAATGCCAGCGGCGCTCGCGCGTGCGATCGGAGTTCCAGCCCACCAGCAGCATGCCGATGAGGCCAGCGACGAACGGGATCGCGCCCACCCAGCCAATCCGTTGAACATCCGTCCAGCCGGTGAGTCGCTGGAGCATGGTCGGGAACCAGAACCAATAGGCGTAGCCCCCGGTGTAACAGAAGAACAGCCCGGCCGTCAGAATCACTACCGGCGGATGGCGGAGCGCCTGCCAAATAGTCACGTGCTCCAGGTGCGCCTTGGCTTGGCGCTCTTCCGCAAGCTGAGCAGCCAGCCAATCGCGCTCGTCCGTCCGCAGCCAGCGTGCCTCGTTAGGCCGGTCGGGCAGCACGAAGAGCGTTATAATTCCCAGCAGGATCGCAGGCGCGCCTTCCAGCAAGAAGAGCCAACGCCACCCAGGAAGGCCGAGCCAGTGAATACCCAAAATCTTGCCAGCCAGAGGCCCGCCGAGAATATAAGCAATCGGGATGGCGGACATAAACCGCGCCACTGCCTTGCCGCGATCCGGATAAATGAACCAGTGAGACAGATAGACGATGACGCCGGGAAAGAACCCTGCCTCGGCCGCGCCCAGTAAAAAACGCGCGCCGTAAAGCTCCAGCGGAGTGCGCACAAAGCCGGTAAGCGTGGTGAGCGCACCCCACGTAATCAACGTGATCGCCAGGAGGAGCCTTGCGCTCCAGCGTTCCACCAGCAGCGCGCCGGGAATTTGCAGGGCGAAATAGCCGATGAAGAAAATCCCGCTGGCCGTGCCGAAGACCGAATCTGTCAGGCCGAGATCGCCTTTCATCCCCAGCGTGGCGTAGGCGATGTTCGTGCGATCGAGATAATTGGCGACGTAGAGGAGAAAAAGAAATGGCAGGAGCCGCCACGCGATGCGGGTGCGCGCACTTGCCCCAGCCTCTGTCTGCGAAAAAGCCATGGCTGCGCGCATCATAGCGCCGCCCGTCGCACTCACAATTCCAATCCCGCTCGCTCTGGAAGGACGGCCTCCGCCCGCTGAGCGGGAGCCTGCAGGCCCTTACAATCAGCCACAGATGGACACAGAGTCAGCCTCTCCCCAAAGAGGTTAGTCGGCTCAACAGAGTCTCGCCCCACCGGTGGGCCTAGACCATAGGACGAAATTTTCCGACGACCTCCTGCAGACGTTCGCTGATCTGGCCTAACGAACAGACTTCCGCCGCTTCCAGCAGGGCGGGGAAGCAATTCGCGTCCGTCTCCACCACGGCGGCCAGTTTCTCCAGAGCCTGCCCGGCTTTGCGCGCGTTTTTCGCTTTGAATTTCTTCAGGCGATTGACCTGCAGCTGCTGCTTCGAACTCGGGGTGCGCGCGAGTTCGAACTCCGTCATCTCCTCGTCGGGATTGCGATACTTGGTCAGGGCGACGATCGGGCGGGTGCCGTTGTAGATCTGCTCCTCGTAGCGATGCGCCGCATTTTGGATCTGGCTGCGCTGATAGCGATTCTCCAGTGCCGCGACCACGCCGCCGAGGCGCTCGATTTCGCGGAACTCTTCCAGAATTGCAGCTTCGACCGCGCGCTCGACCGCTTTCATGCCGGGCGAACCGCTGAGCATGTTCATGGTGTGTTTGAAGAGGCCCGATTCCTCCAGAAGAATAGCCTGGCCGTGCGCGGCGAGGCGGATCCATTCTTCGCTCGGCGTGGTGAAGGGCTCGTCCGCGCTGTTCGAATGACACGAGTTGGTGCCGTTCATGTAGGCGAGCATGAGCTCGGCTGCGGTGCGTGTGAGGTTATTCTTGAACTCGGCGGCGATGAGCGAGCGGCCACTCGTCTGCGTGTGCACCTTAAACATCTGCGCCTTCGCTCCGGCGCCAAAGGCATCGCGCATGCCGATCGCCCAGATGCGGCGCGAGACGCGAGTGAGCGCGATGTATTCCACATCGAGCCCGCAATCGAGAAAGAAGGAAAGCCGCGGGCCGAACTCGTCCACGGGGATGCCGCGTTTCGCCAGCATCTCGGCATAGGCAAATCCGTTCGAGAGCGTGTAAGCCGCCTGTTGCACCGGGGTCGAGCCGGCTTCGCCAATGTGATAACCGCTGATGGACACGGGATACCAGCGCGGCATTTCGCGGGTGGTCCATTCGATCATGTCGCAAAGAAAACGGAGCGAGGCTTCCACCGGGAAAATGGTTTCGTTTTGCGCCTGCACTTCCTTGAAAATATCGGCCTGGATGGTCCCGCGAAGTTTCGGGACCACGCCCGCGCCGAAGCGGCGTTTCGCCGCCGCGATGTACATGGCCATGATGATCGGCGCCGGGCCGCTGATCGTCATGGAAGCTGAAAAATCGGGCGAGCCGAGATCGAAGCCGTCGTAGAGCCGGACCATGTCCTCAACGGTGTCGACGGCCACACCGCCTTCGCCGATTTTGCCGAAGACGCCGTCGGCATCGCTATCGATTCCGTAAAGCGTCGGGCCATCGAAGGCCGTGCTCAGGCGTTGCGTGCGCTGATGCGCGCCCAGAAAATGGAAACGCCTGTTGGTGTCCTCCGCGAGCATGAGCCCGGAGAACAAACGCGTTGGTTCTTCGGCCTGCT
>JAYVOE010000076.1:0-4211 GCA_043758065.1 Spartobacteria bacterium | reverse complement strand
ATTTACGGGTGATCGGGAGCTTGGCGATGATCGACTTGTATTGAACGGTGACGAAGCCGTCTTCGATGTTAGTGATCAAAAGTTTCGCCGTTCCGGTCGCAGTCTTCATGGGAAGGAACTGGCCGCGAGTGTAGTCTTTTCCATTGATCAACGCGATGCTCGGCGTGTCGAGAATGATGGACGTGACTTTGAATTGCTCGACGGGAATGCGCAGGAGTTGTTCTTCATTGGGAGCCGACTTTATGCGAGCGACGTAACCGATGGGCCAGAAAGGATTGCGGCCTTTTTCCGGGCTGGCAAACTTCGACTGAGTGGCCGCGCGATATGGCCTGGAGGAAGTCGCGCCGTCGGTGCTGCTTGCGGGAATCAGGCGCGCACTTCCCTCGGCAAATATCGGAGCAAGAGTGAAGCCAGCGAGCGTGATCAGAGTAGCTAGGTGAATAATTTTCATTTCAAGAGAGTTCTAAATTCACAGGTAATACGTTGTTCCTCGGGCGATTCTTTCACCGCGTCGACCTTGATGGCGCGGACGGTGAGCAATGGCATTTCGTTTTCAAATTCTGAGAGCGCTGAAAGCACGGTCACGAACGACGCGGGCGGGAAGCTGACGTCCCAGGAGAAATACTTGAAGCGGTCCAGGCCTTCTCCCTGCACGGGCTCGGTTGAGCGGAGTTGCAGTGTTACCTTCGGCACTCCGCGTTTCGCAAAAAATTGATTCACCAACGGCGGAAACCACGCGATGGCGGCTTCCTTGGGAATCATTCCCTCGATGGTTTCCATCGTCTTCACGGATTTCGCGGCCGTCTCGACGGCGTTTTTGCCAACCTTGATTTGCTTGGTGGCGTCTTCGAGTTTCGTTTCCATCTCGGCGATGGCCTTTTCGTTGGCCTCTTGCGTGGAAGTGAGCGGGGTCATCACGAAACGCGAGTAGCCATACACCAGGCCGATGAACATCATGACGCTGAGCGCCAATTTCTGTTTTTGATCTTTGTTAAATGTCATGACTATTTCGGTTTGAAAGTGAGTTGGAAGCCAATGGAGAAGTTGGCGGTGGCAAAACTTTTCCCGCTTAAAATGAGCGGAGTTTCACTGTTCTCTAGCGAGACAAATTGTGAACTGACGCTGCCGTAAGTTTTCTGCAAACGTTCTTCCAGGCTCTGGCGAAAACGCTCAGCCACCGCGCGGGGTTCGCGTCCAGCGGAGACTCCGATGACGGTGAAGTTGATGCTTTCCGCAGAACGGACGTTGCCTTCAAAACCCGTCAGTTGAATCTCGGGGCCGGTGCCTGCGACGATCTCGCTAAAGAGCGGCCCCCAGTAGAATCGGTCGTTGATTAGCTTCTCGACCGAGGCCGTTGCAGCCCGCGCTTGGGTGGCCTGTGTGGCATCCAGCTTGGCTTGCTCTGCTTTCGGAGTGAGGGTGGCGAGCTGGGTTTGGAGCGAAGTTTTTTCCTTCGCGATCTTATCTGCTTTGGAGGAGCGATAGAGATAGTAGCCGTAGAAACAGAAGGCGGCGAGGACCAGCGCGAGCATGCCGAGCTTGAGCGGGTCGCGTTTCCGCTCGACGACTTTCGACTGTTCTTCGTGAAGGAGATTAATGTGAAGAGGCATAGGATTTACTCCGGAAACATGGCTTCGAGAGCGGCGCCATAGGCGATGGTAAGGTTGCCCATTTCGAGGTCGAAGGCTTCGACCCGGCTTTTACTGATGGCAGTTTCAGCGTTCTCAAAAGGATCCCAAAGTTCGAAGGGAATATTCGTTTCGTCGCTCAGGAGTTGCAGCACTTGCTCGGACTTGGCGAGCCCGCCAGAGATGTAAATTTTGTTAACCACTTCCTCGCGTTGACCCTCAACGAATCCGATGGAACTCCGCAGTTCCCGAGCGATCGCGATCAATTCCTGATGCGCAATCTCGATCATCCCAGCGTCGCCTTGGTTGAAAAGCAGCATGGCGGATTCCGCTTCGATGCCGCCGCCACTCGTTAGCGCCTCGCTGAGGATTTTTCCTCCAAACTCCACGGAGCGCACGAGGAGTAATTCCGTGCGGCTGCCGACCATGACGGTGGATTGGCTGTGGCCGAGATCGACAATCATGAAGGTTTCCCTCGTGAACACATCCGGCTTGGAATACTCGAAGGCGTTTAAGAGTGCGATGGGAGCCAACTGCAAAAGGCTGACATTGAGCCGCATCTTGCGGAAACTTTCATCGAGCATGGTCACCCGACTGCGTGGAATGCCGCAGACGAGATATTTCAAGAGCGCCTTCGGATCGAGCGCCGCAGTGTCGGTCTTCAAAATTTGATCGCAATCAACGACCATTTCGCTGATGTCCTGATTCAACATTGCCAGGCCGTTGATGAGCAAACCGCGGCGCAGCAAGTCGGGCGGAGTGGGATATTGATCGATGATTTTCAGGAACGCATCCGGTGAGGACGTTGCAACTCCGATGGCTTTTGTTGGACCGCCGACTTCGGCGAGAACGAGTTTTAAATGATGAACGAGCTCGTCGCTGCTCTCAAGTTTGCCGCCAAGCGAACGGATCGAAAACTTGTGGACGACGGCCTGGTCATTGGCGCGACGCTGGAGGGCGACTGCCTTAATGGCGTGCGTTCCGATGTCGATGCCGATGCTGTTGGAGTGGGATTTGGGCATGGTGTGAAAAGCTAGATAAACATGTTTTTCTGGTGGCTCAACCAGAGATAGAGATCGAGTTCCTGGCCGCATTTACAGAGGAGTTCGATCGGATTCTCCTGGCCCGCACTCGTCGCCACGCTGACCAGGAAAATGCGCAGGATCTCGAACGGAAGCTGCTCGCGTTCCTCCGCCGTGAGTGGCAAATGGGTCGTCTCGTCGTAAAGATCGACCCAAAGACGCAGGTTTTGCCAGGCTTGTTTCGGGATGAATTCCACCACACTCCCATGAACTCGCGTGAGATGCGTAATGACGCTTTGCATGGCGTAGGCAATGTCGAAAATCCGCTCGCGTTCCTGCATGAAATCGTAATCCACCACGGCCGCTATCTGGTCCGCTTTGTAGAGTAGATTCCAGAAATGGTAATCCCCGTGAACCGTCAACCATGGGAGGTTCCCGACCATGCGCTCGTAGTTGTCCGCCATTGGCACAAGCGCTTCCCGGGCGCGTTGCAAAACCTTCATCGCCTCGGGTGTTGCCGGATCGTGCTCGATGTATTGCGCGACCAGATAATAGCCTTCATCGATCAAAGCCATGCATTGCGCGGGACCGATATCGTTGCGCATTTCTGGCGGAACGGGCACATGTCTGCGTGAAGCTTGATCCAGGCAACGGTGCAGATCGCCTAACATGCTGGCGGCGGAATTCATCCGTTGCCAATCGCGATGACTCCCCGCGTCGTGCGGCACAAACCGGTGAATCTCCACCAGGCGTTCGCCCCAGAGCGTCCAGGTTTTTCCATTGGTTTTACGCATCACTTCCGGGACGGGAAATCCCTGGCCAATCATGTCGTTGATCATCCCGTGGAGATATTCCACGCGCTCGACGTATTCCTCGCCGTGACGGGCGCGGAGGAGAAACGTTCCCTGCCCGGTGCGAAACGGATCAGTCGTGTTGCATTGCGTCTGCGTCGGCACGTCCATCTGGATCATGCGACCGAGATCGAAATCATCGACCAATTTCTGCAACTGCGACCAACTCAGTTGCACTGCCGTCCGTGAGTGCCGGGAAAAATTGCAGTCGAGTCGGATCGTATTCATGAACCCGGTATGCTCGTGGATCGGCCTTGGCGCGTAGCCACGACGGCGCACTTTCTTCCCCTGGCTCTCGAGCTTGATGTAGGACGTGCCGGACATGATCGGAGTTAGAACGATATCCCGGCTGGGAAAACGGGGGGAAATAAGGATGCCGGGATCATGGGAAAGTAGTTTTGCTTTATTGGAATACGTCGGTAGGATTTTTGCCAACATGAATAGTGAAAGCACACAGGATGCCAGGAGGCCGCCAATCTTTGCATACGCTGGGCCTTTTGCCGTTTTCATCCTCTTTTTGGCCATTGCGCAGATTTGGGAAAAGTTCGTTCCCGCGACGGCCAGCGTCTGGCTGGCCAAGCCGGCTTACCTTGTTTTTCCGTTGCAGACAATAGTCTGCGGAGCGCTCCTTGTTTACGTCTGGCGAAAGATCGATTTTCGCGGAATTGCATATCTTTCTGTGGTTTTCGCGATTGGTTTTTTCGTTTTTG
>JAYVOE010000075.1:0-4232 GCA_043758065.1 Spartobacteria bacterium | reverse complement strand
CGCTCTTCGAAATTTCCTCGTGGGTGAACCCGCGCGACTCCGCAAATTGACTCAACGCATCCCAAGAATCCGGCGCATATCCGAGCGTCCAATTCACTGCAACTCCGCTGGAAAGTCCGCGCTTCGCTAGATACTCGCGCGCCTTCGCAGCCGCTGGCGTTCGCAGCAGATTCTTGTGAAACCACGCCGCCGTTTCCTTGTGCAATTCGAGCAAGCGCTTCCGCAAACGCAGCCGCGCATCGTCCTCCGCGCTCAGTTGCTCTTCGACAATCTGAATTCCCGCGCGATCCGCCAATCGTTTCACAGAACTAACGAAATCCAGATTCTCGTAAGCCATCACAAATCGGAAAACACTCCCGCCCGCTCCGCAGCCGAAGCAGTGATACGATTGACGCGCCGGGTTGATGTGAAACGACGGTGTTTTTTCGTTGTGAAACGGGCAGAGCGCTTTCCATACCGAGCCCGCCCGCTTCACCGGAAAATACGATCCGATCACCTCTACGATGTCGTTCGCGGCGGCGATTTGCTCGATTGTGTCTTCGGCGATGCGGCCCATGAGAAATCAGCCTCCAGCCACGACGCGGACGAGTTCGACGCGATCATTTTCTCGGAGAAACGTCGTCGGCCACTCGGATTTTAAGAGCGCAGTCCCATTGCATTCCACGAGCAGCGGACTGCCAGTTAACTCAAGGAAATCCAGCATCCCATTGATATCTAACTCCGATGGAATTTCGCGCGGTGCGCCGTTGATCACCACGTTCATCATCGCGCTCCGCTGTCCAAAATACAGGCGTCCCAATCTTTCCAGACCGCCTCGTAACCGCGCGCCCGCAACACCTCAGCGATCTCGCGCGGCGAACGTTCATCGGCAATTTCAAACTGCCCCGTGGCCGACTCTGCTCCGTCTGTTTCCGCCACCGTTCGGCCGCGCACCGTGCGATGCAGCGACTCTTTGCCCTGACCCGTGTAACCGCCCGGTTCCGTGTGACTGCCCGCGCTCATCATCGTGACTCCGAGCGGAATCAGCGCGTCGCGCAACGCCGCCGATTCGCGCGTGCTCAGAACGATTCCGATTTGCGGAAAACAAATGCGCAGCGCACAGACGAGCTGCACATATTCTCGATCGGGCAGCGTGTATTTTGGCTGAAATTCCCCCGCCGCCGGACGCATTCGTGGGAGGGAAACGGTCAATTGCGCTTTCCAGCAACGGCGTAGTAAATACTCGAGGTGACGCGCCAACTGATAAGCCTCGAACTCCCATGAAAAAAGTCCGAACAACGCCCCAATGCCGAGTCGTCTGAAACCCGCATCATAAGCGCGCTCAGGACATTCCAGCCGCCAGTCGAAATCCTTCTTCGGCCCGGCCACGTGCAACTCCGCGTAAGTCTCGCGATGATACGTTTCCTGATAAACAACCAGCCCTTCCGCGCCCGCCGCAACGAGCGGAACGTATTCCGCCGTTTCCATCGGCCCGACTTCCAGCGAAATGCTGGGGATTTCCTCTCGCAATCTACGCACGCATTTTTCCAGATAACCATTGGAAACAAACTTCGGATGTTCGCCTGCCACGAGGAGAATGTTACGAAAACCCTCTGCCGCAAGATGACGTGCCTCCGCTGCCATCTGCTCGATTTCGAGCGTGACGCGAACGATCGGATTGTCCCGCGAAAAACCGCAATACGCGCAGGTATTGATGCATTCGTTCGACAAATAAAGCGGGGCAAAAAGCCGCATCGCCTTGCCAAAATTTCGCGCTGTGATCACCGAACTTTCCGCCGCCATCTGCTCCAGTTCGGAATTTGATTTGGGTGCGATCAGACTCTGAAACCGCCGCAAAAGAGGCGACGGAATCGGGTCAGGCTGACGGTAAAGATCGGCAAAAGTCACAGCGCCGCCAACATGAACGACCTGCCATTGAAATACAACTCCGCTCCGTTTTTTCTCGTGGAGCTAGATAGGACTTCCTCTTTGGTCCCGCAACGTCCCATGGGGATTTTATCGGTCTTCCAGCTTCTTTCTTGTCATCGGTCTTGAGGCTGACGCGATACTCCTTGCCGTTAACAGAAAACCGGCCATAATACCGCTCGTTGGTTGAGTATCTTCGCGCAGTTAGCTCAGCGGTAGAGCGGCTCGTTTACACCGAGTTGGTCGGGGGTTCGATCCCCTCACTGCGCATATCTTTAGCTGCCAGAGCAGAGTTCCATCTAACTCCACTCTGTTTTTCTACGAATCGAGCCGGGCGTAGGCTCCGAGAAATTTGAAACTCGCCGGGCGGCGACCACGGTAGTCGGAGACGAAATCGTTGCTCCCACGAATTTCTACATGTCCCGCGCGATACCGGCGGTTGGCGGCGTAGACCAGCACGGCACCGACGGGCGCTTTCCATGGTGAGGAGACGCGGAGTTTGGTGAATCCGTAGACTTCGACCAGCTCTTTGCCTGCTTCGCAAGCGAGGTTGGTTTTTGGGTAGGATGAGACTGCGCCGGCAGAAACCAGGGCCTTTTTGACGTATCTCCAGCAGTAGCCGCTCGAATGGCGCAACGTGTTTTGGCGAGCGATTAAGGAGGCGCGGACCATTTCGTCAGAAACGTTGGCGCCGCGAGCTTCAGAGTTTACGCAAATGAAACTCAGGAATGATAAAACAAGCAGGATTCTCATAGTTTCCAGTAAGCTTGAAGCATACCAGCTGGAGAATCCGCTCTAACTCGAATGAAACCCCGTGTGGCCGAAAAAAAGCAGTCAAATGTGAGAATCAAACCTGCTTTTCCAAAGGCAGAACGGCCGGTTTGAATGCGTTGGTAATCAACCGTGCCGCTTTGCCAAAAGTGAAATAGGAGTAAGTCCATTGGGCGAAAACGAGAAATTGATTTCGCAGTCCGACGAGAAACGCGAGGTGAACAAACAGCCACGCCAGCCAGGCGATGAAGCCGGTGAATTTGATCCAATGCAGGTCGGCCACGGCGCGGTTGCGGCCGATGGTGGCCATGCTGCCCTTGTCCCAATAGGTAAATGCAGTCGTCGTTCGCCCTTGCGTGAGCGCAAGGATATTTTTGGCCGCGTGCTGCCCCATTTGGATGGCGACGGGTGATACGCCTGGAAGTGGATTCCCTTTTTTGTCGGTGAAATGGGCCATGTCTCCCAGCGCGAAAATTTCGGGATGACCCGCAATGGAAAGGTCCGGCTGAACGAGAACCCGGCCGGGACGATCCACTTCGCCGAGCATTTTGCCGAGCGGTGAGGCGGCGTTGCCGGCGGCCCAGACGACGGTGTTGGCGTTGATGTGCTCGCCATCCACCGTGACTCCGGTGGCGTCGATGTTAGTGACTTTTCTATCCACGCGCACGTCCACGCCAAGCTCCGAAAGATCATCGTAGGCGGAGTCGGAAAGATCCTCCGCGAAACTCGGGAGCACACGATGCGCCGCGTCGATCATGATGACTCGACTCATACTCGGATCAATTTTCCGAAAATCGCGCTTCAAAGCCTGGCGCGATAGTTCGCCAATCGCCCCGGCCATTTCGACGCCGGTCGGTCCTCCTCCGATGACAACGAACGTCAGCGCCGCCTGCTGTTCCTCGATGGTTTTCGCTTTTTCGGCGACTTCAAACGCCGTAAAAATCCGCCGCCGAATCTCGACCGCATCCTCCAGCGTTTTCAGGCCGGGCGCATATTGCTCCCACTCGGGATGCCCAAAATACGAATGCCGCGCCCCCGTCGCCACGATCAGGTAATCGTAGGAAAATACATCGTCGTTCGTCGTCACCGAGCGGGCGGCGATATCGATGGAAGTCACCTCACTCCAGAGCACCTCGATATTCTCTGCATCGCGCAAAATGAAGCGCAACGGCTGCGCAATATTCGCCGGAGACAAGCCCGCCGTGGCCACCTGATAGAGCAACGGTTGAAACAGGTGATGATTCGTCCGGTCGATCAGCGTGACGTCGAGATCGGTGTCGGCGAGGCCTTTAGCGGCGGCGAGGCCAGCAAATCCGCCCCCGATAATGATGACTCGTTTTTTTTCCATGTGCCTACTCAACGCATGAGACCGGGTGGAAGGTTGCTTGGCGAGGTTCCTTTTTATGAAGCCGCGTCGAAATAACGAGACCCTGCATCAGGAAAAATGGGTTGCTTCGGTATCCGATCTCCCACCCACGAGTCAATGATTCAGCCTCTGGCTGCGATTCGACTGAAACTCAGTTCAAATTTTCACCCGCTCGCCAAAAATCGTCGCC
>JAYVOE010000074.1:0-4282 GCA_043758065.1 Spartobacteria bacterium | reverse complement strand
GATAGCTGTCGTAAACTTTCGTAAAGGAGAGCGGCCTGGCGCCGAAGGCCTTGAGCACTTCGTTATTCTCTTTGATTCTGACCTTGAGCTTCTCTCCGAACCGCTCGGGATTGATCAGATCGATCACCCGCAGGCCGGTCCGGGCGGCTTTATCGCCGTAGGCCGGGCCAATCCCACGCTTGGTCGTGCCAATCTTGTTTTTGCCCTTCAAAATTTCACGCTGCTCGTCCAATTCGCGGTGGTAGGGAAGGACCAAATGGGCGGTCTCGCTGATGAACAAATTGCCATCCACATTGACCTTCATCTTGAGCAGGCCGTCGATCTCCTCGACGAGGCTGATGGGATCGATGACGACGCCGTTGCCGATGACGCAGACTTTTTCGCGGCGCAGGATGCCGGAGGGGATGAGGTGGAGGATGTATTTCGTTTCGCCGAGGACGACGGTGTGGCCGGCGTTGTTGCCGCCTTGGGAGCGGACGACAATGTCGGCGTCTTCGGTGAGGAAATCGATGATTTTGCCTTTGCCTTCGTCGCCCCATTGAGCGCCGACGAGAATTGTATTTGCCATGTGAGTGAGAGTGATATGTGGGGTTGCTGCCCCGCTAAGACGCGAAACAGTCCCGACGGCCTGTGCGGCACATCGGGACTTGACGAAAATTAGGGAAGTCCCCCACCCGCTGCAAGGAAAAGATACACGGAAAAAAATGAGCGGAGTTGCAGGGCTATGGCTGCGTTATTCGCATTCGCAAACGATTCGGAAACCAATGTCGTTGCAGCGATAATCGAGGTCGTTCGAGGTCCGGCTGGTGGCGCGCAGGCTGTTGAAGCGCGAGCGCCAGCTCCCGCCGCGGCAGATGCGTTTCGTGCCGTTCATGGCGCCCCTCGGGTTCGTCCGATCCTGTGGTTTATAAGGTTCAAACAAATCCTGGCACCATTCCCAGACGTTGCCCGCCATGTCCTCGATGCCGAAAGCGCTCGCTCCGCGGGGATACTGCCCGATGGGCGATGTCTCGGCGAAACCGTCGTCAACGTTCGAATCGCTCCAGGTGAACTTCGTATTTTTGTCCGCGAAATTCGCGAGGATGCCGGGGTTGGTGATGTGATCGCCCCAAGGATAAATCCGGTTATCGCTGCCACGGGCGGCGTATTCCCATTCGGCTTCGGTCGGGAGACGATATTTGCGGCGTTCTTTTTGCGAGAGCCATTGGCAAAATTTGATCGCGTCGTTGCTGCTGACGAAGACGACGGGATGGTTGTCCTGCGCTTGCGCGATGCGGTTGGAGCGGTGCGCGGCGACGAATTGCTCGTAGGTGGCGCAGGTGACGAGGTGCCGGCTCATGTAAAAGCGGGTGAGCGTGACTTTATGGGTGGGCGACTCGTTTGAAGTGGCGTCTGGTTCGGAGCTGCCCATGAGGAACGTGCCCGATGGAATGAGGAGCATGGTGCTGCCGTGGGAATTAATGAAAGTGGGAAATCGGACGCGCTCTTCCGCCGGGGACATGACCGTGGCGATGCGAGAGGTCGTCGGGCGCGGAGCAACCGGGGAGCCGGGTTTTACAGTCGGGCTGGAGCGTAATGGCGCGGCGGCCGGACGCGGCGGAGCAGCGGGTGCAGCGGCGGCTGCCGGTTTTTGCGGGGTCGCGTCGAGTTCTTCCAGATATTCGTCCACGATGTCCTCGGCATCGCCGCCATTGAGGCCGAGGCCCTCGGCCATGTTGATCAAAGCGTCGCGCTGATCGTCGGTCATCGAGTCGCTGTCGAGTCCGCTCAGTTTTAGGAATCGGCGAAATTCGTCGATGGGATTGGCGGCTGCACTGGAAGTGAGTGGAGTTGCAGTCGATTCTACGGGCGCAGGTGGTGGAGCCACTTCCTTGACGGCACGCTCGACTTTTTGCGTGACCATTTCCTCCTCGATCAGCGCCGAGATTTCGGTCTCGCTCAATCCATGTTTCAGCCCGAAACGGTGCAAACTGGCCTCGCCGTCTGCGCTGAGTTGGTTGCCAGCGGCGATGATGGAAAAGATGCGGCGAAACTCGGCGGTGAAGTTGGTCTTTACCGTGGCGAGCAAGCCCTGGTCGGTGGTTTTGCGCGTTTCCGGATTGCACAACGACAGTCGAGCCTCGGCTAGAAAACTCGGGGCCGCGTCGAGTCCATCCCGGAGAATCTGGGCAAGTGGATTACTCGGCTGATTCTTCAGCGGGAGTTTTTTCTGCCACCAGACGAGGAGTTGTCGGGTGTAATCCTCGATCAGCTCGTTGCTCGGGTTTTGCTCAACGCTCAGGCAAAGGCGTTCGTAGAAATTAGGCGAGTTGTAGTTTTTCCAACCCGTCCATTTCCGCGGATCGTCTGGGAGAGGTGACGGCAGCGACATGAAAAAAAACGTCGACGCGCAGAATGCTATTCAACTCGAATGAGCGACATATTGGCCGTGGCCTGGGCGATTTCTTCCTCGGAAAGACCCATGTTGCGCTGGATTTCGATGACTTTTTGTTTACCAAATCCGTCGACGACGACTTCCAAAATCTGACTCGCGTTATAGCGATAAGTCAACTCGACGGGCGAGCCTTTTGGCAGATACGGCGGCAACTCAAATGCTGCAGTGCCGAGTGGCGTGCATTCGCTCGGGAGCGAGCTTTCGCCTTCCACGACGCGGACGACGACGCTCTTCATGTTGGCAGTGGCGGTGCCGAAGGAATTTTTCAGTTCGCAAGGAATCGGGGTCATCTTGGCGATCATCGGAAAGACGTATTCCTCCATTCGAGTGTCGTCCCAGAGAACGACTCCCAGCGTGTGCGACGTGATGTTGGAAACTTTGATCAACGAACCGTCGCGATTGGAAAATTGCTGACGCGTTTCGGCCGGAAGCGTGTGCTTTCCGGAATTATCCTCCTCGCCGAGCACGAGTAGAATCGCCTGGATGGCCGCGCCGAGCGAGACCGCTTCGTCGGGACTCACCTCGTCTGCCGTCGGCGCATTGCTTAATGAGGAAATCATGTCGCGCACCATCGGCATACGCGTCATGCCGCCGACCATCAGCACCTTGTCGATCTGGCTCCAGCTCATTTTCGCCTCCTGCATGACGATCTCGCAGATGGATTTGCACTTCTCGATGAGGTGGCCGGAAAGATTCTCAAAGTCCTGGCGCGTCAGCTCGATCTTCACACTTTTGCCATTGTAACTATGAACCAGCGCGGTGCGTTGACGACTCGAAAGCTGGATTTTGGCCGCCAGCGCGCGGCTCTGTAAATCCTGATACGACTGCAAGTCCAAGAGCGGATTTTCCCCGTGGACGCGGTCAAATTCGTCCGCCACGAGATTGACGATAATATCATCCCAATCCTTCCCGCCAAGACGGTGGTCGCCATTGGTCGCGATCATCTGGATGTGATGATTTTCGATCCGCATGATCGTGACGTCGAATGTTCCCCCACCCAAATCAAAAACGAAAACAGTCTGGTTTTCGTCCAATTTATCGAGGCCGTAAGCCAGCGAGGCCGCCGTCGGCTCGTTGATAATTTGCAAGACATTGAACCCGGCGAGCTGCCCGGCGTGAATGGTCGCGAGACGTTCGGCATCGTTGAAATAGGCTGGAACCGTGATGACCGCGTCGGTGACGGCTTCCCCGAGATATTTTTCGGCGTCGATCTTGAGCTTCTTCAGAATCAGCGCGGAAAGTTCCTCGGCGGAAAACGTCCTTCCATCGAACTCACGGTTAAATGCCGTTTTGCTCTTGCCCATTTCCCGCTTCACGAAATCGACGATTTTCTCAGGTTCAGCGACGGAGTTTTGCTTGGCCAGCGTGCCGACAATCGCGTTGCTGCCATCAAATAAAATCACCGACGGCGTGATGCGTTCGCTCTCCGCGTTCGGAATAATTTGCGGTTTTCCGTAGGCGTCGATGTGGGCAATGGCCGAAAAGGTCGTGCCAAGATCGATTCCGACTGCTTTGCGTGGTTCAGGCATACTGGGTGCGGGGATGAAAGTTAGTTAGCCGTCTCCTCGTCGGAGGTTGCAGCGTTGTATTTTTTAATGATGACCTCGGTCGGACGGAGGATGCGATCTTTCCAGAGAAACCCCGGACGGACAACCCGAACGATCTGATTTTTTTCCATCGGAGTTAGAGCGGGTTCTACGCCGACGACTTTGTGCACTTTCAGGTCGAGCATCGTCTCATCGGATTCCAGCATCGTCACATCGAGCCGGTTCAACACCTCGATAATGTAAAAAACGGTGTTGTTCAGATTATTATGAGAGCCCTGCAACTCGGTTTTCCATTTCCGCG
>JAYVOE010000073.1:0-4365 GCA_043758065.1 Spartobacteria bacterium | reverse complement strand
GGTTCGCCCGCACCACGGGATTCGGTTCGTTGATGGTCGAGCCATTTTGCGGCTCGGTGATCATCGAAGCGGAGGCCAATTGCCCGACCGCCGGGGCTTCGCCGACCGCCGCAACTGGCGCACCGCCTTGAAACTGGATCGCCGTTTGGAAGACTTGCGGGTGGGTTGATTCGATGGCGTAGCGTCCAATCGTGTCCGCCGGGACTCCCCAACCAAGTGTCTGGCCATAAACGGTAAACTGGGCTTCGTAACCCGCCTTCAAACCAGCCGCGCGGACGACTTCGTTGTGCAATCCGTAGGGATACGCCAGCGCGCGGACCTGAATGCCGAGCTGGTTTTCGATGGTGCGCTTGGAGTCACCCAACTCGGAGTCGAGCCACTTTTCGTAGTCATTCGGGTGCGCTTTTTTCAGCCGCAAGTCGGCGTGCGAAACGGTGTGACTCTGGATATCCACCCCGGCGTCGCGCATTTCGGCGAGTTGTTCCCAGGAAATGGATTGGCCGCCGGCGTTCGGGCCTCCCTTGATGTAGTTCGTGTAAACGAACATCGTGAATGGGTAGCCGTATTTTTGCAGGATCGGCCAGGCGACTTTGTAGCCGGAGAGGTAGCCATCATCGATGCTGATGACCGCGGATTTGGGCGGGATTGGTTTCTCGTTGCGACGCCAGGCGAGGAAATCCTGCATGCCGATAACGGTGATGCCGTTCTCTTTCAGCGCGACCATTTGCGCTTCAAATTCCGACGGTTTGATGGCGAGCGAATCCTTCGGGCGATCCTCGAATCGGTGGTAGCAGAGGACGATGATTTTCGCGTCGTGGTTGGCCACGACTGGCGGCGGTGTCGGCACGGGAGTCGGCGACGGCGTGGCCAACACCACCGGAGCGGGCGTGGCTGGCGGACGCACCACCGGCACTGGTTTTTTCTTGCAGCTGACCAGAACGACGACTGCCAGCAGGAGAAAAAGTGAGGCGAGTTTCAGTCGATTCATAGCAATCCCAAGGCGTGGAAAGTGGCGTCGTTGTGAGTGAAATGCCGGTCGAGCGAACACACGGCGTCGATCTCTTCTCGAGTCATCACGCGGCTGACTTCCGGTTCGGCGGCGAGATTTTCCTGGAGCGAAACGTCGCCCTGCCAAGTCTTCATCGCGGCGCGCTGGACAGCCTCGTAAGCAGCTTTGCGGTCGAGGCCTTTTTTGGTCAATTCGAGCAGAACGCTCTGGGAAAAATAGAGGCCTTTGGTGATCCGCAAATTGCGCCCCATGTTCTCCGGATAGACCAGCAATCGCTCGACCAGCGACGTAAGTTTCCCCAGCATGTAATCGAGCAGCGTGCAGGAATCGGGCAGAATAATTCGCTCGACGCTGCTGTGGGAAATGTCGCGTTCATGCCAAAGGGCGACGTTTTCCAACGCAGCTACAGCGTTACCGCGGATGACTCGGGCGAGACCGGAAAGACGTTCGCCGGTGATCGGATTGCGCTTGTGTGGCATGGCCGAACTTCCCTTTTGGCCGGGGCTAAAGTATTCCTCGGCTTCGAGCACTTCGGTGCGCTGCAAATGGCGAAACTCCGTCGCCCAGCGATCGATGCTGGAAGCGATCAGCGCAAGCGTGGTCATGAATTCCGCGTGACGATCCCGCTGCACGACTTGGGTGGAAAGTGTCGCGGCCTTGAGCCCCATTTTTTCACAAACGTAGGTTTCCACTCGTGGATCGAGGTGCGCGTGAGTGCCGACGGCTCCACTGAGTTTTCCGACGCGAACGCGCTCGCGGGTTTGAGTCAGGCGCTCGATAGCACGGCCAAATTCGTCATGCATTAGAGCGAGCTTTAACCCAAATGTAATTGGCTCCGCGTGAATGCCGTGGCTGCGGCCGATCATCGGCGTGTCCTTAAACTCGACGGCGCGTTTTGCAACGACATCCCGGAGTTTTGCGAGCGCATCGAGGAGGAAATCGCAGGACTGCATCATTTGCGCAGCCAGCGTGGTGTCCAAAATATCGGACGAAGTCAGCCCTTGATGAATCCAGCGTGCGGCTGGTCCGACATAGGACGCGACATTTTCGAGGAACGCGATGACGTCGTGGTTCGTCCGTTTTTCGATTTCTAGAATCGCTTCTAACTCGAATCTTCCTTTTTCCCGGATTTCGCGCGCGTCTTCGACGGGGATCTGACCGATTTCGGCCATGCCCTCACACGCGAGGGTTTCGATTTCGAGCCAGAAGGAAAATTTGCGCTCCTCAGCCCAGAGGTCGCGCATGCGGGAAGTAGAATAACGATCAATCACAGGCGCGCAGAATCCATTTTCTGCCACGCCATAGAAAGGAAAAAATCAGGCAAACTTCCGGAGCCGGACCTTCCTTTTTTCTAGCAAGCCTTCGTGCGGGAACGGCGGCGTGGCGTCGCCAGGCGAACGCGACCGCTTTCGAGCAGATCGGAAATCGCGGCTGCGGCTTCGCGGCTGTTCTTGGAGCAGGAAGTCACGGCTACAATGAGGTCGCCGAGTGAGTAACTTTTCTTGGTGGAGCGTGTGTTCTTCATAATGGTTAATTTCAGTTACGTTTATTAGAGCAGGGGCGATGCCACATCGTTCAAAAATCTTTTGGCAAAGCGAAAAATACCCGTTTCGCTCGGCGAAATTTAAGGAAAAGTGTCTGCTTTGGTGACACTTTGTCGCAATTCCTGACGCTAGAGTGCCATGGAACTCGACTGAAAAACCGAAACGCTCAGCGTCGTTGCAGCCGCTTGAGCTTGCCGGCGAGGCTGGCTTTGCTCGCCGCAGACATCCGGTCGATGAACAGGATTCCGTGCAAATGATCCGTCTCGTGCTGGACTGCACGCGCGAGCAATCCAGTCGCCGAAAAGCGGATCTTTTCGCCATTCAGCCCAGTGGCGACGACATTCACGCCCGCTGCGCGCGGAATACTGGCGCTCATTTCGGGGAAACTCAGGCAGCCTTCCTTGCCGACCTCGATTTCCTTGGTGAGCTCAAGCTTCGGATTCAACAAAACCAGCGGCATCTGCTCTGCGAGTGCGACCTGACTCCCATCAATACTCATCGTGCTCGGGCGTTCCTCGGAATCCTGCACATCGATGACGGTCAATTGAATCGCCTGCCCAATTTGCTGCGCGGCGAGGCCGACTCCTTCGGCGTCAAACATCGTTTCCAGCATGTCGGCGGCGAGTTTTTTGATCGCGGGAGTGACTTCGACGACTTCTTTTCCTTTAGCGCGGAGAACGGGATGTCCAAATTGGACGATGGGCAGGACCATGAGTTATTTGGCAGGTGATTGGGTGAATGCGGGAAGGTTTTTGATGCCGGCGGCTTTGAGGGCGTCCATCACTTTCAGGATGAAACCGAAGGAAGCGGCTTTGTCGGCGCGAAGGGCCAAGGGTCGAGTTGGATTCCTATCACGAAGGGCGGCGGTGAGTTCGTCGAGGGAATGAATTTCCCGGTCGTCGAGTTGCATTTTTTCGTCGGCCGTGATCGCCAGTAAAAGCGGATCAGTCGGATTCGCAGCCTCGCGAGCTTGTTTCGATTCGGGAAGATTGATGGTGAGTTCGGATTGCTTCGACTTGAAGGTGGTCGTGACGATGAAAAACATCAGCAAGATCGCGAAAATATCGATCAACGAGACGATGATGATCGTGGGCATCCGCTTTTTGCGGGCGTAAAATCTCATGATGGATCGTCCAATCCGGGAGTCGGCCCGACGGATTTGCGAGGTTCGGTGAGGCCGAGACGAGGTTTCTGCGAGTAACATTTGCCCAGCAATTCCGCGATGATCGACTCCATCTCGACCGACATGTTTTCGATCTTGCGCGAGAAATAAGAGAACGCCACCAAGCTCGGAACGGCGATTCCCAAGCCCACAATCGTCGTACTCAGTGCCTCAGAAATGCCCGAAGCAATGCCGCTGAGATCGCCCGTGGAAGTGGCTCCCGAGCCGATGTTGGAAAACACATGCACGAGTCCGGAAACGGCTCCAAGCAAACCTAGCAGCGGCGAAATTCCAACGACGATCTCCAATACAACCAGACCCGCCTCAAGTCGCACAATCTCGTGGCGCGCACGGGTTTGCACCGCCTCGACGTTCTCCGATTTCGGCCATTTCAAATGATCCAGCGCCACGACGCCTACCCGCGCCAGAGCCGAGGGATCGCCCTTCACGAGACGTGAAATTCGTTGCGGATTATCGCCCGGTTGCAGCCGCTGAATCTCGTTTTCGATGATCGACGGCAGCACCGCACTCCGTCGCAACGCAAACGCCCGCAGCCCGATCACTGCAAATGACGCCACTGAGCAAATAATCAGCAGCACCATGAAAAACCCGCCCTGCTTGACGAGGTGATAGGCGGACTCCAACGAGAG
>JAYVOE010000072.1:0-4576 GCA_043758065.1 Spartobacteria bacterium | reverse complement strand
CTCCGCTGCGACCTTGAAAATGAAGTGATTATCCACAATCTTCGCCCTAATCAAATCTCCCCTGCAAACCTTCACTTAAATCAGCGGTTCCCTAGAGGAAATTCTTCAGCGCTTGCAGATAGATTCCGGCCAACGCATCCGCATTGGAAATGCTGACTTCAAGATCGTGCAAAATGCCGTCGCTCACTCTGTAGACGAAGCCGTGAACGAGGAGTTCTTGATTTCGCTCCCACGCGTCTTGCACCACAGTCGTCTGGCAGACATTCACCACTTGCTCGATCACATTTAACTCGCAGAGTCGGTCGCAACGCTCGGTTTCCTCGACGTTTTCCAGCAGCGTATGATGCTTTAATCGGACGTCGTGGACATGCCGCAGCCAGTTGTCCGCGATACCGAGCCGACGACCGCTCAGCGCCGCTTGCACACCGCCGCAACCGTAGTGGCCGGTGACGATAATATGGCGGACTTTGAGCACATCGACGGCAAATTGAATCACGGAAAGGCAGTTCAGATCCGCATGCACGACGATATTCGCGACGTTGCGATGGACGAATAATTCGCCCGGCTCCAATCCGACGATTTCATTTGCGGGCACGCGGCTGTCTGCGCAGCCAATCCAGAGATACTGCGGCGATTGTTGATGCGAGAGTCGCTCGAAAAAGCCGGGGCTGGTTCGCTCCACTTCCGCAGCCCAGGCGCGGTTGTTGGCGAATAATTTTTCGATGTCAGACATGGCCGCTGCTTGTTACCGGATTATTGCTCGTTTGTTGATCGAAAGGTCAACCAGCAATCATCCGCCGTGCCTCGGCCAGAGCGGAATCCAACTCCGCTGGATTTTTTCCTCCGCCACGAGCGTTGTCCGGCTTCCCGCCGCCTTTCCCGCCGACTAGCGGGGCAATCGCCTGAATAATTTTCCCTGCGGAAAAACGCGCGACCCAATCTCCAGAAACCGAGGCTGCCAGACTGACAGCCTCGCCCGCAGTCCCGCCAAGCACGACCACGCCGGAAAATCCATGCGACTTCAAGGCGTCTGAGACGCTTTGAAGCGTGTCGCCGTCGGCGGAACCGAGATTCGCAATAATGGCCGGCGTGTCGTTGATCATTTCTGCGCGAGCGAGAAGCTCTTTTGCGCGTCCCGCGGCGGCCTGTTGCCGGGCGGCTTTTAAAGCGCGCTCCAGCTCCTTTTGCTGGGCCAAAAGTGAGTCGAGTTTGAGTTCAATCTCGGCAAGCGGGCTATTCAAACGGGTTGCGAGACTTTTCAGTCGTTCACCATCATTTGCCGCCATGTCGTAGGCCTGCAGCCCAGCAACTGCTTCAATGCGGCGGACACCAGCTGCCACCGCCGCTTCACTCACAATCCGAAAAATCCCGATCTCCCCAGTCGCCCGGGCATGAGTGCCAGCGCAGAGTTCTTTCGAGTAGCCGCCAATGTCCACGACGCGCACGGTTTCCCCGTATTTGTCGCCGAAAAATTGCATGATGTCCGGGCGGCCTTTCACATCGGCGTAGGGCACTTCCGACCAGAAAATCGGCGCGTTCTCGACGATCTTTTCATTCACCAACCGCTCGATGTCCTGGACCTGCCGGGATGTTAACGCAGCGGAGTTAAAGTCAAATGTCAACTTGTCTGGACCGACGAACGAACCCTTTTGCGTCGTGTCGTGCGACACCACTTCATGCAGCGCCCAATGCAAAAGATGCGTCACCGAATGATGTCGCTGAATAGCGGCGCGGCGATTTCGATCCAACTCGACTGTAACGTGGTCGCCGACGGCTGGAGCATCAACTTCGTCGATAAAATGCAGCCACGTGTTACCACTTTTTTGGGTGTTGGTAATCTGCCAGGTATGACCCCCGAGAGTCATCGTGCCGGAATCACCGACCTGACCACCCATCTCGGCGTAGCAGACGGAATTGTTAGTAATGACAACGGTTTTCTCTTTCACCGATAGCACTTCCAGAACATCCGCGCCGGTGTGGTCGTGGTCATAGCCAAGGAAGTTTGTGGACGCTTTCGTCTCGATTTCAGAAAGCTCGATGACCTGCTTTTTCTGTGCGGCGCGGGCTCGGGAACGTTGCGCTTCCATGTGCTTCTCAAAACCAGCGGAATCTACTGTGAGGCCACGCTCGCGGGCCATAAGTTCCGTCAGGTCGAGCGGGAACCCGTAAGTGTCGTAAAGCTTAAACGCAAAATCCCCGGCGATATTGCTGGTCGCGACGTCATTGAAAATGTCGATGCCCTTATCCAGCGTCCTGTTAAACGCCTCTTCCTCTCGCTTCAACACTTCCTCGACTTGCTTTTGCCTGGAACGGATTTCCGGAAAAACATCACTCATCATTCTCCCAAGAACGTCCACGAGTTTATAAAAAAACGGCTCCTGAAAGCCTAGCGTCCGCCCGTATCGCACCGCCCGGCGCAAGATGCGGCGGAGAACGTAATTTCGATCGGTGTTTCCCGGTTGAATGCCGTCAGCGATGGCGAAACTCAGCGTGCGAATGTGGTCAGCAACGACCCGAAACGCGACGTCCACTTTCTCCTGCTCGCTTTCGCCCGTGCTGCCAGTTGCCGGAAGCGTGCTCGCATATTTTTTGCCGCTCAGTCTTTCGATTTCATCGAAGATCGGGCGGAAGATGTCCGTCTCGTAATTGGAGATCCTGGCGTTCTCAAAATCAGTGAAATTTTTCGTTCCCTGAATGATTGAAGTCAGGCGCTCGAAACCCATTCCAGTATCGACGTGCTGCGCGGGCAGTGGCGTAAACGTCCCGTCGGGATTCGCATTAAACTGGATGAAAACGTTGTTCCAGATTTCAATGCAACTCGCATCACTTTTGTTGACCAGCGCACCTTTGGTATCGCCCGCCGGAGTGAGATCGATGTGGATTTCACTGCACGGACCACACGGACCGGTCTCGCCCATCATCCAAAAATTATCAAACTTGTTGCCATTCACGATGTGCACCGCGGGATCGAGCCCAACGCTGCGAAACTTCTCCGCCCACAAGTCCCAAGCTTCCTGATCGCGCTCACTTGGATCGCCCGGATCGGGCTGATAAATCGTCGCGTAAACGCGGTTCGGTGGAAACTTGTATCGCTCCACAATCAGCTCCCACGACCACGAGATTGCCTCCTTTTTAAAGTAATCACCGAAACTCCAGTTCCCGAGCATCTCGAAAAAAGTGTGGTGATACGTATCCAGCCCGACATCATCGAGATCGTTGTGTTTGCCTCCGGCGCGGATGCATTTTTGCGTGTCTGCCGCGCGGCCCGGCAGGTAGGGGCAAGGGACTTCGTTGAGAAAAATCGGCACGAACTGATTCATCCCGGCGTTCGTAAAAAGCAGGTTCGGAGAGTCGGGCATCAACGAACTCGAAGGAACAATCGTGTGCTGCTTCTCGCGAAAAAAATCGAGAAACTGCTGACGGATCTGAGCGGCGGTAGGCATGGCGGGTCGCGCACTTTAGCGGCTGGCCGGAAAAGGTAAAGACACCACTCGGCCGACGTGCCGACGTTATAACTAGTAGAATCGACTGGAACTCGACTGAAAACTTCCGGGGCGGATGACGCGGAGGTTCTTGATTTGCTAATTTCGATTGCGCGTGGTGTCTTGATTCGACATGAAACTTCTCTCCTGGAACGTCAACGGACTGCGAGCCGTATTGAAAAAAAACTTCCGGGAATTTCTCACTAACGAAGACGCCGATGTGGTTTGTCTCCAGGAGACGAAGCTCAGCGAGATCATCACCGATCCCGCGTGGGAGGAGCACTACACAGCGCACTGGAACCTGGCTGAAAAAAAGGGCTACTCGGGCACCGCGATCCTTTCAAAGACTGCGCCGTCGAGTGTGATGCGTGGGATCGACATCGCGGAGCACGATTGCGAGGGACGTGTTTTGACCGCTGAATTCGAAGACTTTTACATGGTGAATGTCTATGTCCCAAATTCGAAGCGCGACCTTTCCCGATTGGAATATCGTCAACGGTGGGATCGCGATTTTCTGGCGTATTTGAAGAACCTGGAATTGAAAAAACCAGTCGTCGTCTGTGGCGACTTTAACGTGGCCCACACACCGCTCGATCTCGCGCGACCCAAGGGAAATGAGAAGACGCATGGGTTCACGCCGGAGGAAAGATCCGGGTTCGATACGATTGTGGAGAGCGGATTGCTGGATACGTTTCGGATTTTTCAACCGGCAGGCGGACATTACACTTGGTGGAGCCAGATGACCGGCGCGCGGTCGCGGGACATTGGCTGGAGAATCGATTATTTTTTGGCGTCGAAAAATCTGCGTCCGAAGATTCAGCGGTCGTGGATTTTGAAGGACGTGATGGGCTCGGATCACTGCCCGATAGGATTGGAACTCGCATGAGATTTTACTGGAAATGAAAAAACGCCGCACCCGAAGAGGCGGCGTTTTTCATTTTCGAGAGTTCGTCTCGGATTACGGAGTGGGAACACTTTGGATGGTTTGCAAGATCCGGCTGGCGATCTTGTAAGGGTTGCCTTGGGAGTTGGGACGGCGATCTTCCAGGTAGCCTTTGTAGCCTGCGTTGACGAAGCTGTGCGGGACGCGGATC
>JAYVOE010000071.1:0-1509 GCA_043758065.1 Spartobacteria bacterium | reverse complement strand
GCGGCGAAGGCGCAGGGCGTTTCGCTGAGTCACGTCATGGTGATCAACCCCGGAACTGCATCCGACTTTGAGGCGTTTGTCTCTCGCTTCGAAAAACTGGAGCGCTACCGCAAAATGGGCCCGGCGAGTTGCCGCGAGCTGATGCTGAATGCCAATTTTTTCGGCGCAATGATGCTGCAATACGGCCAGGCGGATGCGCTCGTTGGCGGCGCATCGGCGTTTTCCAGTTCGCTGCTGCGACCGCTCATCCAGATCATCACCCCGCTGCCGCATGTAAAAACCATCGCGAGCTGCACGATCATGGAAACGAACAACGAGGACATCGGCGACAAAGGCGTCCTTTTCATGGGCGATTGCGCGGTCGTGCCCAACCCGGACATCGAGCAACTCGCGGGCATCGCCGTCGAGACCGGCCGTCTTTCGCGTCAGCTCAGCGGGGCGCGTCCGCGCGTGGCGTTGCTCTCATTTTCCACTCGTGGCAGCGCGAAAATGCCCATGACCGAGAAGATTGCAGCGGCGACTGCGATGGCGAAAAAAATCGCCGCCGAACAATTCCTCGACATGGCGATTGATGGCGAACTCCAGGCCGATGCCGCTCTTTTACCTGAGCTGGCTGCGAAAAAAGTCCCCAGCAGCGAAGTCGCCGGCAAGGCCAACGTCCTCATTTTCCCCGACCTGAACAGCGGCAACATCGCCAGCAAACTCGTCCAGTATCTCGCCAGGCCGAGCGTTTACGGCCAGCTCCTCACTGGCCTCTCGAAGCCCGCAGCGGAACTTTCCCGTGGCGCGAGTGTCGATGAAATCGTCGGCGTCGCAGCGATTGCCGGGCTACAAGCCATCGAATACCGCAAGCTCTACCCGAACGACAATCCGCTGGAGAGCTTCATTCCGATCTAACTCGGATGAAAACCAAATCCACGCTGTAGCGTCGAGCCTGTGGCTCGATAGCAGTCGTCCTCAAAGACACATCACTCGAGGCATAGCCTCGACGCTACAAAAAAACACGTTGGCCACATGAGCGATATCTTTGAGCGATTCGAGGAACTCGCGCTCTGCCAAATCTGCGCGTTGCCTTTACCGCGCAAAGCTGAAGACGCAATCTGCAGCCGCCGCTGCGCGAGTTTACGTAAGCTCAGCGCCGAAATCCTCGGCCCGCAGCAAACGGAATGGCGGGCGAAAATTCAACAAGCTCTCGCCGCCCTCAAACCCGGCACCACCATTTGCCCTGGCGAACTGTCCGTCAATCTCCTCCCCGGCGTCGAAAAACCACTCACCGTGCTACGTCCATTGCTCTACCAGATGGCCGAAGAGGGACGCGTCGTTCTCAGCCAGAAAAACATCAAGACACCGTGGTGGAAAATCCGCGGCCCATTCCGCATCCGCCGGGCCTGAGCGCCCGTTGCATGCTCGTTTAGGGAACTGCTGATTTAATCGGGCGTTATTTTTGAATCAATGAATTTCCATTTGTTTCCGGATTAGTTAGAAGTGTGGGATGGAAAACCAGTTGAG
>JAYVOE010000070.1:0-12939 GCA_043758065.1 Spartobacteria bacterium | reverse complement strand
AACCGGCGCCTCCATCCAATCAATCGACATTTCGAAAAAGTAGGCGACACTCCCCGCAAATGGCTTCTCCAAACCCGTCCGCCGCCCGTTGGAATCACACCCTGGGCAATATCATCTTCCTCAGCCGCTGGCTGCAAGCTCCGCTCTATCTCGGGCTGATCGTCGCTCAAGGCGTCTATGTTTATCACTTTCTGATCGAGCTCTGGCACCTCATCCAGCACACCGTCACGATCACGGAGGTGGAAATCATGCTCACCGTTCTCGGGTTGATCGATGTGGTGATGATCGCCAACCTCCTCGTGATGGTCATCGTAGGCGGCTACGAGACATTCGTTTCCCGGCTCAATCTGCAAGGCCATCCCGACGAACCCGAATGGCTCTCCCACGTCAATGCCGGAGCCCTGAAAGTGAAACTCGCCACCGCGCTCATCGGCATCTCATCCATCCATTTATTAAAAACATTCATCGAAGCCGAGAGGATTCCAGAAAGGGTCATCCTCTGGCAGGTCGTGATCCATGTGACGTTTGTTTTGTCCGCTCTGCTCCTGGCTTACACGGATCACCTCACGTCCAGGCACGCGCCAAAGGCAATCGAACCTCATCCTTAAAGTAACGCCGTGGATACCACTGCAACTCCCATCAATTTTAAAATCGGCAACGAACGTCTCGTGAAAGTCACGGAGCGGGCCGGTGCGCGGCTGAGCAAATTGCTGACGAAACAAGGACGCCCAAATGGAGCTTTGCGCGTGGCCGTAATCGGCGGCGGTTGCTCGGGGCTGCAATACAAGATGGACCTCGTCGATGGACCGGCGAACCGCGACATTCTCGTGCGTTCGCAGGAGGTGAATGTGGTCGTCGATCCGAAGAGCGCATTGTTTGTCAGCGGGTCGGAGCTGGATTTTTCAGACGACTTGCAGGCTGGTGGTTTCAAAGTGACGAATCCAAACGCCGTGGCGCATTGTTCGTGCGGCGAAAGTTTTTCGGCTTGAGTCGAGTTAGGGTGGATTCACGACTGAATGAGCGCGGATTGTTTTGCAGTGTTAGGATTGCGGCAGGCATTGGTCATCGAGGAAGCGGAGCTAAAAAACGCCTGGCATCGAGCTGCGGCTGTGACAGCGGATACAGAGAAAATCCACCGCGCCTACGCCGTCTTGCGAGATCCAGCACGGCGCATTGAGTATCTCCTAACATTGCACGGACGGAAAACCGCCAGCGCCGAAAAACCGGGAACGCGGCTCTTTGATTTATTTTTCACCGTGGCTGCAACGTTGAAAAATGCGGATGCGGTGGTCGCGCAAATCGAGTCAGCGACCTCGGCTCTGCAACGGGCTGGACTCACGCCGACACTACTAACAAGTCTCGATGAATTGACGGCGTCGGCTGCGGCAGTCACGGCAGAACGATCCACCCGCGACGCGCAACTAGCATCACTGGCGTCGGCATTCCCCACCCTCGCAGATGCCGAATGGGAGACGCTCGCCGCGCTAGGAAGCGACTTTACATTCCTATCGAAGTGGGATGAAGAAATTCAGAAACGCGAGACGCGCTTGCAGGAAACCCTCATGGGGGAAATCGTATGAGCACCATCATCGGCATCGATCTGGGAACGACGAATTCGGCAGTCGGAGTCATGGAAGCTGGATTGCCTTTTTTGTTAGCAGATGCCGACGGCGAACGACTAACACCAAGCGTCGTGCACTTTCCAGAGTGCGATGGAACTCCGCTCATCGGCAGACCTGCCGCGCGGATGCTAACAGTTCGTCCGGACTCGACTGTTTCCTCGATCAAACGGCTGATTGGCAGCGGTGAAAAGCTAACCATTCACGGCATCGCTCACTCGCCCGAGGAGATCTCCGCTCTGATACTAACCAAACTTAAATCAGACGCCGAATCTGCGCTCGGACACACTGTTAGCAAGGCCGTGATCACCGTCCCCGCTTACTTCAACGACGCCCAACGCGCTGCGACAAAACGCGCCGGTGAACTGGCCGGACTCACTGTCGAACGCATCCTCAACGAGCCAACCGCTGCGGCTCTAGCTTACGGTTTGGACAAGCTCAAGGACCGCTCGAAAATCGCCGTTTACGACTTCGGCGGCGGGACTTTTGATATCAGCATTCTGGAGTTAAATCACGGCGTCTTCGAGGTGCTCTCGACAAATGGCAACACGAAGCTAGGAGGCGACGATCTGGACGCGGCACTCGTCTCCGATTGCGATCTAGCAATTCCCGATTGGGAAAAGCGCGAGTTAGTCATCCAAGCGAAACATCGGCTTTCCGCAGAGGAAAACGTCGATATCGCAATTCCGTTTTCAACGAGCGGACCGAAAATTTTTCATTTGAGTCGCAGTCGATTGGAGCAGATTGCGCGGCCGATTATCGATCGAACGCGGGCCCATTGTGTTAGATCGCTGGCCGATGCCGGACTGAAACCCGGAGAGCTGAACGAAGTCATTTTAGTCGGCGGTTCGACACGGATGCCGCTCGTGCAACAGCTAGTCGCCGAGTGGTTTGGAGCGGAACCTAACTTAACTCAAAATCCCGATGAAGCGGTCGCTCTCGGCGCGACGATTCAGGCCGGAATTCTGAGCGGCGCAGTGACTAACATTACCTTGTTAGACGTGACGCCGCTTTCGCTGGGAATCGAGACGGCGGGCGGGCTAATGAATGTGTTGATTCCGCGCAACTCGACGATCCCGTTGAAGCGCGGTGAGATGTTTACCACGAGTGTTAACGATCAGACTTCCATGGTGATTAAGGTTCTCCAAGGCGAGCGCGAAATGGCTCGCGACAACTGGCAGCTTGGGGAGTTTTCAATCGAGTTCGATCCTGCTCCACGGGGCGTGGCGCGAGTCGGAGTGCAATTTGAAATCGACGCGAACGGCATTCTGCATGTCCTGGCGCGCGACGTGGCAACGGGCACGGACCGAATGTTAGAAGTCACTAGCAGTGTCGATGTTTCTGATGAAAAAGTGGAGCAGATGATCGCTGAATCCGTCGAGCACGCGTTCGACGACATGAGCGAGCGGATTTTTACCGAGGCCAGTCTGAAGGCGAAGGAAATGTTAGTCGCCGTGGAGAATGCGCTGACGGTGTTAGGAGACGAGATCAGCACGGATGAGCGACAGCAAATCGAAGCGCTCAGCATCGATGTTAGGAATGCGATGGAGCAAGGCGAGAGTCAGCAATTGAAGCGCGCCAACGCGGCGCTCGATCGCGGCACGCAAAACCTCGCAACGCTGCTGATGGAACGCGCGATGTCGGCGGCCTTGGAAAAGCGCGGCGTGATCTGATTTTTCATCGGAGTTAGAATCGAATCTTCGCTTGCAAGGAGCGGCGTTTTTCGTTTTCGTTGACGCATGAGAATTCCCCATCTGCGCAGCCCCAACGTCAAAATTGGCGGCATTGTTTATTTCGCCCGGATGCTCGACAAAATCCGCCTGCACGCCGAGGGAAAATTGCCGCCCGATTATGTGGAAAATCTCGGAGGCGGATTCGATGAGCGGATGCTCCATTTTCTGCACGTCGCGTATGGCGATGTCGTTTTGGAAACGCTCTCGGACAAGACTGACGAGCAAATGCTCGCCTGGTGTTTTGCCGAAGGCCGCGTGCCGCACGAGGAAGAAATCGAAATCTGGAACGGCTTCATGTTGAAGCGCGGCTGGCGTGACGATGCGACCGAGCGCCTCATTTTTCGCAAGAAGGAGGCAGGCTGGGAAAATCGCGACGACATTCAGACGATGTTCGAATACATCGACGCCGACGAAGCTTGAGCGATGTCAGGAGCAAAAATTATTCGCCTCGCAACTTCCGCATCTTGACGACGTCCATCGCGCTGAGCGGGTTGTAATCCGTGCCGTGAATGCGGTGGAATCTAGCGTTCCAATCCATCGGGCCGACGCCAGAGATGGCGGGCCCTTTTTCCAGTCGAGTTGCAGTGGAATCAAAGTCCTCCACGCTGACGAGGTTAACCGAGCGGTGCATGGCAAAATTCACCTGGCGCTGGACGTCCTCCGATGGCAGCCAGATCGGGCGCGAGACTTTCCCATCGACATACCACCACGGATTTTTCGGGTCGGCGTTGTCGCGATAAATCACTCCGGCACGTTCGCGTGTTTCGGGACGCGATGGCAGCCAGGTGAGTGGCGTGTTGCTGAAATAATAATTGTCGCGGCCAAACGAAAAATTGAGCGGGCGGACATTCACTTGATAGCGAAATTGGACGAGTTTGTGAGCCATTCCGTGCTCGACGAGTGCGGAATGAATTGCGGTCAGAGCGTCGCCGTCCTTGCCACTGGAACGCGCTTGTTTGACGATGATTTGTGTCTCACTCAAATGAAAAAGTCGGCAGCCGCACCAGAATGTTAGTAGCGACAGGCACATTAAAAGGCGGGCGGGTTTCCACATAGTTTTTTGAGTCGAGTTAGTGTCCAATGGAGGCGTGTTCGGCGATGTAATCCTGACGATATCCCAGCGCTTCAGGCGCGTGAAGGACGAGCATCTTTTCATCGATGTCCGCAGGGACTTTAGCAGTGGTTAGTTTAGAAACAACAATCATCAAAGTGATCGCGAGCGGCACCGTCCAGATGGCGGGCTGTTCGCAGAGAATGCGCAGGAGCGGATGCTCGGCCCAGAAGGGATTGAGTGGGCCAAATCCGGCGAAGATTTTCCCCATCGGGCCTTTGTCGAGAGCGAGATTGCTAGCATTGGTCAAGGCGGCAGCGATGAGGGCAAAAACGCCGCCCGTCAACATGCCGGTGGCAGCGCCCGCCATGGTCATTCCGCGCCACCAGACGCTCATAAATAGGAGAGGAAAATAACTCGCAGCTGCGATGGCGAAGGCCTGGCCGACCATGAAATTGATCTCGAGCGGTTCGACAAAACATCCGAGTATCACGGATATCGCGCCGATCAAAATTGCGGCGACTTTGAAGGCGCGCATGCGTTGCGATGGAGTGGAATTGGGCCGCAACATTCGACCGTAAACGTCGTGGGCGAGCGCGCCGGTCATGGATACTAACAATCCGCTGAAGGTGCTCATGAACGCGGCAAACGCGCCCGCGCACGTGATGCCGCTGAGGATCGAGCCGAGGACGCCGTATTTTTGGCTGATTAACGTGGGCAATTTGAGCACGACTTGGTCAGTGCCTTTGATGCCAGTTAGACCGGTATAGAGCTCGGGCATGAGGTTGCGTCCGATGACGCCGAAAATGGGAGGGAAGACGTAAAATACGCCAATCAGAATCATCACCCACATGGTCGTGCGCTTGGCGGCGACTCCATCTGGGTTCGTGTAAAATCGCACGAGGATGTGAGGTAAACCGGCGGTGCCACAAACGAGTGCGATGATGAGGCTGTAAGTGTAGAGCAGCGAGTAGGGCCGTGATTGTTCCGGCGTAAGATGCGCGGCTTTGGCGGCTTTGGTGGTGAGCGGTCCAAAGGGAGCGATCCAGGCTTCGTCTTTAGGCGCTTTTTCAACGAGCGGTTGGCGCTCGACGTTTTCCATGCGAGTTGCAGGCGATTGAGCGGAGGCGTTTGCCGCAAGGTTTTGGTGATAGCCGCCGTAGACAAACATCACGACGAAGATCGGCACGGTAATGGCGAACAATTTCATCCAATATTGCAGCGCCTGGATGAGCGTGATGCCTTTCATTCCGCCGAGGGAAACGTTCAGCGTGATCACGCCGCCGACGAGCGCAACGCCGCCCCAATACGGCATGCCGGGGAAGATGTAGGCGAGCGTGGTGCCGGCGCCTTTCATCTGCGGCATCGTGTAGAAAAATCCGATGAAGAGCACGAAGACGACGGCGATTTTTCGGAATAGCGGAGAATCAAATCGACCCTCTGCAAAGTCGGGAATCGTGTAAGCCCCGAAGCGTCGTAATGGCCCCGCGATGAAGAGCAGCAAAAACAAATAGCCGCACGCGTAACAGACCGGATACCAAAGCGCATCGTAGCCGCTGGACATGACCATTCCCGCGATACCCATGAAACTCGCTGCAGAAAGATATTCGCCAGAGATCGCAGAGGCATTCCAGCCGACGGAGACGCTGCGTCCTGCGACGAAGAAATCACCCGCTGTTTTCGAGGTTTTCGCGGAGCGAAATCCCATGTAGATCGTGACGGCGACTGTAACAAGCGAGAAAGCAGCGATCCACGGATCGATAGCGGCGGCTGCGAGAGGAATGTTGGGGAGAAACATGAGCGGAGTTAGAGTCGATTCTGGTTTTTCGCGGCGGCGACTTCCTCAGCTTCGAGGGCCAGCGAGCGGCGGATGAATAGAAAGGAAATGATCCAGACGAATGGGAAAAACGCGATTCCCAAAATAAACCAACTGAGAGTGAACCCATAAAGGCGAGTCGCCATCAGATCGGGCAGGAAATAGTTCGCCAATGGCAAGCCGAGTAGCACGACGAAAAAGCTGAGCGCGCAAAGAATGGAAAGGCGCAATTGGCGCGCCATCAGGTAGTGAAGAAACGCCGTGCGTTGTTGGCCGGAGGGAAGTGGCATTCCTTGGTTTAAGAAGCCGACTCCAGTCCGTCGATGAAAAATTTAGTTGCTGCCGCGGCGGGCGGCGAGGATGCCGCTGGCAATTTGCCCGGCGAGTCGGTCGCGATAGCTGGAACTGAGCGCGAGCCGTCCATCGTCGCGATTGGTTAGGAAGCCGCATTCAACGAGGACGGCAGGTGCGCGGCAGTTTCGCAAGACGTAGTAGCCGCGTTGTTTCATTCCGCGATTTTCCGCAGCGACCGAGACGACGCGACGATGGATGGCGGCGGCGAGCGGATAGGAACGCGCCGAGTAAAAATACGTCTCGATGCCGCGGGCGTCGCGGTTTGGAGCGGAGTTAAAGTGGATTGAGACGAAGATGCAGCGCGAACGGCTGTTGGCAGCGGCGACGCGCCCGCTGAGTGGAATAAAGACGTCGCCCGAGCGGGTCATGACGGTTTTGAGTCCCCCGGAACGGAGTTTTTGCTGGACGCGCGCGGCAACGTCCAAATTGACGATTTTTTCCGTGACGTAGTTCCCAGGAATGCCGCCGCGATCGTGTCCGCCATGGCCGGCGTCGATGACGACGGTGTCGAAACTGGCCGCGAGTCCACTGGAACTCGCCTGTAAAAAAACACAGGCCAGCAGGATCAGAATAAAGCGGACGCGATTCATGAAAAACAATCTGCGGAAAACGACTTCACCTTATCCAGCGAGAGGTCGGCACCGTCAAGGAATGAGTCGCGCGGACTCGCATTTCCAGTCGAGTTAGATGCTTACCGGGCGGTCGGAGAGGCGCGGCGTGTTGCGCTTTTTCTCGGGGGAAACGGGTTGCTCGATCTTCCCGCCACGCACGCGCACCGAGCCGCTGGCGTCGCGGACGAGGTGCGGGTTCGATTTGCCGTCGATGTAGGGATCGCGGCTGAGGATTTCGCCGTTGGGCGAGAGCGCGGTGTAGAGGTAGGCTTTCGGCCCGACCATTTGGAGGACGTGGAGGTTGTTTTGGCTGTCGAGGACGTGTTCCGGCGGTGAAAACGAAAGGACGCGGCCGATGGAGAAGCAGGCGACGACGCGGCCAGCGGTGTCGTTGAGGATGCGAACGTAGAGGCGGTTTTCGGCGGGGAGCCGATGGGTGAGGAGCGAGTAGGTGTGGGTGCTGTTTTCGGAGGGAACGCCGACGCTTTGTTTCCAGAGGAGGAGGCCGTCGGTGATCTCGATGGCGCGGCGGGCGGAGGTGAAATATTTGTCGGTTTCTTTGTCGTAGAGAACGGCTTTGACGCTGTGCGAGCCGTATTCCTGCAGGCCGTAGAGCGGAGTTAGGTTGATATTACGTTTTACGGTTTGCCCGGTGGGAACGTAGAGGTCGCCGAGGTGGTAATTCGGGTTGATCGGCGGGATGAGGCCGTCTTTTCCAGCGAAGACTTCGAAGCTAAACCACGGGTGGCCGGGCGAATCGCTGAAGTTTTGGTCGCGTCCGCTGAGGTTGGTGATGGAGATTTTTGCGAGGATCGGCTCGTGCATCATGTAGAGCGAGCGGGTCATTTCGAGGGTGACCTGCATTTGCGCGGATGCGGAGCGCGCCAAAAAAACTGAGGCGAGTAAGAGTGCTATGAAGACGGAGGAACGACGGGAGAACATGGGGATTATTTGGCGGGCGGCGGCGTGTCGGATACGGTGCGGAAGCCGAGAGACATGCGGGATTGTTCCTGGAGAAGATCGGTGTGGCGCTGGGTGAGTTCGTAATCGGGCAATCGAAATGAGCCGCCGCGCACGATCGGCGTATCGAAGCCCATCACGCGTTCCGTGGAGGCGGTCCATTCCGCGACGTTGCCGGTCATGTCGATGACGCCGTAGTGGCTTTTGTCCTGCGGATGTTTGTCCACGGGCGCCCAGCGATTCCAGCCGTCTTTGGTTCCTTCGGCTTTGGGATCGTTGGAAAAATCGGCGCTGGAGTTGAGCTTTTTGGCGTCGAACTCGTTGCCCCAGGCATAAATGTTGCCATTCGGGCCGCGAGCGGCTTTCTCCCATTCCTGCTCGGTGGGTAAGCGGCGTCCAGCCCATTTCGCGTAGGCGTAGGCGTCATACCAATCCACGTAAAACACCGGCGTATCGAGGCTGATCGGCGCAAATTCGAAGGTCTTTCCTCCTTTGGCCTGCTGATAAAAACCAGGTCCGCCAGCGTCGCGTTTTCCCCAATCCTTGGGGATGTGCGACTTGCCCTGCGGCTGCCCGGGAGCGTCGTATTTCGTCGTAGGATTTTTTTCCAGCGCTTCGAGAAACTCGGCGTATTGCGCGATGGTGACCTCGTATTTGTCGATCCAGAAATCGGGCAGCGTGACTTTTTTACCGTCCTGATAAATGAACGTCCCGGCATCGACTTTGACGAGGACGTTAGTGACTTTCGAACGAGTGCGAATGAACTTGTAGTAGAACGTAAATCCCACCAGCCAGAGGAGTATAAACAGCCCGATGGTCGAGTAGAGCATCGTGCGTTTTTGCTGCTTTTTGGTGGCTTCCACGGCAGCGATCGCAGCCCGGTCGCGCTCGTTCATTTTGAACGCCTCGGCTGGCACGACGTTGGGTTCGAGTGCTTTCACCGCTTGCAGAAGCGCGCCATAGGAAAGGAACCCGCCTGCACCGTCGATCCGCATCCGGGAGAGCATGGCGCGCATCCCGGGCGATGCGCCGACGGCGCCTTGCATGGTGCCACTGACAATGCGGGAAAGTTCCTGGATCTCGCGTTGCACAACGGCGTCGGCCTCGTGGCGGACATGCGCCAGATTGGACAAACGCGGGCGGCCATCGTTCGCCAGGTAAATGCTTTTTGCCGTGAGCAAACTTCGTGGGACTTTGGCTTGACTCAAATACGACAACGCCTCGGCCACCACGCGGATCACGCGTAATGCCGTCTGGTCATCGATCACCGCGCCTTGCGCCTGGTAGTCGGCCAACGTGCCGCCATCAATGAATTCGCGGGTGTAAAAATAGAGACCATTCGCCTGACCCGCCTCGAAGACGGAAACGATCGACGGATGCTGGACGTTTGCCTTGGTGCTGGCATCGGCCACGAATTCCTGGACCATCGCGCCATCATTCGCGAGATCCGCGCGGAGGACTTTCATCGCCACCGGACGACGCACCGACGCCTGGATTGCCTCATAGGTTTCGCCCCATTGACCTTCACCGAGCTTGCGGACGACTTCGTAATCGCCGAGCACTTTGCCGACCAGACTTCGCTCGGACTCGGATAGCATTTCTTCGCCACCACCGCTCTCGTCGCGCCGACGGCAGCCTTCCATCACGAGATGTTCCCAGCCAACGGAAATGGTCTGCTCATCCGGCTCCATGCCGTATTCAAAAGTAAATTGCCCGACGTCCCACGAAATGATCCGGTAAACCGCATCCTCCCCACGCAAGTCGCCGACCACGCAGTGGCGCATGTTGCCGTCTTTCAAATAAATCACGCCACTCTCGACGCCATGAGAAACGCGCAGTCGCCCAGTGCGCCGACTCATGCAACACATCTGAATAATATCGACGAGCTGAAACTGATCTAACTGCCCTGTAAAACCTTGTTTCTGGACCAGATTCCGCAAATCCGTCGACGTCGCCGGCGACGGTTCCTCCACCAAAACGGGCTCAGCGATCGCAACCGGCGTCGGGTAGAAAACTTCGGGTTTTGATTCGAGTTGCACTGCACTCGCGCCTTCGGTCAATTCCCAGACGCGATGAACTTCTTGCAGAATCGCCGTCGATTGGATCGGCTTCGAAAGAATGACCGCGCCGCCAACGTTCGCCGCGTAATCGCTCAAATCGTAACCGGTGACAAAAATCACCTCCAGTTTCGGGAAATTCCGACGCAACACATCGCGCAACGCGAATCCATCCATGCGATCCATCACCACGTCGGTAATGAGCATGTCGATGCCGCCCATTTCGTCCACTTTTGCGAGCGCATCCGGCCCGCTCAACACGCCTTCGACCTGAAATTCCCCGTAGGATCGTATGATCTCCACGAGCGACATCACTATGATTTCTTCATCGTCGACGACCAGGATTTTCATTGGGGGATTTCTTTTTGAAGGGTGACAGGAGGAGGGAAATATTGCAGGAGCTTGACTGGATCAGCCGTCACATCCTGGAGTTCGTTCTCATAGTAAACACGGATGATGTAGCCGAGATATTTTCTTTCTGTAGCAGCTTTTTCCCCGGTTGCCGAGGGTTTCTGTGCGTAACGAACCTTCAACACCTCGACCCCGTCCTCCTGCCAATCGGCCGGCGGCGTCAGCCATTCGGATGTCACTCCCGTGGTGCGCGGATCGGTCGGCTCGACGTCCTTGTTATCCAGTAAATCGTAAAACATCGCCTGGATATTGACCGACGACGCCGTGATCGTCGAATTCTGGCGGGCCTTGATTCCCATGCGCAAGCTGACTTGCTCGCTGTCGCTTTGGCCGCTGGAATTGTCGTAATTCTTCACGACATCGACGAGGCCGAGAGTCGAGCCAGGTTGCAATCCTTCGTCGTCGCGACCCGAAGTCGGCTCTTTCGGAATAACGCCCATACGCACTTTCTCGGCGGCGACTCCATATAAATCCCCTGCTTTCTCGCCGAAATCCGCCACGCGCTTCCACTGGGCGAGCGCTTTGTCCACGAGGCCCATTTGCTCGTAAGTCGTGGCAAATTCCGCCACGATTTTCGGATCGTCCGGATACAATTTCTGCGCATCGCGCAAACTGGCCAGCGTGCCCGACATATCGCCTTTCGCCCGAATATCCGTGGCGCGTTTCACTAAAATCTCGACCTCGGTTGGAGCGACCGATTCCGGAGTTTCCATCGGAGTTTCAGTCGATTCTGCCGGCGCAGGACTGGATTTTGGCGGGGCCGAAGAAGTGAGCGGAGTTGCAGTCGACTGGAGATTTTTCGTTTCTAAAACCGAGGCGACCGCCGGAGTCAATGCGACCGCCGATTCGCCATTTGGATGCCGCACGAAGACGATGAGGACGACGACCAGTTGAAAAAACGCCAAAACCGACAGAACAGACGCAGCGATGATCGCTGTTTTTTGAGTAAATGTGGTCACAGAGGGGCAGTCGGGTCGTCTTGGAACAGATTTACTAGCAGCAACCGGTGAGGCGTCAATAGTTTCCGCCAGCGCGCGCCCAGCAACGCCGCGCTATCGCTATTGCGGGACAATCAGAACCTGACCCACCTGCAATTTCTTCGGATCGGGCAGGTTGTTCAGGTTCGCGTCCTCGATGTCGCGGATGCGGGATTTGTTTTTGAAGAGTTTGCGGGAGATTTTCTCCAACGTATCACCCGACTCGACCGTGTAAGTGCGACCGCCCATTTTCTGAAGCAATTCAGGATCGGGCGCCGTGTTTTTCGCGTTTTTATCCGGCGTCGCACGCGGGGCGGCGGCGAGCTGCGCCTTGAGCTGCGTGATCTGCCTGGCGAGCTTCTGGTTTTCGTTCTTTAGAATCACCGCGTCCGTCTTCGAGAGCATGTTTTCCTTGGAAAGCGCGCTCACCACCATCGGCTCAAGTCGGGCGCAGGATTTCCGGGCTTCGACCCCGTGCGGCCCCCTCGGATCGATGTGATCGCACCGCCGAAAATGAAAGAGCGCCGAGAGCGGATCGTGCAGCTTTGTCTCGCAAATCAACGCCATCTGGAAATGCGTGTCTGCCGCCGCCTTCGAATCATCCAGCGCCGCCTCGTAAAGATTCATCGCCTCGACATATTCGCCCCGCTTGTTCGCATCGGCGGCTTGCTCCAACAATTTCGCATCGTGCTTGCGAACGACTTGCTCACAAGCCGTGAAGCTGAATAAAGTCAGCGCCATGAAAATCAGGTGGAAAACGCGTGCGCGGAGCTTCAATTGCATGGGTCGTTCATGGTAAACACGACATCCTAATCCGCGTCGATGAAGAAAATTCCCACCAACGCACCGCAGCCCGGGCTCAATCCGGCCTTCAGTGCACTGCAACTCGACTCACTTGCGCCCGGCCCCGCAGAACCGAGCGGAGCGAACCGAAGATCGCCGTCAGGCAAATCGCCTGCCGAAGGCAGCCCACAGGGGATGCGCGGAAGCGCAGAGCAATCGACTGCAACTCCGATGGAAAAAGTTTGGAAAATGGGATGCGTCGTTCTCCAACGCGAAACCGCCCATCGCGGCGGAAAAACCGTCGTCGTGGTGCAAGATTTCGCCACGCATTTGCCTGTCACCGTGATCGAGCGTGTCGCGAAAAAACTCCGAGCCGCCTGTGGTTGCGGCGGCACGGTCAAAGATCGCCGCATCGAAATCCAAGGCGACCAGGTCTCGAAGATACGACTCTTACTCGAATCAGAAGGCTTCCAGGTCGCCGGCGTCCGCTGAAAAGCCTGGACGTTATAACATCCGTGGCTACATTTCTCCAATGATCCTCGAACTCAAGCTCCGCAAAATCGGCAA
>JAYVOE010000069.1:0-31019 GCA_043758065.1 Spartobacteria bacterium | reverse complement strand
AACCGCCCGCACCGGAACTGATCTGCTCATAGCCGAACGATCCATCGACCACCCAACCCTTAGCGGGAGCGAGTGGGTTGTTTCGCATGTCGAATGTTCCAGACATGCCAAACGTGATCGTCTGGTAATCGAGCGGTCCTAACAAGAGCGGATCGATCTCCAAAGGACTCGCCTTGGCCGTTTTAAAAATCGCGAAAACGGCCGCCTTAAAGATCTTGGAAAATTTTCGCGTTACCTCACCGCGCACACCTAGATCGAGAATGGAATAGCCTTCGTTGTCGATGGATTGCGAAAAGATTTTTACGCGTAGTTCGTTGCCGCGTTGCAGAAACCATGGATCCACATACTCGATATTTCCAGTAAGCCCGCGCTGCGACATTTCGATGGAAGTCATCAGGGGACCGCCGTTCCCCAAGAGATTGCGATCTTGAAAACTGGCGCCGATAAAACCGCCCTCATAAGTGCCGAAGCCGCCATAGACTCCGAATTCTTTCGCCGGATTTTCTTTCACGTCGAGGTCGAGGCGAATCTGGTTTCCAGGCAAACCCGTTTCCTTCATTTTCATTCCTGAAAAAAGGCCGGTCGTAATCACCTCGCGATAAATTTCATCTTGAAGCTCCGGGTTATAAGGTGTGCCGCTCAATGACGAAAAACGGGCCGGCAGAAAATCTGCACGCAGCCGCTCGATTCCTTTAACTGTAACGCCATCGTAAGTGTAACGTTCGCCACTGCTCACCACCACATCCACATCTACCAATCCGCCATTCTTGTCGAATGCTAGTGAGTTTAAACTAACTTCGGCCTTAAAATACCCAAGCGACTTCAAGCTATATTGAATTTCGCTTTGCAATGAATCCATTCGCAGCGCAGTTGCCGGAAGCTTGAGTGTTTCCGAGATTCGTTTCCGAATTCCTGCTTCCAGGTCGGGCGATGCACCAACGATTCCGATGTGACGGAACCAGTATTGCAAACCCTCCTTTACCGTGAATCCGAGCTTCGCGACGCTGAGATCCGTGGTGTATTCGATCGGCCAGGGAATGACCTCCGCGTCGAGATAACCTTCGGATTGATAAAAAGAAATGAGTCGACTTACACCCGTATCAACGTCCTGCTCCACGTAGGGAAGAATTGGCGTAAACTTTGAGAAACGCTCGCGCGTTGTTCCTAACAAAAAATCATTCAGCTGCGTGTCAGTGTAGTGATCATTTCCCTGATAGGTTGTGGTTCCTAGCTTTGTGAGTGGACCTTCAGTGATATCTAACTCGAGACTGCTGCCTCCATTGGTAATCTTCCAGTTCACCATGGCAAACGTGTAGCCATGCCGTCGGTAATAAACTTCCAAATAAAACGCCGCGTCATCAGCGCGCGGAGCGGTCAGTCCACGTTCCTGAACCGACTGCAAGATCTCTGCACCAGCCGTGCGAAGTTCGTTCTCATTAAAGCCTTTGTTGCCAGAAAAGCGGACGTCCACACGAAGGTTGGTCGGCGGCTCGCGAACGGACGGTGCCTGCGAAAATTCCTGATTGGCCGACTGAGCGTTGTCCGTCTTAACCTTCGCGCTTTGCGCGGGGAGCGTGACCATCGTGACTAGAGCCAATAGCAGAGTTAGAGCAGAGGTCTTCATTTGAATCGTATCAGGTAACGAACTTGACCGCGCACGCCACCAGTTAGGTCCAGGTCGCCGATGATCTGCCAGTGATCGCTCAACCGCAGACGTGCCGTGGCGGATTCGTGCCCGGTCTTTGGATCGATATTTCCGATCTGGACATCCAACTTATCGGCTAAGGAATTCTGCTTGAAGCTCTCCTTCCGCTTAAAGACTTTGTTGTAATACTTCTGGATGAA
Source organism: Spartobacteria bacterium (assembly GCA_043758065.1). Classification (GTDB taxonomy): domain Bacteria; phylum Verrucomicrobiota; class Verrucomicrobiia; order Chthoniobacterales; family DASVRZ01; genus DASVRZ01. Next base: position 29,174 of record JAYVOE010000069.1, on the reverse strand, counting down.
AAGAAAACCAGCGCGGCCAGCTAACAACTGCGGATTCTGCGCGATTTCGCTCTGAGTCACCCCGGTTGCGAGCAATGTTAGGATGTCTTCTTGGGTTAGTGGTGGCTGACTGAGAAACAGGTTTTGGGGCTTCAATAAATCGCCCCAGATATAGGCGTCGATATCGTAGTCGCGCACCTTGGATTTTCCCCGCAAATCGAGAATCGGATTTAATGGCGGCAGATCTTTGCTGAAATAAATGTTGCCGTAATCAATATCCAGCCGACTGAACGGAAGCGACGCGCGTAAGTGGAAGATTTGCACCATGCCATCGAGTGTCGGCGCGAGGCCTGTGCCGCCGAGAGTTAGATCAACCGTGGCTTCGCCATTTGCTAGGTTTCCCGTAATGCGAAAAGCATCGAGCGTCTTAATGGAGACGGCAAATTTCCAGTCGCGCAACGGAGGATCGGGAAAGCCGAGGTTAGGACGTTTGTCGGGGACCGCTGGAGCTGGGCGGCCCGGCAGGTTGATTGGAAGAATATCAATCTCACGAAAGAAGCGGCTATCGGTGATGCCAACGGTTCCTGTGACGTCTGCCGAAGTGAACGGACCCTTCACTGCTAGATCGAAATTAGCTCTTACAATTACCGTGTCATTCCTAGCTAAGAGGATGCTGCGGCCTTGCAGTTTCAAATCGAGAAGCGGTTCTGCAGGTTTGGTCAAGTTAATCGTTCCGTCGGCAGTGAACGGACCTCCAGCCAAATCGCCTTGAATCTGATTCAGTGTTAGCACGTTGTCACGAAATGCTGCGGTTAGATTCAAGTTGCGAACTGACGGAATACTAGCACTGCGAAAGCGGATCGATTGAATCGCCCCATTCGCTCCACCGGTGAACGCGGGCTTTTCCAGCGTTCCTTCCAAACCCACATCAAAGCCAAGCGTGCCTTGAATATTTTCAATGGCCGCCACGTATTGCGTGACAAACGCCAGTGAACTTGGAGCCATCGTTGCCTTGGCTTGGATGGGTAATTTTGGATTGATCGAGCCTGTGGAAATGATCGAGGCTAGATCGAGCGGGACGCTGCCGGAGAGAACGATGGGCTGAAGCATCGGCTCGCGGATATTGCCGGAAAGATTTGCGCGCTGGTTCGCAATGGCGACGTTTACCTCGCCAGATATCGGTCTAACTTGCTTCACTTTTTCGCTCTGGATGTTTTGCATCTTGAGCGCGATCAGGGCGTCGAGATTTCGCAGCGTGCCTTTGCTTTGGATGTCGAGACTAACTGTTCCTGTGACGGGTGGAGTGAGACCTAGATCGGTGAACAAGCTGCCGAGTTGCACATCTTTCCCAGCCAGATCGATGGCGATTGGGTCATCGAGTGGGAAGCGTTTTTCACTGTTGCCAATCTGCTCTAAGTCCAATGGAAAAGCGATGTTGCCTGCTAGTCGTAAGCTGTTGTTTTGGGTGAGCTTGAGATTGGTGAGTTTCAACACGCGGTTGGAGAAAGAGAGCGCGGTATTGAGATTTCCTCTGCTAGTACTCAAGTCAATCTGCGGAAATTCTGCCTGCGTCGGCGTGTAGTAGCCCGAGGTAGTTAGACGAATCTTACTAACTCCAGCATAAGCAGCATCGCCGACGAAGACGCTGAGACGACCTTCGTGCTGGCGAGTAGAAAGTTGTCCGGTGCCGTTCCAATCGATGGCCGCGTTGCCTGCGAGCGGTCCGGCTGTTTTTCCTAACAATGGTTGGAACTTGGAGAGGTCTTTGATGCGCGCGCTGAGTTGTCCGGCATAGTTGTCTCTAGTTAGGAGATTGAACTCGCCGGTAGCTTGAATAAAACTTTCGCCTGGTAAGTCGAGTTGCATCCGATTCAGGCGAGCCATTCCCTGGCTAACATCCGCGTCGATTGCTAGGACTCCGAGGTCGACGCCTTGATGAACTAACTGGCTGGCGTCGAGATGAAACTTAGCCTCGGGTTGCGCTGTTTCCCAATGGATGGAACCGGTGCCGATGGCTTGTCCGGAGATGATGGGATTTGTTGGATCGATGGAAAATTCCTGAAGAACGGGGCCATCGAGTTTCAGTGTTAGATCAAGAACGCCGGGGAGGGGACCTGCGGGTTTTTCTTGAAAGACGAATGTGCCTGTGGTCTGCACGGAGTTCTGGCCGCGCTTGATTTCCATGGTTTGGATATGCGCTTTTTCGTTTTCCGATACGACTGCAACTCCGATGGTGTCGATTTGATAGCCGCTGACTTTCAAAGCCGTGGCAGCGATGTTAGCAGTGATGTTAGTATCTTCCCACCAAGGACGTTTCCAATCGATTGCGGTGGAACTCGACTTGGCAAAATGCACGGTGGCCTGGGCAGAATCGAGCGCGAGTTCATTCATGCCGAACGCTGTTAGGTTTGACTGTAAGTCCGCGTTGATCTGGTTGGCGGAAGCTTCGACGGTAGTATTGAGATTTGCAGAGCCGATGGCGTCGGGAAGGAGCGTGGAGAAATCAGGCAGATTGGCGGAGATCAAGAGGTTAGCTAACATCGGATACGCCTTTGCGTCTTTCCCTGGCAATTGCAGGTGGCCGCTAAGGGTGATCCATTCTTCGCCGTGGAGTAAGGCTGTGTCGGAGAATTGCACTTTTCCATTGGTGATGACGGCGTGAATCGAACCTAAGTCGAATGAAAACTTTCCGAGATTCGGTTTGGTGAATTGGGCCGCAAGACCGCCGTTCCAGGTGGCGAGATCGGCGGATTGGCCGTCGATGCGGAGAGAAAGTTGATCGAGTGTGCCGCTCAGGTTGGAGGTCGGTCCGAGGAACGCAGCGGTCTGTTGGAAATCGATCTGACTGGCGGCCAGCGAGACGGTCATGTCGCCGGTGGAACTCATGTTAGTGAGGGAGAAATCTGCGCTGAGATTTCCGCCGAAAAGTTGCGCCGCGAGATGACCGGTGAGTTGTTCGTTTCCGATTTGCGAGGCATTGATTTGTAACTGTTGGACGACCAGGTTTTTGGCGATGGCTAGATCGGAGATAAAGAGATTTCGGTCGCGATAGGACGTTTGCGCGTGGAGATGGTCGAAGGTGCGAAACGCGGGAATGACTAGCCGGTCGATGCTGAAAATGCCGGCTTGATCGGGGAGCAACGTGAGGTTGGCGTTGTCGACGTTGAGAATGCCGGTCGGAGTCTCGACTTTGACGTGAACCCCGCGAATGTCGACGCGGCCGGGGAATGGAATGGAACTCGAATCACTTTTTTTCTTTTTGAGCCTGGGCGGCGACGGTTTTGTGGCGTCGACTTCTAGGTCTAGATCACGCACTTCGACGCTCTCGATTAAGGCGGGCAAGCCCTGCGTGAGGGCGTTCCACGGATGGTAATGGAGCGCGAGACGTCCGAGTTTCAACTTCTTCAACGGGCCAGGTTCGAGGACGCGAACCTTGACTTTGGTGAGTTCCAGCGTTGTGAAAATGTTACCGTCCAGTTCGTAGGCGATCTGCATGTGGCCGGACTTTTCCACTTGGTTGACGCCTAATTGGACGAGCGAAAAAATGACCCAGCGATGAAAGATCGCGAGCAAAACGGCCAAAGCCAGAAGCGCCCAGAGCACGCGACGAAGCCACCGGCGGCGCGGTTTAGCCACGACTAGCGGCGGCGCGGTTTCATCCATGTGAGAGGCGGATCAAAGTTCAATGGAGTTGCAGGGGAATTATTTTACTCGGCGGGAATCGGTTTTGACGCCTATTTTGGCGGTATGGGATTCCGTTATTCGAGGAGAAAAATCCATTAATTTATGGGCCGAACGAACGTCCCCATCAGTGTCTCGCCTCTCTCGCGACTTTGGAAACTGGTCAGCACGTCGGTGCTCCGCTACAACGAGATCGATGGCGAGCAACGGGCGGCGTCCTTCGCGTATTATGCGTTTTTTTCGCTGTTTCCGCTCATCGTTTTGCTCGTGACGACCGTCGGCGGAAGCCTGTTGAAAGATCAGGCGGCAGCGGCGTCGACGGTTACGCTTCTTTTGCAACAATACATCCCGCTTTTCCCTGCGGACCAGACGGCGATCCTGGCGACGATCAACGGCTTCATCGCCGGGCGTGGCTCTGCCGGTGTGGTGGCGTTTTTGACATTAGCCTGGAGCTCGCTTCGGTTTTTTCAAGCCTTGGTTCACGGGGTCAATCGTGCCTGGGGAACTCGCGAACACGCCTGGTGGCATTTGCCGATTAAAAATCTCGGCATGGTCGCCCTCTTCGCCAGCGGATTGGTTCTTGGCGGCGTGCTGCCGGCGGTGCTCTCCGTGGTGCGCGGGTACGCTCCGCAAAAAATGTGGGTCGTCCCCATGGTTTTCAACGTGGCGCTTTCGGCGGTGCCCTTTGCGATTTTGTTCTACGTCATCCTTATTTTCTACAAATACGCGCCGCGAGGTCAGGTCTCGATTCGCGATACACTTTTTCCGGCGCTCAGCGTGACGGTAATGCTGAAGCTGGTGCAATATCTCTTTGCGATCTACCTGCGCAGTTACAGCAATTTCCACATCATCTACGGGACGTTCGCCGGAGTTATCGCGTTGATGCTTTGGATCTACATCACGGGCTCATTGCTCATCTTTGGCGGCTGCCTCTGTGCTGTTGGGAAAGAATTGCGAGTCGCGTATCCTCCGCGTCGCAGAAAACGATCGCCGTGAATCGCCTCTAACTCCGGTCTGTTTTTCCGCCTGATCATTGGTGCGAAATGCGCTAGTATGGGCGCAATGTATTCCGTCGCCCGGCGCATCGCGGTAGCTTTTGTTTTTGGCGTCGTGCTGTCGTTCAGCGCGTCGTTCGCGCAGTTGACCGTGGACCCGTCGACCCGCGAGGAAAGCCGGATTTTTTACAATGCAATCTGGCCCGCCTCAGAAAATATTGCATCCGGGTGGAATGGAAATGTGGCCGCAGGAAACGAAGGTTCGACTGCAACTCCGTTCAAAAACGCGCTCTATCTGCGGGTGAATTATTTCCGCGCGATGGCGGGCGTTCCGGCTCAAATCGTGGACAACGCCAGCTTCAGCGCCGACGCGCAAAAAGCGGCCTTGATGATGTCGTCAAACAACACGCTGAGCCATACGCCGCCGAATTCGTGGATCAATTACACGGCGGCTGGAGCCAATGCGGCGGGGCATTCCAACCTCGCTTCCACATTCGGGTTGGATGCGATTCTGGGTTACCTGGAAGACAGCGGCTCGAACAACACCGCGGCCGGACATCGGCGCTGGATTTTATATCCGCAATCGACGCAAATGGGCACCGGCGACATTCCGGCGACCGGGATTTTTATGTTGGCCAATGCGCTCTGGGTGGTTGACGATTCCACCTTTGGCTTAACGCGTCCCGCCGTCCGCGACAATTTCGTGGCCTGGCCGCCGAAAGGCTTCGTGCCTTACACGTTGATCTATCCGCGCTGGAGTTTTTCCTATCCGGGTGCGGATTTTTCCAGTGTGAACGTGAGTATGACGCGAAATGGATCCGCGCTGGCCGTTCGCAAAGAAACCCTGGCGTCGGGCATCGGCGAAAACACGCTCGTTTTCATTCCCGAAAATCTCGACCCAAATAACTGGCCGGGCCCGATGCGTCCGGCGAGTGACACGACGACTTCGGTGACGATCAGCAACGTCGTTTACGGTGGCACATCGCACAGTTTTTCTTACGACGTCACTGCATTTGACCCCACGAAAGACGGGGTCGGCACAGTGCAACCCGTGATCACGGGCGAGGCTTTGACACAGACCGGCAACACCTATCCGTATCAGGTGAATCCGCTCACACTCGCATCTGGTTACCAATGGAAAGTGAGTTCGCTTACGAACACCACGGTCGATGGAGCGGAAAGCGCGGGGCTGGTGACGTCATCGGGGTATGCGATTCGGGATTCGACCGTGGCTGCAGTGGGGTCGTATTCCTATCATCTGGCGCAGCCAAATTTTCAGTCGAGTTCCATCGTTATCGACGCCAGCGTCGTTCCGGGCGCGAACGGATTTCTCACATTTAAAAGTCGGCTCGGCTACGCTACCAGCGCGCAAACGGCGAAAATCGACGTCTCCACGGATGGCGGGAATTTCTGGGAAACCATCTATTCTCAAGCCGGCAGCGATGGAGCGGGTGAGGGGAGTTTTACCAACCGCAGCGTGTCGCTCGCAGCCTACGCCGGGAAAGAAATCCGCGTGCGGTTTCTCTACGACTTCATCTCCGGCTTGGCTTACACCCAAACTTCATCCGGGTTAGGTTGGTATCTGGACGAGATCGCATTTGGCGACACGCAAACGATCAGCGGAAGCACGGTTGGAAGCGTCAGCGCGAGCCGCGACTTTAGTTTTACGCCGCCCGCCGACGGAACGTATGCGCTGCAAGTGCGACCGCAGGTTTATAGCCAATATCTCCTCAGCTGGAGTCCAATCAAAAAAGTCACCGCCACAGTCGATGGCAATCCGCCGCCGCCACCACGTCCGCCCTCATTGACTCGCCTGGCGCAACTCTCCGGGCCGCTTTCGTTTGGACGGAAAAACGTCGGAACGCGAAGCTATAAAAGCCTCGTCATCGCAAACAACGGCAACTCGCCGCTCACCGTCACATCGATGAAATATCCCGCTGGATTCGGCGGACGCTGGACGGGAGCCATTTTGCCCGGAACCACGAAGTCCGTGCGCGTGCTTTTTCATCCGACTTCCAAACGATTCTACTCCGGTTGGGTCACGATTAGCTCCGATGCCACGGGCGGCATCGCGACACAACGCATTTCCGGCACGGGCAAATAGCGCCGATGAAACTCGCGAAACGGGTATTTTACGAAGGCCGCGTCCAGAACGTGGGATTTCGCGCCACCGTCCGCTGGATCGCCGAGGGATTTGAAATCGTCGGCTCGGTAAAAAATCTGCCCGATGGCCGCGTGGAATTGCTGGTGCAAGGTCAGCCGTCTGAGGTTGCCGATTTTCTGCAAGCCATCCGCGAGAGTGAACTGGCCAGCCACATCAAAAACGTCATCGAAGAACGCGCCGATTTGGAAACTGGGATGCGCGGTTTCTCTATTGCGTGAGTCTAGTTGCCTTACGTCCCGTTCTTTTCCATAGTGTCGCCTGTTCATGGAAACCCCCGCCGTCGCTGTCCGCAATCTCACGAAGATTTACTCGATTCCATTTCGTCGGGAAAAGCTCGTCGCGGTGCGGGATCTCAGCTTGGAAGTCGCGCCTGGCCAGGTTTACGGATTGCTCGGACCGAACGGCTCGGGGAAAAGCACGACGCTGAAAATCGTCCTCGGTCTCGTTACTGCGACGAAGGGATCGACCGAGATTTTTGGAAAAGATAGCAGCCTCGTCGAGAGTCGCGAACAGGTCGGCTTCCTTCCGGAAAACCCGTATTTTTACAAATATCTCACCGGCGAAGAAGCGATTCGATTCTACGGAAAAATCTGCGGCTTGAAGCGTGATTACCTTGAAACTCGGATCAAAAATTTGCTCGAACTCGTTGGCTTGGAAGACGCGCGTCATCGTCGATTGGGCGGCTACTCGAAAGGCATGTTGCAACGCATCGGCATTGCGCAAGCCATGGTGCAGGAGCCGCGATTGCTCGTGCTCGACGAGCCGACCGCAGGCGTCGATCCGGCTGGTTCGCGCGAGATTCGCGACATGATCGTCGGGCTGAAAGCGCGGGGAATTACCGTTCTGCTCTGCTCCCATTTGCTCGCGCAGGTGCAGGAAATTTGCGATCGCGTCGGCATTTTGGCGAAAGGCGTCATGGTGCGCGAAGGTCCGCTGGATGAACTGATTTCCATCGAAAACCAGACGGAACTCGTGTTGCAAGATGCGTCGCCGGAGTTGTTGCGAAAGATCGAAGCGCTCGTCGCGGAGCATGGGGCGCAGACGTTGTTTTCGCGGCGCCCGCAGACCACGCTGGAGCGGTTGTTTCTGGAGGAAACGGATAAAAAATGAGTTTTTCATCGGAGTTAGAATCGATTCAGCCAGGGAAGCGCAAAGCGTTTTCGTTCTCACGCATTCAAGCCATTGCCTGGAACACTCTGACCGAGCTCGTCCGGCTGAAAGTGTTCTATTTTCTGCTGCTCTTCGCGCTCGTGATCATCGGGAGTTCGCTCTTCATGATCCAGTTTACCTTCCAGCAGGAATTCCAGGTGCTGAAGGACGCCTCCCTTGGCGCGATGACGATTTTCACATCGTTGCTGGCGATTTTGGCGACGGCGAATTTGCTGCCAAAAGATATCGAGGACCGCACGCTTTACACGATTCTGGCGAAACCGGTTCCGCGTTTTGAATATCTGCTCGGCAAACTACTTGGCGTCTTTTTCCTGCTCCTGATTTCCGTGTTCTGCATGTCGGTCGTCTTCGTTGTCGTGCTCTGGCTACGGCAGACGACCGTGCTCGCCGAAGTGCACCGCGAGTTCGCTTCGAGCCCCGAAGATTTAGCCGTGAAAGTCCGCGAAGTCCGAGCCGCCGGACTGACCGCATCCATTTTCCAAGGCGTCGGATTGATCTATATCAAGGCCTGTCTGCTCGCGTCGCTCACGTTGCTCATCTCGACATTTGCCACGTCGGCGATCTTCACCACCATCGTCGCCGTCGTCGTCTATTTCATCGGTCATCTGCAATCGACCGCCCGCGAATACTGGCTCGCCGGGGGCGATGTCGGCTGGGGCACGCGGGTTTTTACGGCGCTGATCTCCCTCGTCTTCCCGGATCTGCAACTCTTCAACCTAGTCGATGACATCGTTGCCGGAAACCCCGTCGCCGCCGCACTTTTCCTGAGAACCTGCGGCCTCGGCTTGCTCTACATCATTTTCTACACGCTCGCCGCGCAGTTCATTTTCGTGAAAAAAGAACTCTAAATGCGGCCGCTGATAACGATCGGACTCGTCTGTCTTTTTGGCCTGCTCCGGCTCCCGTTGGAAACGCGCCTCGAAAAAGAACACCAAGCCGCCCAGTTCCGCACCGCCAAGCTCGATCTCTCCCTGCGCGAACGCATCGGACAATCCAACTTCATCGCCGCACTGAGTGGTTTTCGCGCTCCCATCGCCGACATCCTCTGGATTCAAGCCCACACCGCTTGGGAAAAAACCGAATACGGCATCATGGCCCACATCTTCGAGAATGTGACCTCACTCCAACCTAGAAATTTCTATTTCTGGGACAACGCCGCCTGGCACATGGCCTGGAACGGCAGCGTTTTCGCGTTCGAGAATCCCAAGCAGCCGCGACTCGCGATTCGCAAGAAAGAGCAGCGGGAATTTTTTGATCTGGGTGAGAATTTTCTCATCCGTGGGATCCGAAACAACCCCGCCAGCTATCAATTGCATCAAACTTACGCGCTTTTTCTGGAACAAAAGCGTCAGGACGAATGCGGTGCCGCCGAGCAATACCGCCTAGGAGCGCAGCTCAAAGACGCGCCGCCCTACATGGAACGGGCCGCAGCAATTCATCTCGCACGCTGCCCCGGCAACGAAAAAGTGGCATACGATCAGCTACGAAAGTTGTGGGTGCGAGGCGAAGAAGAGCGAAAACCGACTGTTATCACGCTGATCCACACCCTCGAAAACCAATTGCAAATTCCCTCAGAACAAAGGATTTACAAACCCGCTCCCTAAAAAGATACTACCGCGACCCTTTCCATGCGTTTTGCAATTTTCGGTGACATCCATGCCAATCTCGAGGCGCTCCAAGCCGTCCTCGCCGATGCGCAAAAGCAAAACTGCACCCACTACGTTTGCATGGGCGACGTCGTCGGTTACAACGCCGACCCGCACGCCTGCGTGCAAATCATTCGCGAGCTCGATTGCCCGGTCGTGAAGGGAAACCACGACGAACAAGCCGCCATGGTCGAGGCTCTCGACGGCTTCAACCCGCTCGCCGAGGAAGCGCTCAACTGGACCCGCGAAAACCTCACCCAGGAAGACAAAAACTGGCTCCGCGAAATGCGCATGGTTCGCCAGGTCCGCGACTTCACCATCGTCCACGCCACGCTCGATACGCCGCACAAATGGGGCTACGTCTTCAACCAGCTCGACGCCGCCGCCAGCTTTTCTTATCAGCACACCTCCGTCTGCTTCTTTGGCCACACCCATGCGCCACGCGCTTACATCCGCGACGGATCAGTCATCGGATTGCCCCTCGAAAAGCTCAAGTTCGAGATGGGTAAAAAATACTTCATCAACGTCGGTAGCGTCGGTCAACCGCGCGACGGCGACTGGCGCTCCGCCTACACCATTTACGACGCCAACCGGAACTTCATCGAACTCCGCCGCGTCGAATACGACATCGATCAGGCGCAGGATAAAATCGTCGCTGCCGGACTCCCTCAACGCCTCGCCGACCGTCTCGCCCTCGGAAAATAGATCGTCGTGGAATCTTTTTCCCGGCGCATCCTTGTTTTAAAACCCTCCTCCCTCGGCGACGTCGTCCACACCCTCCCGGCGGTCGCTGCGCTAAAAAGTCATTGGAGTCAGAGCGAAATCACCTGGCTGATCAACCCCGAATGGGCGCCGCTCCTCGAGGGCAATAGCGATGTCACTCGCATCAAAATTTTTCCCCGACGCGAACTCGGCGGCCTCCTCGGCTGGACCCGTTTTCCCCAATGGCTCGCTACATTGGAAAAGCCCGATCTCGCCGTCGATTTCCAGGGCCTCCTTCGCACCGCGCTCATTGCCCGCTTAGTCGGATCCAAAAAAATCATCGGCCTCTCCGACGCCCGCGAAGGCTCCACGTTTTTTTACCACCAGGCCGTTCGCCTACCCGACGAACCGCTCCATGCCGTCGAACGCTACCTGCGATTGGCCCGTGAATTGACTGGAACTCCGATCAAAAATCCCGTCTTCCCATTGCCGGCCGGGACGCCGCCCGCAGAATCGATTCCAAGTCGATTCATTTTGCTGCACCCGTTCTCACGCGGGGAGGGGAAATCCCTCAGCGCCGCCGACGTCGCAGAACTCAGCCGCGAATTGCATCCGCAAAATATCGTCCTCGTTGGCGGAAATCATCCTGTGGAAAATCTTCCGTCCAACGTCCTCAACCTCCTTGGCAAAACCACGTTGGCCGAACTCATCTGGCTCATTCGTCACGCGGAATTTACGATCAGCGTCGATTCGGGTCCGATGCATATCGCAGCGGCCATCACGTCCAAATTACTCTCGATCCACACCTGGAGCGACCCGCGATTGGTCGGCCCTTACAACCCCGAAGCCTGGATTTGGAAAAACGGCGCGATCACCCAAATGGGCTCATATCGTTGGAGCCCAAATGAAAAAACCCGGCCGCCCGCGCCGTCGGAGATCGCTGAGTTTTGTCGGACGTTCTAACCACTTATCGAAGGCGGCAGGTCGTTAACAATATATCCGCAGAGTGATTTCCGGAGGAAGGTAGGTCGGTGGAGGGCTTCCTCCCGCAACGTCTTCATGGGGTGCTGACCAAAGGTCTCCCCTTCGAACAAAGGGCAGGCCAGACCAGATGGAGGCGTGGGTGGGTTGGGTGAGGACCAGATTGGTGGACTGGAACATGTTGACGATGTTGATTTCAGTTTTTTGCATAACACCGCCGTATGCGTCGGTGCGTTTAATGACGAAATTTGCGCAAAGAAAAGGCCCGCTCATTTTTCGAGCGGGCCTGTTCATTAAATGGGGAATCGGTCGCGGAAACTAGCTGGCTTTCTTCATTTTGTCGCAGTGCTCACTGTGCTTCGAGCATTTCTTTTCTCCGGAGCAGTCGCTTTCCTTCTTTTTACATGGGGAATGCGTGGCGCATCCAGTGAAGCTGAGAGCGGCGAGGGTGAGGAGCAGGATGGTTGTTTTCATGCTCCCAGCTTCGCGGGAAAAAGTGGGGCGTCAATCGGCTTTTTGTGCGACGTCTGGCGCCGTTTCCAAGCTGGCGAGGGCGTCGGTGATGAGGATGTCCTGACGTTGGCGATCGAGAAAGAAGCTGACGTGTTCGTATCCGGCGCTTTGCAACAGGCGCAGGGCGAGTGGGTAATCGGCTCCGACGCGACGGGGAATGTGGGCGTCGGCTCCGAGGACGACGGGGATGTTGCGCAGGCGCATTTCGGCGAGAATCTCAGGGCCAGGATTCATCTCGGGGATGGCTTTGTGGAGGCCGGAAGTGTTGAGTTCCATCGCGGTGCCGGTGGCGGCGATACGGTCGAGCGCGCGCTGGATATCGGAAAAGATGCGAGTGAGATTCCACTCTGAGGGCGCTTCGTTTTTGACCAGATCGGGATGAGCCAGCGTGTCGAAAAGGCCGGTCTCCGCGGCCATGGCGAGATGCTTGAAATAGGTCTGCTGGTAATCAAAAAAGCTGCCCGTGTGAAAGCGGGCGCGGTATTCCATCACCTGCGTGTGGATGGAGCCGAGAATGTAATGGAACTCCGCTCGTTTTAAGAGAATGGCGACGTCGGATTCGAGGCCGGGCGCAAAATCACATTCGAGTCCGAGTCGAATGTCGACCCGCCCGCTCCAGGCGTCGCGAGCGCGGGCGACCATGGCGATGTATTCGTTAAATTGATTCTCCCGCATCCGAACGTGCGCGGAGTAGCCATTCGGAATCGGATTGTGGCAGGTGACAATGATCCCGCGGAGGTTTTTGCGCTCAGCTTCGGCGGCGTATTCCTCGGGTTCGCCAATAGAATGGTTGCAGAGCGGCGTGTGGAGGTGGCTCTCGTAAAGGAGCGGCGCGGGCATTTCTTACAAGTCCAGATCGGTGACGGCTCCGAGCGAGGCGGTGGTGACCATTTTGGCGTATTTCGCGAGCACACCTTTGGTGTAACGACGTGCGGGCGGCGTCCATTTTTCGCGACGGGCGAGGAGGGTTTCGTCGGAAACGTGGACGTTGATCTCACGGGTCTCGGCGTTGATGGAGATTTCGTCGCCGTTCTCGATGAGGGCAATGTTGCCACCGAGAAATGCCTCGGGCGTGACGTGGCCGACGACAAATCCGTGACTGCCGCCAGAGAAACGGCCGTCGGTCAGCAGCGCGACGGTTTTTCCCAGACCGCGCCCCATCACGGCAGACGTGGGCCCGAGCATTTCGCGCATACCGGGTCCGCCTTTTGGGCCTTCGTAACGAATGACGATCACATCGCCGGCGACGATGGTTCCATCTAAAATGCGGTGCATCGCGGCTTCTTCGCTTTCAAAAACGACCGCAGTTCCAGTGAAATGAAGGCCTTCTTTTCCGGAGATTTTCGCGACGGCACCCTGGGTGGCGAGGTTGCCGTAGAGAATGACGAGGTGGCTGTCTTTTTTGATCGGGTCGCTCAGCGGACGAATGATCGTTTGTCCCTCTGAATACGATGCAACTCCGCTCAAATTTTCGGCCACGGTTTTGCCAGTGACGGTCATGCAATCGCCGTGGAGCAAACCGGCTTCGAGCAACATCTTCATCAACGGCGTGATCCCGCCAATTGCGACGAGTTCGGACATCAGATATTTGCCGCTCGGCTTCAGGTCCGCGAGAACGGGCACGCGTTTTCCGATCTCGGTGAAGTCGTCGATTTTCAGCGGAACACCAGCGCAATGGGCCATCGCGAGAAGGTGCATGACGGCGTTGGTCGAGCCGCCGAGCGCGATGACGACGGTGATGGCGTTTTCAAACGCCTGACGCGTCATGATGTCGAGCGGGCGGATGTTTTCCTTCAGCAAATGGAGAACGGCGGCACCGGCATTCGTGCAATCGGCCATTTTCTCGGGCGAAATCGCAATCTGAGCGGAGCTGTTCGGCAGACTCATGCCGAGCGCTTCGATGGCGCAGGCCATGGTGTTGGCGGTATACATTCCGCCGCAACTCCCCGCACCCGGAATGGCGTTGGTCTCAATCGAATCGAACTCGTCTCTGGAAATTTTCCCGTTGGCGAGAGCGCCGACTGCCTCGAAAACGGAGACGACATCGAGCTTCCGCTCAGTTTTTTGTCCGGCTAGAATACCGGTCAGACAGCCGGGAAGAATCGTTCCGCCATAGACGAAAACGCCGGGCCGATTCAACCGCGCCATTGCCATGACGCAGGCTGGCATATTTTTATCGCAACCTCCGATCGCCACGACGCCGTCGAAGCCTTCGCAGCCGACGACCGTCTCGATGGAATCCGCGATGACTTCGCGCGAAACAAGCGAATATTTCATTCCTTCTGTGCCCATGGAGATGCCGTCGGAAATGGTGATCGTGTTGAAAATAACCGACTTTCCACCGGCCGCGTCGACGCCTTTTCCGGCCTCGATCGCGAGCTTGTCGATGTGCATGTTGCAGGGCGTGACCATGCTCCAGGTGGACGCGATGCCGACGATGGATTTGGCGAAATCCTCCTTTTTAAAGCCGACTGCGTAAAGCATGGCGCGGGACGGGGCGCGTTCGTCGCCGTCGAGCATGAGAGAGGAATGGGCGCGTTGAGAGTGTGGATCGGACATGGGTTGTTAGGTTTAAATGGCGGCGGCGCGGATGGCAAACGCGTTCTGTCGCGTGTCTGCCGAAGAAAAAGTGAGTCGAGTTACAGTCGTATCGACGCAACGAATTGACGCGCCCCGGCCTTTCGCCTTAACTGCGCGAGATGTCTTGCCGGATTTTGTTATTACTGTGGATTGTCTGCTGGATGTCTCCGTCGTGGGTGACAGCAGCCGAAGTGCGCCCGCCGTTCGGCCTGGCTTGGGGCGAGGTCGAGGACAAACTCGCCACGCTGCTGCAAGGCGCCGGGGCGAAGATCGTGCAGAAAGGAAAAAGCGGCGAACGCGACGTGTGGACGGTCGAGGGTTTGCTCCAGCCGCGCCTGAAGCGGACGCTCTTTTATTTCAAAGACCACCTGCTCAACGAGGTGGAATTGCAATACGAGGACGGCACTTGGGACGTGGCGCACTACGATACGTTTTTGGGCGAGGTGCGGGCGAAGGTCGAGCAGCTTTACGGCCCCGGAACGCTCATTGCACGGCAGAAAGCGCCCGCGGCAGACGTTACGGAAACCGTCGTCGGCTATCAATGGCGCCTCGATAACGGCACGATGCAGCTCTTTTATTTTTCAGCGGAGCGAGGGGCAAATGTGTTTCGCACCGTCAGCGTCCACTACAAAGCGGAGTAGCGTCCCTCAGTAAGGAGTTGCGCGATGGGTCGAGCGCGTCGAAAATCGCCGCCCTGTGGATGCGCGTGCTGGTTCATATTCCGACTCGCTGTATTTATCTTGAAATACTGCCATAAAAAAGCTTGCCTGCGGCCTGCGCAGGAACAATCCTCAGCGCGTTATGGCGTTGGGAGCTTCTCATTGGCGTTTTATCGCTCGGACTGACGCATTTTTCGTTGCCCGGAGAGCGTTTTCTTCTCCCTCGAATTCGTTTTCCATTGCCCAACCGCCATTTAACTCTATCCGGTGGTTGTTTTTTATCACCCGGAGTATGTTTTCTGCTGTTCCGTGAATATTCTTCGCCATCCGACTTTCATTGGACTCCGCTCCGAGTGTGTTTTTGGCCATCCGCACTCCGTTTGTCACGCCCGACTTTTCATTTTCTCTTTCCCAGCCATCATTTAGCGCCTGCGGACTTTCATTTTATTCAACCAACCCAACCCACACGCCCACGTTCCTATGCAAAAACCTGAAATCAACATCACCAACATGCTCCAGACCGTCAATCTGGTCCTCACCGCTCAGCAGAATCAACCCATCTGGTCCGGCCTCCCCGCCTTTGTCCGCGGCCAGGGCCGACTCGCTGGCAGCATCAATATCCTCGCCGCGCTTGCGCAAAGCCAGGGCACCAACCTTAAGGGCATCACCGTCGATAAAGACCGACTGCAACTCTCCGTCATCACCCGCCTGGAAAACGTCGCGGGCATGGCCGGTCCCTACGCTTTTGAAAACGGCAACCAGACCCTCGGGGCAAAGTTTAACGTCAAGGCTGGCAAACTGTTAAACACGCGCGACGGACTGCTCGCCGACCTCGCCCAGGGCATCCACGACGAAGCCGATACACTCGTGACCGCGCAACCCGCCAAGCTGGCAGAATACGGTCTAACTCCGCTCATTTTAACCGACCTGCAAAGCGCCATCACCGCCTACCGCAGCGTCCTCGGCACCCCGCGCGCCGCCATCTCCAATCGCAGCGCCGACACCCAGGCCATCGCCGCCGAAATCAAACGCGCCAGCCTGAACCTCGACCAGGTCCTCGACCGCCTGATGCTCCAATTTCGCACCGAAAACCTGGCGTTCTTCAACGCCTATGAAGCCGCCAGAAAGATCGTGGACGTAGGCGGCGGTAGTGGTGGCGGAGAGACAACGCCGACAGAGCCCGTGCCTCCAGTGCAGTAATACGTCCAAACTGATGTTTCTTCCCCTCGTTCCCAAACTCTGTTTGGGAATGAACTTGTGGCTGCAACTCCCGTTGCAGGCGGCGTCACGCGGCTGGTGTTGGCTCGGAGTTTCCAGTCGACTTCCATTCGTATCCTGCGGAATATCGGTGCCTGTCCTCTAAATCGGAGCGGGCAACGAAACAGAGTTTCGAAGACAAGGGCGTTCCCAAACAGAGTTTGGGAACGAGGAGAACAGAGTTTGGGAACGAGGAGACGAAAGAAAATCGTGGAGTTTGAGTCTAGCCCGTTGCTAGCAGCGGTGGCGTTAGAGTGTTTCCCTGGCTCAAGGCAAGTTAACATTACAGGAATCGAGAAAAATAGCCGTGGCTTGATCCTCACTACAAACAAGCCTACTTTTCTGCATCGATGACTCCGCGAACCAAACAGATTCTGGACTTCCGCCGCAGTCAGTTGCCCGTGCGCTCTGCGCTGGCTTACGCGCAACTCAAGCGGTCGGTGGGGGCTTTGTGGCGGGTGAAGAAAGCGGTTATGAATGGCGCGCCCTCGCGGAGTGCTTCGCTAATGAATCTTTTTGAGAGATCAGATTTTTAGAAAATTTCGGAAACGAGCCTTCTCCATGTTTCTCCGAAAAGCTTGAGGAAGGAGTTGCGCGAAAGGGGTAGGCCGTCGAAAATCGCCGCCCTGTGGATGCGCGTGCTGCTTTGGAAAAATACTTTGGGTTTCGGGAGTTTCTCGATGCCCAGGAATCGGTGGTGCAGGCGATTCTCGATGGAAAAGACGTCCTGACCGTCATGCCGACGGGCGGCGGCAAGTCGCTTTGTTTTCAGTTGCCCGCGATGCTCCTCGATGGCGTGACGATTGTCGTTTCGCCGCTGATTGCGCTGATGAAAGATCAGGTGGACGGCCTCGCGGACAAAGGAATTCCGGCGGCGTTAATCAACAGTTCGCTCTCGCTCGATGGCCAGCGCGAAGTGATGCGCGGGATGGAGGAGGGCCGATATAAATTGGTCTATATCGCGCCGGAAAGGTTTCGCAGTCAGGCGTTTATGCGGACGCTGGCGGGGATCAAGATTGCGCTCTTTGCGGTGGATGAGGCGCATTGTTTGTCGATGTGGGGTCACGATTTTCGCCCCGATTATTTTCGGCTCGGAAGCGTGCTGAAAGAATTGGGGCGTCCGCAGGCGGCGGCGTTTACCGCGACCGCGACGCCGGTGGTGCGGGCGGATATTTTGCAACGACTGGGCCTGGAAAATCCGGTGGAATTTGTCGCTGGTTTCGCGCGGCCCAATCTGCGCTTCGCGATCACGCACACCACGGGCGAGTCGCAGAAATATGAGCGGCTCAATGCGTTGATCGCCGAGCACAAAACGGGCGTGATTTATTGCGCCACCCGCAAGCGCGTCGAGGCGGTCGCGGAGGTGCTGAAGGAGAAAAAGGTGAAGCTGGTGGTCTATCACGGCGGCCTCAGCGACGAGGCGCGAACGGAGGCGCAAAATCAATTTGTCGATGGCAACGCCGACGTGGCTGTGGCGACGAACGCCTTCGGTATGGGAATAGATCGGAGTGACATTCGATTCGTCGCGCATTTCGAGATTCCGGGCAGCGTGGAGGCGTATTATCAAGAGGCCGGACGCGCCGGGCGCGATGGCGAACCAGCGGTCTGCGAGCTGTTTTTCAACTTCGCCGACACGCGGGTGCAGGATTTTTTCATCGAGGGCAGCAACCCCGCGCCGCAATTGATTCTAGACGTTTACGAGAAGCTCAGAATGCTATCTGACTCCGATGGAAATGTTTTCAAATCCATCCGCGACATTGCCGAGTCCGTCGGCGAGAACGTCAATGAAATGTCCGTCGGCTCGGCACTTTCTGTGCTGGATCGGGCGCAGGCGATTGATCGTTTCGATGTGCCCGGCCAGCGGGTGAGGGGAACGAAGGTGCTAAAACCCGAGCGGAGTTCGAGGGAACTCACGATCGATTTCGAGCCGCTTCGCGAGAAGGAACGCCGCGACCGCGACAAGCTGAAGGCGATGGTCGATCTGGCTTACGGACGCCGCTGCCGTCAGGAAATGATCCTGGAATATTTCGGCGACGAAGGCGCGACGCGCTGCGGGAATTGCGACGTTTGCACCTCTGACGACCGCGCTGGAGCCCGAAAACCATCGGAGTTCGAGGCGATTCTCGTCCAAAAAGCCCTCAGCGGCGTCGCTCGGATGAGTGCCAACGCCGGCGGCGAATGGCAGGCGCGTTTCGGCAAAGGTCGCATCGTTCAGACATTGCTCGGGAGCCGTTCGAGGGAAATTCTGGCCGCAGGATTGGACCGGCTTTCGACTTACGGAATTCTGAAATCCCACGGTGCGGCGTATTTAAACGAGCTTTTTCGCAGCCTGCAGGAATGCGGAATGGTTCTAGCAACCGGCGGCCCGTATCCGCTGATGACGCTGACCGCATTTGGCAACCAAGTAATGCGTGGCGAACGCGATTACACGCTGCGCTGGCCTGCGACGATGGAGCTATCTGTCGGCGATCCCAGCGCTGCGCTGGCGGTGCCGGTCGATCACGATCTGCTGGCGAGTTTGAAGCGAGTTCGAGCGGACTTGGCGGCGGAAAAAAGCGTCCCGGCCTATGTCATTTTTGGCGATGTGGTGCTGGAAGCGTTCTCCCGATTGAAGCCGCGAAACGTAGAAGCGGCGTTGCGAATCAAAGGCGTCGGACCCGTCAAAGCCGAAACCGTATTGCCGCCGTTTTTAAAAGCGATCGAACGTTATCTTGCAGAGAAATAGTTCTGCGTCGCCCGGTGGCGTCCGGCGAACATGAGGATGAGTTGGATTCGAAAAAAAGTCGCTCCCAGGAGTTTTCCCAGCCAGCCGAAGGGCAGTTCGTAGGTGACACGATCCGTCATGCGGGTGCCGCCTTCGACAGACTCAAAGCGATGCTCGTGACGCCATTTCGGGAAGGAAAAAAGAGACGCGGTGTCCACCAAAAGCGTTGGACGTTCGACTTCCGCCCAGAGTCCGTTCCAACTCAAATGAAAACCGAAAATGCGGAGTTGCAGGGTGAATGTGTCATCCACTTGAGCGACCGCCGCCGCCTGAACGTCCACGACTTTCAGGAAGAATGGACTGATTTTGCGGATGTTGTGCGGGTTTTCGTGGAAGGCGAAAACCTCGTCGATTTCAGCGGGTAAAATCGTGGCGCGCTGGAAAACGTGCATGTTTTCAGTGCTTCATTGCAGACTATTGTTCCTGCGGTTCTGGCGATGACTCTTCAACGGCGGTCACCGGCAGAATTTCTTCGTGCTGCGCCACTTCGGATGCGGCGCGTGCCTCGGCAGCGGCTTCGGCATGGATTGCTTTGGGTCCCATCGGGAGATCGAAGGTGCCGTCGGAAAACTCAATGACGTGTCCCTGGCGAATGAGCCAGTAGAGGTCGCTGATGAGGCTGTGTTTGAGCGAAAGTTTTTCGTCGTCAGTCGCGCCGACGTTGTTGCCGAGGATTTTTTCCGCGAGACCTTTGCGATCGATTCCGGGATGGGCGCTGATCGTTTGCAAGACGAGTCGGATGGACTTCGAAAGGGATTCCGATTTGTCGTCGAGGAACGAGGGCTTCAATGACGAAATGAGCAGGACGCGTTTCTTGAATTTGAAGATGTGCAGGTTCTGCTGGTTGAACTTCACCCGGATCGCATTGACGAGGCCGAGCGGGTAACGCATTTCGGCTTCCCAACTGAGGCGAACGGAGGTGGTCAGGCGACGGTCGTTGAGGTTGCGCGCGGCTTGCCCGGTGAGGGTTTCCGATTCGACTTCGGTGATCAGGGTGGGGAGAATTTCCTGGCGAAAATGGGCTTCGGCTTCCGAGCGAGTGGCGAAGGACTGTCCGCTGGCAGGTTTTTCCATCGGAGTTGGAGTCGATTCGACCTCGGCGAGGGTTTCTTCGACGGGTGGCGCGTCGTTTTCCAACGGACTTGCATCGGATTCGGCGGCAGGCGTTTCTACGGGCTCGGATGTTTCTTCGATGGGAGCCGTTTCCAGCGGAGTTGCATCGGATTGCCCCTGTGGAGAAAGGGTGCGGGGCTGTCTCGTCTGACTCGGCTCTGCCGCAGGTTCTGGCGCGGTTTCTTCCTTCGGATTGGCCAAAGCGGCGATTTCTTCCGCAGTGAGGAGGTGGTAGGTCTCTGTCCGGCGCGACTCGGTTTTCCATTGCTCAATGGCTTCCGGATTGTTGGTCGTCTCGATGTTGCTCTTATATTCCGCGAAGCTCATTCGACGGCTGAATCGCTCTTCGTATTCCTTGTGAATGGCCGGTTGATACGAGTGATGGCTGGTCGGCCCAAAGACTTTGCCGGTGAGTCGGCTGCGCGCGACGGAGGCGAAGTTGCCTTTGATTTCCGGCGCTTCGGTGACTTCGACGCGGAAAAATTGTTTCCAAAGTTCCTGAAACGCGATCGTTTCCAAACGGCCGCGCTCGGTGGCGAGATGGGCGGTGTTTTGCAGCTTGAAGAGCTTGGATTCGGGCAGCGGTTTGATGACGACGTGATGACGCTCGGGGCGTTGGAGGAACATTTTCGCGACACCGAAGAGCGGGTAGGCGATGGGGGCGGATTTGAGTTGCTCGGTGACTTTTCCGAGGGCGTGCTGCTCGGGCAGGAAGGAGATGGAGACGGTGGCCGGGCGTTCTTCCTGTTGCGGGGGACGTTGATCTGGACGGCGATTGGGAGGTCCGTTACGGCGATCGCGGTTGTCAGGACGACCGGCTTGTTGCGCCTGTGGAGGCCGTGAACCTTGCGCACCTCGCGGGCCATCGGAACGACGATTTTCGGGAGGTCGACCGCCCGTTTGCGGAGGACGTCCGCTTCCGCCTGAACCGCCGCCACGCTGAGGTCCGCGATCATTGCGATTGCCACCACCCTGGGCAGGACGAGGTCCGCGCTGGAAACCGCCATCGCGGCCCTCTCGCCGCGGGGCTTCGCCATCGAAGTGATCGTAGTTTGGCGTGCTGTTATCTTCTTTCAACCACGAGGGTAAAAAGCGCAGATCGAGAGGTGAAGATGCCTCGGGGTTGGAATTATCGGAGTCGCTCATGGAGAAAACGTGGGTCGGGGCACGGAGGTTAGCGGAGATTTGGCAGAATGGCGTGCGAAAAAGATCGAATTCTTAAAAAATAAACTGTTGCCAAGGTGGCGGTTCGTTATTAAGCGTAGCCCCTGCCAATTAAACCCTAGATTTTAACTACCCAAAACTTATGTCGGACAAATCAGTCGAAGAAAAAGTAAAAGACATCATCGTCGAGCAACTCGGCGTCAATCCAGAGCAAGTCGTTACCTCGGCTTCCTTCATCGAAGATCTCGGTGCGGATTCGCTCGATACGGTCGAGCTCGTGATGGCTTTTGAAGAAGAATTCAACGTCGAAGTTCCAGACGAAGACGCTGAGAAACTTCAGAGTGTCGGCGATGTCGTCAAATACATCGAAGAGAAGACCAAGTAAGGTCCTCATTTCTTTCTAACTCGAATCAAAATTTTAAAAGGCGCGGCTTCGGTCGCGCCTTTTTTTGTTTCGCTGATGAATCGGGGACGACGGAATTCAGAGCCACTCTTTGAGTTTATCGCCGAGTTTGTTGTAAACGAAGCCAAGCAGAAGCAGGACGATGCCGAGAACGATGAAGCTGAGGATTCGGAAAACGGGATCGAGTCCCCAGATATCGTTGAGGAAAATGCGGGCGATGGCTAGGGCGAGTCCGGCGAGTCCGCAGAGGCGATAAACTCGGTCCCGAAGCAGAAAGCCGATGATTAAGGCGAGCGTTCCGAGGAGTGCCCAGGCGAGCGTTTTTGGAAACGGTGAACCGGAAAAATCCAGCCACCGACTGGCGACGATGAAAAACAACGCGAAGAATCCGATCTGACCCCAGTGAGAAAACCGTTCGTCTTGTTGTTGCCACCAGTGGGTGAGAAAAGCCAACGTGGAGGCGAGGGCTAGCACGTAGGAATTCGACAACGTTGTTTCTCCGAAAATGTAGGGAATGGCGACGGCCAATGCGAAAAGCTGACCGGCAACAGATAGCTCCCGAACTCGAATGAAAAATCCGAGGCCAGCGAGGGCGAAAACTGAGGCGAGTTGCATCGGAATCTCGGGCGCGTGCAGCGGAAGCAGACTCCAGAGCGCCAGGATGGCGAGCAGCGAGTAGCCGAGGGCGATCCAATTCCATTTTGCTTCTGACAGCCGCCGACTCAGCCAGGCGTTTATGATCGTCAATGCGACCATCGCCCAGTTGGTGATTTCGTTGGCGGCGACATTGAGATCGAGGCCGGTGGCGAACGCGAGGACGGTGACGATCCCGGCGGCGATCTGGAAAATCCAGCCGTGACGGCGATTCGCGCAGAGGAGGAGCAGCGTTCCCTCGATCAGGAGCGAAAGCGTGAGCGCGTTGCCGTGCAATTCGAGAAGAAATCCGAAGGTCAGCGCGGCCAGTCCTTGCATGAGATACGCGCCATCGAGGAAACGGTCCTCGGATTGTCGGCGACGCGCGTTCCATGCGAGTAAGAGTAATATGACGCCGAAGAACAGCGCGAAACGGCCGGTCCATGCGGGGTGGTTGATTTCGAGAATCTGGAACGTCAGCGCGAAGAACGCGGCGTTGTTGAGAGTCAGAAAGGCGGTTCGTTTCCCGGCAGAGAAGGATGTTACTCGACTGAAAAAAATTGCCGTCGTGAAGATCAGCCAGTAGCCCGCGAGAAAGGCGATGCTGAGCCAGACTTGCGTCGGCGTTGAGAAATCCAGATTTCCGTCGCGATAGAATCTCCAAAAGGCGTAGCTGCCGTAAGCTCCGACGAGGCTCGCCCAGCCGAGCGTGGTCCAGCGATGGCGTAAAAGGAGGTAAACCGCGGCGCTGGTGAGGAGCAGGCTCGAATAGAGCGAGAACAAGCCGAGCGGATTGATGGCCGAGGTGTAATACGAGAGCAGAATCGCAATCAGAGCGACGGATTGCGCCTGTCTTTTTTCTGCAAGCCAGACGATGCCGCCGCCGACTCCGAGGAGCAGCAGACCACCGATGAGCGGACTTCCAATGATATGGAGTTGGCGAACAAACGTGGCGCCGTAGGTGGTGTAATAGATGAGTGCTGCGCCGCCAGCGAGGAGAACGCGTCCGTAGTTTTTGAGGGAGGCGGAGGTTTTTTCCAAGCGAGAACCGATGCCGGCGAGAACGCCGCCGAGGAGATAGAGAACGGCGAGTTTGATGCCGGGGCCGAGCCGCGGAAAGATGTGGTGATAGGCGAAGTTTCCGAGAAAGACGAAGCCGGTGAGCAAAATGACGATGCCAATGCGAACGAGCCAGACGGTGCCGAGCTGAAATTCCCACGAGGATGATTTTCTGGGCGTGGAAACTGAGGGGAGTTCCATCGGATTCTGCGCGACGGCTGGCAAAGGCGGCGGAGTGGCAGTCGGCGACGGGTTTTTTTCTGAAACCAGCGCAGCAATCTTTTGATCGAGCGCGGCGAGTTGCTCTCGAAGCGCTTCCTGGTCCCGCTGAATCCGCTGCAACTCGACTGAAGAAAAATCCGGCATGGGCTATGGTTAGTCGATGCGTGGAGTTTTGAACAGGGCGTTGGAATCGTTTGCGCGGATTCGTCAAACTGAGTATTTTACGAGCTTATGAGCGTGGTTCCCCTCCTGCGAAAACTAAGTGAAGTCGGTCCTGTAGATCAGGTGGGCATCGAGGAGCGCGTGGCGAAATTTACCACTCGAAGCATCAAGAAAAAGTCGAAACTATGGGGTTTGAAAACCGCCGTAACGATGGTGGATCTAACAACGCTGGAAGGAAAAGACACGCCGGGAAAAGTGATTTCGCTATGTCACAAAGCGTTGACGCCTTCGGATGATCGCGATGTGCCACCAGCGGCTGCGGTGTGTGTTTATCCGGCGATGGTGAAGCATGCGCGCAAGGAGTTGGGAGCGAAAAGCCCGGTGCGAATTGCATCGGTGGCGACGGCGTTTCCCTCCGGGCAGAGTCCACTGCAACTCCGCTTACAAGAAGTTAAACGTGCCGTCGGCGATGGCGCGGACGAGATCGATATGGTGATCAATCGCGGATTGTTTTTAGCAGGTGAATATCACGCGATGCAGGACGAAATCGTGGCTGTAGTCGAGGCTTGCGGATCGGCAACGTTGAAGGTGATTTTGGAGGTGGGTGAGTTAGAGACGTATGACCATATCCGCGTCGCTTCGTTTCTAGCGATGGAGGCGATTCGCGAGGGAGATTTCATTAAGACGAGCACGGGAAAAGTGACGGTAAATGCGACGCTGGCGAACACGCAGGTGATGCTGGAAGCGATCCGGGATTTCTATCTGGATACCGGGCGTGCCATTTCGATGAAACCGGCCGGTGGAATTCGCACGGCGAAACAGGCGCTCCATTTTCTGGTCGCGGTGAAGGAAACGCTTGGCGACGCATGGCTTAACAACACGCGCTATCGATTTGGCGCGAGCGCGTTGCTCAATGATCTCGTCCGACAGATTAGCAAAGAACGCACGGGCGCCTATCAAGCGCCGTGGTATTTCTCGGAGGCGGCCACATCCTACTAACAGTTTATGAAAGTCAAAGAACGTCGGGCCATCTCCAAGGCTCCTCACAAAAAGAACGGCAACGGAAGCGTTGCCGCACCCAAGCCTGATAAGAATGGCGCTGCGCTCATTTTTGGCGATCTCTGGGAGTATGATCCCGCTCCGGAAACGGCTGATCCGAAAATAAAAGAGGAGTATCAACTTTTCATTGACGGAAAGTTTGTTTCCGCGAAAACCGGAAAATCGTTTCCCTCGATCAACCCTGCGACGGAGAAGAAGATTTCTTCCATTTCTCTGGCGGGTAAGGAGGACGTGGACGACGCCTACAAGGCTGCGAAGAAGGCTTTTGATTCGACTTGGAGTCGTATGCCAGGTCGGGAGCGCGGGAAGTATTTGTTCCGTATCGCGCGGCTGCTACAGGATCGGGCCCGTGAATTTGCCGTGGCCGAAACGATGGACGGCGGAAAGCCGATCAAGGAGTCGCGCGATTTCGATGTCCCGACTGCGGCTGCTCATTTCTTCTATCATGCAGGCTGGGCGGACAAGCTCGCGTATGCCGTTCCCGCTCAGAAAATCGAGCCGCTTGGTGTGGTTGGTCAGGTGATCCCATGGAACTTCCCGCTGCTGATGTTAGCATGGAAGCTGGGCCCTGCGCTTGCAGCCGGAAATACGGTCGTGCTGAAGCCAGCCGAGACGACGTCCATTTCGGCGATGAAACTGGCAGAGATTTTGCAGGAGGCTGACCTGCCGCCGGGTGTGGTTAATTTTGTGACTGGCGCTGGTGATACGGGCTCGGCATTAGTGAATCATCCGCTCGCTGCAAAAGTGGCGTTCACCGGCTCGACCGACGTCGGGAAACTCATCATTCGCCAACTGGCCGGTTCCGGAAAAAAGCTAACCATGGAGCTCGGCGGCAAGGCTGCTAACATTGTCTTCGAAGACGCGCCAATCGATCAGGCCGTTGAAGGTGTGGTGAACGGTATTTTCTTCAATCAAGGTCACGTTTGTTGTGCGGGTAGTCGATTGTTAGTTCAGGAGTCGATTGCCGAGATGTTCATCGAGAAACTTCGCCGCCGCATCGATGTGCTTCGTGTGGGGAATCCGCTGGATAAAAATACCGATGTCGGCGCGATCAATTCCAAAGAACAGCTAGGACGCATCACGGACTTGGTTAATGAAGGCATTCTGGAAGGTGCGGACATGTATCAGTCTTCCTGCAAGTTGCCTAGCATTGGCTATTTTTACAAGCCGACGCTTCTTAGCAACGTCACTCAGAGTCATCGCGTCGCACGCGAGGAAATCTTTGGTCCAGTGTTATCTATTCTAACTTTCCGCACGCCCGAGGAAGCGATCGAGAAAGCTAACAATACGGCCTACGGCTTATCTGCCGGCGTTTGGACCGACAAAGGCTCGCGCATTCTCAAAATGGCCGCTTCGATTCAAGCCGGAGTCGTGTGGGCGAATACGTTTAACAAATTTGATCCTGCATCGCCGTTTGGTGGTTACAAGGAATCCGGTTTCGGCCGCGAAGGTGGGCGCCAAGGCCTATTCGATTACGTCAAAATATCATGAGCCGACTAGCTATTACCAAAACTCCCAAGGCCTATGTTGGCGGCGCGTTCATTCGCTCCGAAAGCGGTCGCGTATTTCCGATTCAGGAAACCAAGAGCAAAAGCTTCTTTGCTAACATTCCGCAATGCACGCGCAAAGACCTGCGCAATGCAGTCGAAGCTGCAGCCAAAGCAGGCGCTGGATGGGCTGCGCGAACGCCTTACAATCGCGGGCAGATTCTTTATCGCCTTGGCGAAATGATCGAGGCGCGTTCCGCTGAGATGGTGGCCGCTCTAACAGATACGACTGCAACTCCGCTCACAAACGCGAAGGACGAAGTCACTAAAACAATCGACCTGATCGTGCATTTTGCCGGCTGGGCGGATAAGTATGATCAAGTGTTAGGAAACTCTAACACTGTCGCAGCGCCGTATTTTAACTTTACGATTAGTGAGCCATCGGGTGTGATCGGAATCATCGCTCCGGATGCGCCGGCTTTGTTAGGACTAATCGCACAAGTGTTACCCGCAATTGTTAGCGGGAATTCTGTCGTGGCACTAGCTTCCGAAGCTTCGCCTTATCCGGCAATCGTGTTAGGCGAAATGCTTGCAACATCTGACTTGCCCGGCGGTGTTGTTAACATCGTTACGGGCTATCGTTCAGAATTGGTTGATACATTTGCGACGCACACCCACTTGCGGGGAGTTGATGCGAGTGTGAATCAGGAGCAGGCCATCAAGCTCGAAGTCGGCGGTGCCAGTAGTGTGAAGCGAGTGAAGATTCGCAGTGCAGACGGCGCG
Source organism: Spartobacteria bacterium (assembly GCA_043758065.1). Taxonomy (GTDB): domain Bacteria; phylum Verrucomicrobiota; class Verrucomicrobiia; order Chthoniobacterales; family DASVRZ01; genus DASVRZ01. The sequence goes on along the minus strand of JAYVOE010000069.1, from coordinate 1,998 downwards.
TGGGCCGACTCAGTGGGATTACATGACATCCGTAGTTTTATCGAGTTTAAAACCGTCTGGCACCCAGTCGGTTTTTGATTTGAGTGACAGTCGATTCACCGAGCTAATTGAACGAAGTTAGATGGCTATCCGACTGCCGTCTCCGCCGAAAAATCGCGGCGTCCTCGGATTAGTGGTTGCACTGGGTTTTGTCGGGTGGACGGGTTACATGTTGGCGACTTATTCGGATAAAAAGCCGCAGCCGCAACTGGCGAAAGGCGCGAGTTACATCGAGGTCGATCTGCGCGGCCCGAGATTTGAGTTAGGGCGATATCAGGGTTATCAAAAAGGCGTTATCGACCGAAAAAACGGGCTGACGGCAACGTTGGCGGAAACGACGGACGATTTTTCCACGGGCTATCAATCCGGCTACGCGCAGGCGGTGTCGGAAATCAAGCCGTCTGGCCCACGAAAATAGCTTCGTCGGGCCAGTCTTTACGGACGAATCCCGCCTCCATATTGACCAGCGGAAGGTAGTTTCGCATGATCCGAATCGGCGAAAGGACGCGCATGGTGGAGATTTCTTCGATGGAATCTTCGCCGTGGTTTTTCAAAAGACTGGGGATGATTTTTTCTTGGAACGTCTCGACGATTTCGCGATCCGTCTGGCCGTCGATGAACATGAGGAGAGCGAGTTTGCCGTCAATTTCCGCGATGTGACTTTCGAAAATGAGCTCGGTGAAAATGGTGCGGACGTTCGGTTCCTGGCGGATTTCGTCGAGCAACTGGCGGAGGGTGATGCCCACGCGGAATTGGATGGTGTAGAGATGGCGGGTTTGAAATTGACCGTTGCCGTCGCCAGAAAGATTGACCTGCGTGTGGTAGGAAATGATCCCGTCTTCTTCGAGTTTTTGGCGTTTGCGGTTGACGGTTCGCGAGCTGACGCCGGTGGTTTCCGAGATGGCGGTATCGGATTGGCGCGGGTCGCGGACAAGTTGACGGATGATGAGCGTTTCCTGTTCGTCGAAAGGTTTCATGGAGAAAAGAGAGATTAGACGGATGTTGCGCTGGAAATGTCCAAATGCCTAGCGATATCGCTCTAACTCGCATGGGTTTTGCCAGAATCGTAAAATATTTCGGCAAATATCTTTTCGCCGACCGAGTTTTGTGTTGTCAAGCTGACGCGTGAAAACTATAGATGTAGCCCAGCCAACCCAATTAGCCGCCCATGAGACTCGACCAGACTGCTTTTGACCTCGCCGCCGCCCATCGTGGCTCGCTCTATTCTCCTGAAAATGAACACGATGCGTGTGGCGTGGGCATGATTGCCGCGATCGACGGAGTCCGCTCTAACTCGATTCTTCGCCACGGGCTGACTTCGATTTGCCGCTTGTCGCATCGCGGAGCAGTCGATGCCGATGAAAAGACGGGCGATGGCGCCGGTGTGCTGACGCAGATTCCTTATAAATTGTTTCGTCGCGAACTGACGAAGTTGGGACATCAACTTTACAAGGATGCAGACCTGGCGATCGGTGTGATCTTTTTTCCGGCGGACCACGCGTATCAGCAAGCGCGTGCTCGGGCCATCATAGAGGAAGTTGTCCAAAAGAGGGGGATTTTCCTTTTTGGCTGGCGTGAAGTGCCGATCAATACGCACGTCCTGGGAACCAAGGCGGCAAGCACCCTTCCGCAGATTGAGCATGTGATGCTGGGTTGCGCCGCCGACATGGACGCGGAGGAATATGAGCGCCGATTGTTTCTCGCGCGCAACGAAATTGAAAAAATCGCGGCGCAGAATGGGATTAAGAACTTCTACATTCCGTCGTTTTCGTCGCGGACGATTTCCTACAAAGGGCTCCTGATTTCGCCCTCACTCGAGAAGTTTTTTAAGGATCTCTCTGATCCGGATTACGAGACTTCGATCTGCGTTTACCATCAGCGTTACAGCACGAATACGTTTCCGACGTGGTCGCTTGGACAGCCGTTTCGCATGTTGGCGCACAACGGCGAGATCAATAC
>JAYVOE010000068.1:0-12954 GCA_043758065.1 Spartobacteria bacterium | reverse complement strand
CTAGCATGGGGAGGCCGATTTCGTTCGCTACATCCAGCGCATGTTGAGCGTATTCGCGCCAACTGCACGAGCCGCCGTTGCAAAGATGCAGGATGCCGCCGGTTTTGATTTGAGTTAGATAGGGTTCTAACATTTCCGCGAGATCGAGCGTGTAAGATGGCGTGGAAAATTTGTCATCCACTGCGGAGATTTCCGGCTCCGTTTTCGCCCGGCGTAGCATCGCATCGATGAAGCTCGGACGATGCGGACCGAAAACCCACGAGACGCGAACGGCTAGATTTTCTGGAGAAACTTCCAGTGCGGCACGTTCGCCGGCGAGCTTGGATTCTCCGTAAACGCTGATGGGTTCCGCCGGATCTTCTTCGCGATATGGCTCCGCTTTTTCACCGGAAAGAACGTAGTCGGTGCTGATGTGAATGAGGCGCGCTGATTGTTTCTGACAAGCCTCGGCAATGACGCGCACAGCCTCGGCATTGACCGCGAACGCTTCTTCGCGATGTGTTTCGCAGTAATCGACATTCGTTAGCGCGGCGCAATTGATCGCCACATCGAACTCTAACTCGCCCAGCTTTTTTTCGATCTGCGCGAAGTCAGAAAGGTCGAGTGATTGCCTTGGAAGTCCGGTCACTTCGTGCCGACTGGCGTAGCTTTCCGCCAGCGCCGCGCCAAGGCGTCCGCCGCTGCCGAGAATAAGAACGCGGGCCATTATTTGCGGCCGAGCAAAGGTTCCCACCACGCGCGGTTTTGCAAATACCAATCGACCGTCGCGGGGATGCTCGTCTCCGGGCGATGACGCGGTTTCCAGTCGAGTTGCATTTGAATCTTCGACGAATCGATCGCGTAACGGCGGTCATGGCCGAGACGATCCGTGACGTAGGAAATGAGGCTGTGCGGTTTGCCGAGACGATCCAGAATCATTCTAACGACCTCGATATTCGGCAATTCTCCGTCGCCGCCGATGTTATAGACTTCGCCCGGTTTTCCCTCGAAAAGAACCTTCGCCACCGCCTCACAATGATCCTCCACATGGATCCAATCGCGCACATTCAAGCCGTCGCCATAGACGGGCAGGGGAATGTCCTGCGACGCATTGATAATCATTAGCGGGATCAGTTTTTCGGGAAATTGATACGGGCCGTAGTTGTTTGAACACCGGGTAACGAGCACGTCCTGCTTGTAAGTGTGATGACACGCGAGAGCTAGTAAATCACCGCCCGTTTTACTTGCAGAATAGGGTGAACTCGGATCGAGCGGAGTCGTTTCGGTAAATTTCCCCGTCGGCCCGAGCGAACCGTAAACTTCATCCGTCGAAATCTGCACAAACCGCTTCACTCCAGCCTTGCGCGAGGCATGCAGCAGCACGCTCGTTCCGAGAACATTCGTCCGCACAAACTCATGCGGGCCAGTGATCGAACGATCCACGTGACTCTCCGCCGCGAAGTTGACGACAGCGTTGTAACTCCGCTCAGAAAACACCGCATCGATCGCGGGTTCGTCCGCGATGTCGGCTTTCTCAAAACGATAACGCTCCGGGTATTTCTCCGCAAGATCAGCAACGGTCGCAGGATTTCCTGCATACGTCAGCGAGTCCAGATTCGTGACCTGGGTTTCAGGATATTGAGTGAGGAGGAGTCGTAAGAAATTGCTGCCAATGAAGCCGCAGCCGCCGGTAACGAGAATTTGCATGTGAGTTCCATTGCACTCTAAAAACCCGCTGCGCCGCAACCCCAAAAGATTGCGGTGAGAGGCAAACCGGATAAACGTCTGCAACGTGAGCTCAATATATTATCAATGCCAGCGCTGCACGAATTGCTGCAAATGGCCCGGCCAGGTCAAGCTCACGGACGCGGACATTACGCGGATCGCGGCGTATCTCGGAGAAACTGAGCGGAGTTTCATCGATACCTGGACGCGACTGCGCCCGGATCGTCAAGGCCTCGCACTCTTAAATAAAAGCACCGGCAATGAAGGCGAATGCATTTTTCTCGATGGACGCGACTGCCGCGTGCAAGCCGTCAAGCCGACGCAATGCGCGGGGTTTCCTAACACGTGGAATTTCCCCGGCTGGCGCGACGTTTGCGAAGCGATACCGATGGAATGAAAAATTAAAGTTTCCAGACGGTCTTGCCGTTGACCAGCGTGCGCACGGCGCGTCCGGTGAGTTCACGACCATGAAACGGCGTATTGCGGCTGCAACTTTCCGACGCATCGCGATCCACTTTCCATTCGAGTGAGGGATTAATCAGCGTAATGTCCGCTACGGCTCCGACGGACAGCGTCCCTCGATCGATGCCTAACAATTTCGCCGGCTCTATGGTTAGGAGCGCAATGAGTCGCGGTAAATCGATGGCCTTTTGTTTCCTAACTAGAATGTCGTGAAACAAACCGAACTCGGTTTCCAATCCCAAAATTCCGAACGGAGCTAGATCGAATTCTACTTCTTTCTCGTAGTTGGAATGCGGCGCATGATCACTCGCTAAAATCGTGATTGTTCCATCAGCGATTCCCTCGATCAGCAGGTCGATATCGCGCTGAGTTCGGAGAGGCGGATTCATTTTGAAGTTCGTGTCGAATCCGCGAATGCTCTCATCCGTCAACGCGATATGATGCGGACAAACTTCTCCGGTGATTCGCACCCCGCGCCTTCTAGCTTCGCGCAAAAGACGCACACTCCCGCCGCTACTGAGGTGCTGGCAGTGAATCGCCGTCTCACAAAGTTCTGCTAACATCGCGTTGCGTTGGACGATGATTTCCTCTCCAATCGACGGCCAACCGGGAAGCCCTAGCTCCGTGCTCACACGGCCTTCGTGCATTACGCCTTTGCCAACGAGATTGGTGTCCTGGCAATGATCCATCACGACGAGATCGAACATCCGCGCGTATTCGAGTGCGCGGCGCATCAGCTCGTGATTTTGAATGCAGCGTCCGTCATCGGTCAGCGCGACGATACCTGCTTTGTGCATCGAACCGATGGGAGCTAGTTCTTCACCAGCAATGCCTTTGGTGATCGCACCCGTTACGAAAACATTGATGACACCTTCCGCGGCGGCTTTTTCTTTGATCCAGGAAACGACGCTCGGGTTATCCACGGTCGGCGAAGTGTTTGGCATGCAAACGACCGACGTAAATCCACCCGCTGCGGCAGCGCGTGTGCCACTCGCAATCGTCTCTTTGGCCGACTGACCCGGCTCGCGAAGATGGACGTGGAGATCGATTAAACCCGGAGCAACAACCAGCCCGGTGCAATCGATAATCTCAGCGCTGATATCACTGGAACTCGCATCAGAAATTTTGCCGTCGATCACTAACAAGTCGCCTATTTCATCACGATGGCTAGCAGGGTCGATGATGCGTCCGTTTTTTAGAAGAGTCGTCATAAGGTCTGGCGGGAAACGCCGCCGCAGAGGTAGAGGACGGCCATGCGCACGGCTAGGCCGTTGGTGACTTGATCTAGAATGACGCTGCGGCTGCTGTCAGCGAGGTCGCTGTCGATCTCGACGCCGCGATTGATCGGGCCGGGATGCATGATGAGGCATTCGGGTTTGAGTCTATTGGCGCGGGCTTTGGTCATACCGAAAAGTGACGTGTATTCGCCAAGGCTGGGGAAGTATTCCTTGCGCTGCCGTTCGTGTTGGATGCGCAGGAGATTGACGACGTCTACTTCTTCCAGAATGGAGTCGATGTTGTGGGTCACTTTGCAGCCTAGCTCTTCGAATACTTTTGGAACTAAGGTGGTCGGTCCGACGAGCGTGACTTCGGCTCCCAGTTTGAGCAGCGTGTGAATGTTAGAACGCGCGACGCGGCTGAATAAAATATCACCGATGATTGCGATTTTCAGTCCAGTTAGATCGTAATCTGCGCGTCCGAGCTTTTCGCAAATCGTGAAGGTGTCGAGCAAAGCCTGCGTGGGATGTTCATGCGCGCCGTCGCCGCCGTTGATGATGCTAGCACTGAGGCGTTCCGCGAGGAATTGCGCTGCTCCCGCAGAGCTATGGCGCAGGACGATGATGTCAGCTTGCAAGGCTTGTAAATTTAGCGCGGTATCCTTGAGCGTTTCGCCTTTGGATAGACTGGAGTTTGACGCAGAAATATTAATAACGTCGGCACTGAGGCGAAACGCTGCCAACTCAAATGAAGTTCTCGTTCTCGTGCTGGGTTCGACAAAGAAATTGATGAGCGTTTTACCACGGAGCGCGGGCACTTTCTTGATCTCGCGAGTGCCGACAGTTTTGAAGGCGGCAGCGGTTTCTAACACCAGCCGAATTTCGGCAGCGGACAGCTTTTGAATGCCGACGAGATCTTTGCGACTCCACTCAGTTTTTTTGGAAGAAGGAGTCATGTTAGTTTTTGCGAAGCCAGACGGAATCGCCCTCCGGATCGACGTTTGCTAGACGGACCATGACGCGTTCGTTTCTCGAAGAAGGGACGTTTTTCCCAACGTAATCGGGGCGAATCGGGAGTTCGCGATGGCCGCGATCTAACAAAGTGGCGAGTTGGATGCGAGCGGGACGACCGAAGCTCGAGATGGTGTCGAGCGCGGCGCGGCAGGTGCGTCCGGTGAATAAGACGTCGTCGACGAGGATGATCGTGCGGTCGGTGAGGTCGAGCGGCAGGATGGTTTGCTGGGGCGAGGGGAGCTTGCCGCGCAAGTGGTAATCGTCGCGGTGCATCGTGACGTCGACGACGCCGATGGAACTCCGCTCAAAATTTTCGATCTGCGCACCGAGCCTGCGGGCGAGTTCGACGCCGCGGAGGGGAATGCCTGCGATTACGACCTGACTCAGATCTGGATTTTGCTCAACGATTTCGTGGGCGATGCGCTTGATCGCCCGTTCGATGGCTGGTGCGTCCATCAGGAGGACGCCGTTTTCTGGATTGGTCATTGAGTTCCTTTCGCGGCCTCTCAGGACCGGATTAAAGGTGGGTTAATTTTATGGGGCGATCGTTTGTTTTTTGCGAACCTCACGCCAGGTGGAGCGATGTTTCACGATCCATTCGAGCAAGGCTTTTTCGAAGCCGATGTCATGGCCGAGTTTTTCGCTTTCGATCCATTTGTGGCGGAGAATTTCCTCACGTTCAGCAAGAAACTCCCGATAAAGCACGGAGTTCTTGACCAAGTCAGACGAGTCGTCCTTTTGAAGGTCCATTGGGGCGTGATTTTGTGGATGTGGACTTGAAAAGCAACCGAAAAATTTAGTTCAAGCTGGGATCAGCCGGCATCTCGGCCAGTAAACGGAGGCGAGGGTCGATGCGGGAGACTAGTTTTTTCCAAGTGGAATCGTCGGCGTGCAGGAGGTCTTCCTGAACGTCCTCGGAATCCAGGATCAGCCAGGTGTTTTGCGTGATTTCTTCCTCGAGCTGGCCCTCCGTCCAGCCTGCGTAGCCGATGAGCGCGATCGTGCGGGTGGGGTCGAGAAGCTCCAACTCTTCCGATGAGTTTTTTGTGGAGTGATGCATCGTCAATTTTCGCGTCAGGGCATCCCATTCAAACATGGCCAGGAGAATGTTGTCAGTCGCGACGGGGCCGCCGAGATGGAGTTTTGCCTGGCCGAGCAGCGGCGAGATTTCGCTCAGACCCAAGTCTTTAAATGTCTGCGCGATGGGGCGGTTAATGATAAATCCGAGCGCCCCGGTGAGCACGTCGTGCTTCGTTAAATAGACGATGCTGTGACGGAAATTTGGGTCGCGCAACGCGGGGTGGGCGAGGAGGAGTTTCCCCGTGAGGTTGGTCGTCTCGGGCTTCACAATGGACTCTAGAATACGCTGAATCCACTGTAACTCGACTGGGTTTTTCTTTTTGCTGAAAATTCGGTCGATGCTGTTATTTTTGGCGTCCAATGCCCAGCCCATCCAGCCAGCTTTTGCGTATCGCCGATCGGGAATTTTCCTCACGGCTTTTTCTGGGCACGGGCAAATTCTCCAGCAACGAAACGATGCGCGACGCGCTCGAATCGAGTGGGACTCAAATCGTAACGGTGGCTTTGCGCCGGGTGGATTTGACGGGGAAACGCGATCCATTTGCTAACATTCTCGAGTTCATCGACCCGATAAAATATCTGCTTTTGCCGAACACCAGCGGCGCGATGAATGCCGAGGAAGCGGTTCGTTTGGCGAGATTGGCAGCGGCGGCGGGATTGCCGAAATGGGTGAAGCTGGAGATTCATCCCGACCCGCGCTGGTTGCTCCCTGACCCGATTGAAACTTTTCGCGCGACGGAAATCCTGGTTCGCGAGGGATTTACGGTGCTGCCTTACATCAATGCGGACCCGGTTTTGGCGCGACGGTTACAGGATGTCGGTGCTGCCACGGTGATGCCGCTGGGCGCGCCGATCGGCAGCAATCGCGGGATTCGCACGCGCGACCAGATTGAGATCATCATCGAGCAGGCGACCGTTCCAGTCGTGGTGGATGCAGGAATCGGAGCGCCGAGTCAGGCGGCGGAAGCGATGGAAATGGGAGCCGACGCGGTCTTGATCAATACGGCCATCGCGATTTCGAGTGACCCGGTGCGAATGGCGCGGGCGTTTGCCACGGCGGTGGAATCGGGCCGAATTGCATTCGAGTTAGGTTTAATTGGGCCGCAAGCGACGGCGAGCGCGACCAGTCCGCTGACGGGATTTTTGCAAACGTCATGAGTCTGCTGGAAGTGAAAAACTTGCGGGTGTGGTTTGAGAAACCGCCGAGTCTTCTCGGACGAAAACCGGAGCCGGTGAAGGCGGTCACTGATGTTAGTTTTTCAATCGAGTCAGGGACAACTGTGGGCTTAGTTGGCGAGAGCGGCAGCGGCAAAACGACGGTCGGAAAAGCCTTGCTGAAGCTGGAAAAAGCCACGTCGGGCGAAGTGATTTTTGACGGCACTAGTATTCTACCGATGAGCGAGGAGACGTTTCGTCCGTTTCGGCGGCGGATGCAGATGATTTTTCAGGATCCATACGGCTCGTTGAACCCGCGCATGACCGTCGAGCAAATCATCGGCGAACCATTGGAGATTCACTTTCCGAAAATGGATCGCGCCGAGCGCCGAACCCGCACTTCAGAACTTCTGAATCTAGTGGAACTCCCATCAGAATTTTCGTCGCGTTATCCGCATGAGTTTAGCGGTGGCCAGCGTCAACGCATCGGAATTGCCCGCGCTTTGGCGGTGGAACCGGACTTTATTGTTTGCGACGAAGCCGTCAGTGCTCTCGACGTTTCCGTGCAAGCTCAAGTCGTCAATCTGCTCCAGGATTTACAGGAACAACTTGGCCTGACTTACCTGTTCATCGCCCACGACTTAGCCGTGGTGGAACACATCAGCGATCACGTGCTGGTGATGTATCGCGGCGAAATCGTCGAATCGGCGGCGGCCTCCGACATTTACCGAAATCCGCAGCACGAATACACCCGCCGTCTGCTGGATGCCGTTCCATCGATCTAAATGCATCCGCTGCTCAAAAAACTTCTCAGCCTGAACTGGCTGCTTTTCGGGCTGATGCTGGCGCTCTGCATCTTCGGCGTTTTTGCCATTTACAGCGCGACTTGGATGCGTTCAGATAAATATTTGGTGGAGTCCTGGTCGAAACAAACCACCTGGATGATGGTCGGACTGGTGTCTTACTTCGTTCTCGCGCTGATCGATTATCGCTGGATCAAATGGGGCGCTCTGCCGCTTTACGTTATCGGCATTCTCAGTTTGGTCGCGGTCATGCTTTTCGGCGTGACTCGCTATGGCGCAAAGAGCTGGCTGGATTTGAAAGTGATGAATTTCCAGCCGTCACAGCTCGCGCTCATTGCCTCGATCATGGTGCTGGCGTTGGCGCTGAGTCAGTTTCAAAAACTGCATCCGATCTTACGGGTCGTCATCTCGGGTGCGATTGTCGGCGCGCCGTGGCTGATGATTTTGAAGCAGCCGGATCTGGGTTCCTGTATCGTCTGGGTGCCGGTCGTGATGGCGATGTTTTTCATCGGCGGCATCCCAAAACGCTATCTGCTGACGATGCTTTTGATCGGAGCTGCATTGATACCTGTGGCAATTACATTTGTGTTAAAGCCGTATCAGGTCGAGCGCCTGACGACCTTTATGCATCCGGAACGTGATAAAAAAGGCGCGGGCTGGACGATCAACCAATCGCTCATCGCTATCGGTTCCGGCGGCTTCGAAGGCAAGGGTTTCAAAGCTCCGAATACGCAAAACGAACTCGGATTTCTCCCGGAAACGATCGTTCATAACGACTTCATTTTTGCGGTCATCGGTGAGCAGCACGGCTTCATTGGCGGCTCGCTTTTAATGGCCACTTTCGGCGCATTCATGCTCACGGGGCTCTATATGACCTCAAGGGCATCCGACACCTTTGGACTTCTCCTGGCCACGGGAATTATGACGGTGATTTTCACTCACACGTTCATGAATATCGGGATGACGATTTCCGTGACGCCGATTACCGGATTGCCGCTCCCGTTCATTAGTTACGGCGGGTCGTTCGTGCTCATCATCATGGCCGGGCTGGGCATCGTGCAGAGCATCTGGATTCACCGCGATCCGCCGGAACAAGTGCGCGACCGACGTTAAAACTCATGCGGAAAAACCTTGCCACAAGCTGGGTGCATCCGATTTACTCGCCGGGTGGAAGAATTCTTGGAATTTGTCATCAAAGGTCTGGTCGATTTCCCGGATGAAATTGTCATCGTCAAGCACGAAGCCGACCAGCGCGTCCTTTTCAACGTCCAGGTCAATCCCGCCGACGTCGGCAAAATCATCGGCAAACACGGCCAGACGATCAGCGCCATCCGCATCGTGCTCTCCGCCGGAGCCGCCCGCCATGGGCTGAAAGCAGCCGTCGAATTGATCTAACATCGGCGCGGCTTTCGCCCTGTCGCGTTCTCCTAAAAAAGGATCTCCCGTTTTATGCACATCCTTCTGGTCGAAGACGAAATCAAGATCGCGAGCTTCGTTCTCGACGGACTTCGTTCGCAGAAAAATACTGTGGATTGGTTGGAGCGTGGCGACGAGGTGCTCCCACAACTCGCCCAGGAAAAATACGACCTGCTCATCCTGGATATTCTTTTGCCCGGTCTCGATGGACTTTCGCTTTTGCAAGTCGTTCGGAAACGTGGTCACACATTGCCCATCCTCATGCTCACCGCGCTGGCCAGTCCGCCGGAACGCGTCGCTGGTCTGAATGCCGGAGCTGACGATTACTTAGGAAAACCATTTCTCCTGGAGGAACTCATCGCCCGCGTGAAAGCTCTCGGTCGGCGTTCGGCTCCGCCGGAAACCGTGCTCGCAATTTCTGATTTGAGTTTGAACCTACTCACACGTGAGGTCACCCGCGGACAACGCCAGATCGAAGTCACGCCGCGGGAGTTTACCCTGCTGGAATTTCTCATCCGCTGCGAAGGACGCACCGTCAGTCGGGCGGCTATTTTGAAAGAAGCGTGGAAATATAATTTCGAGCCGACTACGAACGTCGTCGATGTTTTCATCAAACGACTCCGCCAGAAAATCGACGGCGAAGATTCTGTGAAACTCCTGCACACCATTCGGCATCTGGGTTACGCCCTTCGCGTGGAACCATGAGACTTCCGGCGTTTCTGGTGCGTCCGTCGTTGCGCTCCCGGCTGACCTTTCAAGCGGGCTTCGTCATCCTCATCGCGGCCTTGATTTCGGCAATCAGCTTCCTCCTATTTACTCTTCAGGAAGACGCGGAAGACATGAACGGCTCGCTCCTCCACAAGGCGCGCGCCATCGCCCGCATCCTGGCGGAGACGCCCTCTGAATCCGATGCAACTCCACTCATAAAAACCCTTCTTTCCGCCGAGCCGGACTATTATTTCGCCGAGATCCGCGATGGAAAAGGCCACGTCCATCTCTTGAAGACGCACTCCACGGTTCCCTTGCTGATTTCACCCAATCAAACCCCGCCAGCAGCACCGCTTTTCGCCACCAAAAAAATTCGTGGCCGAGACTTCAGCGTTCTCTACTTTCCTGGCCAAGACCATCTCATCGCGATTGCGGCGGCGAAGGAATCCATCACGGAAATGTTGCGTAACGCCGTGCTCCTTTACGTCGTCCTCGCGGGCTTGCTGCTCGTCGTCGTCGTCTGGGGTGCGCGCTGGTTGGCTGGCCGGGCTCTCACTCCCATCGTCCAACTCGCCGACGCCAGTGCCTCGATCACTTCCTTCGAAACCACGCAGCGCCTTCCCACCAGCCATGCCGACGAGGAAATTCACCGTCTCGCTTCCGTCTTGAACGCCATGCTCGACCGCCTTCAGGCGAACTTCAGCCTCGTCCGCCGATTCACCGCTGATGCTGCGCACGAAATCAAAACCCCGCTCGCCATCATCCAGGGCCATCTCGAATCCACCCTGCACTCCGCCACATTTGCCCCGAAAGACGAAGACACCCTTCTCCTCGTGCAACGCGAAGTCGCCCGGCTCCATCGCCTCGTCGATGGCCTTCTCCTCCTCTCCCGATCCGACGCCGGGCAACTCACCCTCGACCGCACATCCTTCGATCTCAGCCACTTCCTCAACGACCTCTGGAGCGACGCCGAGATCCTCGCGGCACCACTGCAACTCCGCCTCGAGTCGCACATCGCGCCTGGGATCACGATCAACGCCGACGCCAGCCAGTTGCGTCAGGTTTTCCTCAACCTCCTCGATAACGCCTGCAAATATAACGTCCTCGCCGGCACCGTCTCGCTGCGACTTTCATCCGAGTTCCAACGCATTCAGATCGACATCGGCAACACCGGCCCCGCCATTCCCGCCGCCGCCGCGCCGCACATCTTCGACCGCCTGCAACGCGCCGACGCCTCCCGCACCCGCAGTCACGCGCCCATTTCCGGTCTCGGCCTCGGGTTGTCCATCGCCCGCGAAATCCTCCTCGCTCACGGCGGCACCATTTCCCTCCTGGAAAGCCAGGACGGCTGGACGCTCTTTCGCGTCACATTGTTCAATCTTCCCTCGTGACGATACTGTCACCCGACTTCCGTTGTCATCGCCCCGCTGTTTCCTAATGTCGCTGCGTGATCGCAGCCTCGGCCTCGCCAATTCCATCTAACTCCGCTGAAAAAAACGGCGTCCGCTCTCTCGCAATGGTCGTCGGCTGGATGGCGTTCACCTTTCTCGCCGGAGCCTTCGTCATGGGCTTCGTCCTCGACGGCATCCTCCGCAACGCCCTCGACGACCAGGCGCGTGAACTCCTCGCCAGTCGTTATCTCACGCTCCGAATGGCCTACGGAAACCACGGACTTCCCGCCGCTGAAAAACTCCTCAGCACACCCGATTTCGCCGCTTATTACGTCCATCTCACCGATCCGAAAGGCGGCGTTCTCCTTGACCAAAACCCCAGGCACGCTCGCTGGGACGAGCCCCTCGTGGCGATGCCGACCCTCGACCAGACGCGCGACGTCCCCGACTGGCGCGAGACCCGCACCGCCGAGGGACTCGACTACGATCTTCTCTCCCATCGGCTGCACGACGGCTCCACGCTCGTCATGGGCGTCTGCGAAAACTCTCAGGAAACCTTCTTTCGCCACATCAAAAACCTCGGTCTGCAAATCATCGCCACCTTCATCGTTCTCGGAGTCGTCGGAGCCTTCCTATTCGCCCGAAAATGAGCGGAGTTCCATCCGACTCTTGCGAGATTCCGCCGGGCGTCCGTCGCAGCATTTGGATCGCCGCAGCCGTGTTTTTGATCTGGGTCTTCGCCCTGGCCATCCGGCATCCGTTTCTTCCGGGAAATAACACCTTCTCGGCCTTCTTTTACGCTGCCCGAGCCATTGGAAACGACGTCCGTCCGAAGGGTTGGCCGCCCGATTACATTTATCCGCCGCTCCTCGCCTTCCTCCTCCAACCGCTCGCTCGACTCCCCATCGCCATCGCCTTTCGCGTCTGGCTCGGCCTGAGCTTTCTCCTCACGTGCAGTTCCATGTTAGTCGGATGGAACGCCATCTCGCGGCTGAATCGAATCGAACTCCACTGGAAAAACGCCGTCACCATCGTGCTCGCCGCGTTTCTCCTCAGCGCCGGTGAAGCCAAGACCGAATGGTCCGTCGCCCAATGCGATGGCCTCGTCCTCGACGCCTTTTCCTTCTCACTCGCCCTCCTCTTCGGCAACCCCATTCTGGCCGGCCTGGTCATCGCCTTCGGGGCCAACATCAAATACCAGACCCTCATCCTGGTGCCCTACCTCTTTTGGCGCGGACACTGGCGCGCGGGCCTCGCCGCCACGCTCGGCTTCCCCATCATCGGTTGCCTCTCGGTTTTTTCACTCGGGTGGCAGGGAAATCAGGAAGCCTGGGCCAGTGCGCTCGGCGGATTGGGGAAATTTGTCGGCCTCCATACCGACCGCACCGCCCGCATTCACGACCTCGACTGGACTTCCTCCATCTCGCTGCCCAGCGCCTGGGCCCGCATCCTCCCGGTGATGGGAGTTTCAGCGAAATGGGCTTACCCCGTCGCTGGATTGATCGCCGTTGCTCTGCTCGGTTCCATCGTTTGGCTCTACCGTCGCCACGGCCAACCTCTCCGTGGGCCACTTCCCGACCGTCGGCTGGCCGTTTTTGAGTGGAGTTCCATCGTGCTCTTCCTCCTCGCCTTTGGCCCGCAAACCACGCGTCGCCATCTCTTTCTCCTCATGCTCCCGCATTTGCTCGTCGTGATTCTGCTCTTCTCCCGAGCGCTCGCCCGCCGCCAACGAATGCTCCTCCTCGTCACCCTCATCATTTATCAACTCGGCCTGCGCCTCCCGCCGTCCGGCGGCTGGCTCGACTCCGCCGCCGATGGCTGGAAATGGCTCGGCGGCCCCGGCTGGTGCCTCCTCCCGTTGCTCGTGGTTCTGCTAAAGACCGGATTGGAACTAGGCGAACGCTCTTTAGGGAACTGCTGATTTAATCGGGCGTTATTTTTGAATCAATGAATTTCCATTTGTTTCCGGATTAGTTAGAAGTGTGGGATGGAAAACCAGTTGAG
>JAYVOE010000067.1:0-4615 GCA_043758065.1 Spartobacteria bacterium | reverse complement strand
TCAGCAAAGCCCGACGTTCCCGACCAATCCACCAGTTTATAAACGCCTTGGGCATTAGTCCCCAAGAAGTCGAAGGTAATGGGGGTCCCGGTTCTCTTGACGAAATTGCCCGTGATATTGAGCAGATCGCTCGTTCCGGGAGTCGCCATGGAAGCTCCGGCAGTGCCGAGTTCGAAGGTCCAGTTGTTATTAAAGTTCCAGGTGGTGTCGTTGCCGATGTTGAGTGTGCCGATGCTGTTGCCGGGAGCCGCGATGCCGCTGATCGTGGTGGGATTTGCACCTTGTCAAAACTGGGTCGTCCAGAAATGATCTTCGCCCATGGCAAGAAAACCCTCCATCGGCGCAAACCTGGCCACCATTGCGCGTGAACTCAATCTCTCGAGCTCCACCGTTTCCCGTGCCTTGCGAGGATCCGACGGAATCCATGCGACGACGCGGGTGCAAGTGATGCAGGCGGCGAAGAAGCTCGGCTACGAACGACCCGGGACTAAAGCGACGCAACTCGGCGTGAACGCCCACATCATTATGGCGCTGGCCCAGTGCAGCACGCCGAGCGATCAACGGTTTCTCTCCGGCATGAGTCGCGCCTCGGTGATGCTGAATCTTTCCATCCTCTCGCATCATGTGCCAGCAGACGAGTGCGAGCAGATTTTAGAACCGAGGTTTCAGCCGAATCCACTGCGCTCTGGTCTGGCCGAGGGTCTGGTCTTGATTCATCGCTGGCCACACGACGTCGCCAAAAGTCTGAGCGAACGGTGGCCGACCGTCTCCATTATCCATCAATATCCCGGAACTCAGATCGATCACGTCGGCATTGACGACCGGGTGGGTATCGCGTCGTTGGTGCAACATCTCGCCAATGTCCGCCGGAAACGCATCGGATTTTTCGGTTACTGCCGGGAAATGAGTTGGTCGCGCTCCCGGCTGGCCGCCTTTATGGAGGCGCAAATGAGCATGGAGATGACCTATTTTCCGAAGGATACCGTCGCGGTGACCCTCGAAGAAGCGGGCACACCGGGGACGTTTCCTGAGGGGAAATGGACCACGAACGTTCGCCAGCAGATGAAAGAAGGCGTGGATGCCTGGATTTGTGCCAGCTCGGGAACGGCGCAGACCTTATGCCGTTATCTGCTCAGCCAGAATATCCGGATCCCGCAGGATGTGGCCCTGACCGGCTACCATGCTTCGCTCAATCAATTGCAGGACCTTCCGCCTCTGACCACGACGGCGATCGCCGACGAGGAGCTGGGAGCCGCTGCGTTGCGTCGCTTGCTCCATCGGTTGCAGCATCCGGATGAGTCGCAGAGATCCATCTTACTCCCCTCAAAATTTCAACAGGGCGCGACGACTCCGCAGGAAAAATAAGGAAAAGCGGCTCGGTGCGTGGAAAGCGGGGTGAAGAGCGCCGGTCTGCCACGGCTGAACGCTGGAGCGAAGACGACGGTGAAGAATGGCAATTTAATCGCACTCCTATACGCACTCCTGGAGCCATTTTTAGGCAATATCTGCTTGTGAGAAGAAACTCCGGCTTGTAACTTTCGGTCACGTTGCAGTTTTCCTGCGACGAATTTTTGCCCATTTTTGCCGTGCCCTCCATGCTTGACCCCACCACCAGCAAGACAGCTTCCGACGCGCACGGCGTGAATTCTCGGGTTAAAATGGGTGTGGTCGGCTTGCACTGGGGTCGCAACGTTATCGAGCAGGAATTGCTCAGAGGCCGAGGGGCTCCGTATTTCGAACTGGCCGGCGTCTGCAGCCAGGAACGCGGCGAAACCGATCGGGCCTCGCAGGAATATGGCGTCAAGGGTTATCACGACCTGGACTCGCTTTTGCACGACTCCGCTGTGCAGGCCATCTGCCTGATGACTGGCCCGTCGAATCGCGCTCGTTTGATTCGGCAAATTATTGAAGCGGGCAAGGACGTGATGACCACAAAACCATTCGAGTTAGACCCGAATGAAGGCCTCGCGGTGTTGCGTCGGGCGCGTGAACTGGGTCGAATCGTGCATCTGAATTCGCCCTCGCCGCTCCCCTCGCCCGACGTCGCGCAAATCCAGCGCTGGCACGAGGAATTGAAACTGGGCCGTCCCGTTGCCGCCCGTGCCGACATTTGGGCGAACTACCGCGAGGAAGCCGACGGCAGTTGGTATGACGACCAGACACTCTGCCCGGTGGCCCCGATTTTCCGGCTTGGGATTTACCTGATCAACGATTTGCTCCGGCTCTTTGGAGAAGTCGAGAGCGTGAGCGTGGTCAGCTCGCGGATTTTCACCAACCGCCCGACGCCGGATAATGCGCAGCTTTGCCTGAAATTCGTCAACGGCGCGATCGCCAACATCTTCGCATCGTTCTGCATCAACGACGCCCAGTGGTGGCTGAGTTCACTTACCCTCAACTACGAAAACGGCACGATTTATCGCAATGTCGGCCCCATGAAAACGCCGCAGCCACGCGAACATCCGCTCCTCGAAGTCGTCGTGGAAAAAAACGGCCAGCCCGTCAGTCGCACCGCCATCGCCGAGGGCAGCACGGAGGATTATCAATGGGATGTCTTCTACCGCGCCATTCGCGGGGAAGAAATGCCGGACGCGCTCACGCCGGAGCAAACCGTCGCGGCCGTGCGAGTGATCCAGGCGATGTCGCGAGCGGAAAAAAGCGGCCATCGGGAAATGATCGAGCGCTCTTAAAGGCTCAGAGGCTCAGAGGCTCAGCGCGGAAAATGAAATTTGCTAATCCGATCCGTCCCGGGTTTTATCCCGACCCCAGCGTCTGCCGCGTGGGAGATGATTATTATCTCGTCAACAGCACCTTCGAATACTTCCCTGGTGTCCCCATTTTCCATAGCAAAGATCTCGCAAACTGGACGCAGATCGGCCATTGCCTGACGCGCCCCAGCCAGCTTCCGCTGGAAAATGCCTGCCCGTCGGATGGCATCTACGCGCCGACGATTCGTTTCCATGCGGGTCGCTTTTATATGGCGACGACGAACATGATTTCCGGCAGCGGATTTCGGAATTTTTACGTCCACACCGACGATCCGGCGGGTGAATGGTCGGAGCCCGTCTGGGTGAATCAAGGCGGCATCGATCCGTCGCTGTTTTTTGACGACGACGGCAAAGTTTACTGGACCGGCAACGGCACGCGCTGGTCGAGCGTGCGCGGGATTTATCAAAGCGAGATCGACATCGAGACGGGCGAACTAAAAAGTGAGCCGACTTTGATCTGGATCGGCACCGGCGGCGGTTATCCAGAAGGCCCGCACCTCTTCAAGCGCGGCTCCACTTACTATCTATCCGTCGCCGAGGGCGGCACTTCCGAGGGCCACATGGTGACGATTGCGCGCTCGGAAAATCCCTTCGGCCCATTTGAATCGTGCCCGCAGAATCCGATTCTCACGCATCGCAGCCTGATGTGCCCGATCCATTCGACGGGCCATGCGGATTTGTTTGAGGATCACCAGGGAAATTGGTGGACCGTTTTCCTCGGCATCCGAACCGCGAGCCATGGTTTCCACAACCTCGGCCGCGAAACGAATCTTGCGCCAGTCGAATGGAACTCCGCTGGCTGGCCGGTCGTGAACGGTGGTCAAATCGTTCGCCTGCAGATGAACGTCGACCGCGATTTTCCATCGACGCCGCCGCCCGCGCCGATCGTCCGCGATGATTTCGCTAAAAACCGATTGGACTTCCAATGGATTCACTTGCGCAACCTGCCAGCGACGGATTTCTCCCTCGCGAAACGCACCAGCTGCCTCAGCCTGCATTGCACGCGCGACTGCCTCGACGAACTCGGCGCACCCGCGTTTGCCGGTCGGCGTCAGCAACATTTCGCGATGCAAGCGACGACCAGAATCGAGTTTGAGCCGAATGCGGAAAACGAGGAAGCCGGGCTCACCGTGCTGATCGACCATCGCCATCACGCGGAGCTGGTCGTCACCCAGCGCCACGGAAAAAAAGTGGCCTTCCTCCGCCGACGCATTGGCGATCTCGTTGATAAAACCACCCCACTCGAACTGCCTGCTGGCCCCGTCACGCTGCGGGTCATTTCCGATCGGGAAAACTACCACTTCAGCCACAGCCTGGCCGATGACGGCCTGCATTCCATCGGCGCTCACGAAGTGCGCTACGTTTCCACCGCAGTCGCGGGCGGTTATACCGGGGTCATCCTCGGCATGTTCGCCTCGGCGCGCGGAACCGAAAGCGCATCCTGGGCTCATTTCGACTGGTTCGATTACGAGCCGCTGGCCGAGGCACCATAGCGCTGCAACTCCGCTCACTTTTTTTCCCCATGACATTCCGACTCCTCCTCGCCCTCATTCTCCTCCCCGTCGCCCTGTTTGCCCAGCCATCGGGCGGAACGCAAAAGCTGAAATCCGACGCGTGGCCGATTCATTCCCTCCCCGGTTCCACCGCAGGCGGATTCGCTGCCAAAAGCACAACCCATCTGCTCGCAGCGGTCAATTCCGACGCTGGCCTCACGCTCTGGACGCTACCGACGCAGAATCCCATGGAACTCGCCTGGAAAAACACCGGCGTCGCCGTTCCGATCTGGGCGGGCATCGCGCCGTGGAATGACTCCGCCATCGTCGTCGGCGGCTTGTTGGCGAACGTTCCGA
>JAYVOE010000066.1:0-12981 GCA_043758065.1 Spartobacteria bacterium | reverse complement strand
CTTCGACCAATCGCGCCATGTCGCGCCCGGTCCTCACGGGGATGATGATGTGCGGCACGTGAATGCCGAGAATCTCGTAATATTGCTGGTCTAATCCGATGCGATCAACCTCTTCGAGTTCGTCCCAATCTTGCAGAGTCACTACCAAGTCGAGTCGTTTTTCGAGCCGGATACTGCCAATGCCGAAGATCGAGGCAACATTGATCACGCCAATGCCGCGGACCTCCATGTGATAGCGCGTGAGGTCCGGTGCCGTGCCGACGAGGTCGCGTCCTTCGATGGCGCGGAAACGCGTCACGTCGTCTGCGACCAGGCTGTAACCGCGCTCGATCAAACCCAGCACGCATTCGCTTTTTCCCACGCCGCTCGCGCCACGAACCAGCGTCCCGATTCCCATGATATCGACCATGCTGCCGTGTTCGGAGGCGGTCGGCGCAAAGTCGAGTTCCAGTGCAATCGTCGCAGCATTGATGAACCGCATCGTGACCATTGGCGTGGAAAAAACCGCCACTTGCTGCCGCATCGCCTCGTCGAGAATCGGCTTCGGGATGACGGCGTTTCGGGCAAAAACGAGACACGGAATGTTCTTCGCGCAGACTTTTTGAAAACGCTCGCGCATGACGATCGGGCCGAGCGTTTTCAAATACGTCAGCTCCGCGCTGCCGATGACCTGGATGCGTTTGTCGGCGAAATAACTGAAGAAACCCGACAGCGCGAGGCCGGGACGATTGATCGTCGGTTCGCGAATCTCGCGATCGAATCCGACAGCGGGCCCGATCAATTTCAACCCCAAAACGTCGCCGTGACGCGTGTAGAACTCGGCAATCGTGACGACCGGACGCTTGGCTTTCGCTTTTTTCGGGGGAGGCATGGTGTCGTGAGGATAGCGTTTTTTCAGTCGAGTTGGAGTGAAATCACAACGCAGACACGATTTCTGGAACAAGGGTCGGCCCGCCATAGATATAGCCGGTGTAAAGTTGGACGAGACTCGCACCCGCATCGAGTTTTCGCTTCGCCGAATCTACGTCCGTAATGCCGCCGACGCCGATCACGGGGAGCTTCGTTTTCCCGCAGATGAACTGGATGATCTCGGTGGCGCGTTTTTCCAACGGAGTTCCACTCAAACCTCCGGCCTGATCGCGCTGCAACTCGACTGAAGAATGATCCAGCGTCGTATTCGTGGCGATGATCCCAGCGAGGCCGTGCGACTCAGCGATTTCGATGATTTCGCCAATCTGACCCCAACCCATGTCGGGCGCGATTTTCACCAAGACGGGAACGGGTTTCATGAGCTGGCGATTGCTCTTTTGGATGCCGGAAATGAGCGTTTCGAGGGCGTCGCGCTCCTGCAATTCGCGCAGGCCCGGCGTGTTTGGCGAGCTGACATTGAGCGCGATGTAATCGGCAAACGGCGCGAGCTTTAGGAACGAAAACCGGTAGTCTTCCATGGCGTGAATCAGCGGCGTGACTTTCGATTTGCCGATATTGATGCCGACGGGAAATTTCGGCCAGAGTCCGAGGCGTTTCCATCTAGCGAGGATGGCGGCGACCTCCTCCGCGCCTTCATTGTTGAAGCCAAGTCGATTGATCAGCGCCCGCTGCGCCGGGTAACGAAAAATGCGCGGTTGAGCATTTCCCGGCTGACCTTGCGCGGTGACGGTCCCGATTTCGGCGAAGCCAAAACCCAGCGCTTCCCACGCAGGCAAGGCGACACCGTTTTTGTCGAAACCAGCAGCGAGTCCGATCGGATTCGGAAACCGCAACCCGAAGACAGTGACGGGTTTTTCCTCCATTAACAAATAGCGAAACGCTGTCAGCAATCCGGGGTGACGCGACATTCGCGCGAGCACTCCGATGGCGCGGTGATGCGCCGTTTCCGCATCCCACGAAAAGAACATCGGCCTCGCGATATGCCTGTAACTCCAATGCAAAATTCCCCTCATGCGGCGCGCAGACTGACAGGCCCGACGCCGCGGTTCAACCCCGGACTGACGCGGCATCCGGGCGAACCGGAGATTGAATCCAGCGTTCATTCTGCTACGCTTCCGACTTGCCCTGCCGTCTTTGCCTACATGCCAGCCACGGAAACCATTGAATTTGATAGTGCGCGAACGCTCCAATCGCTTTATGCGAACGACCCGCGGTTGCTGAAAAAATTAGAGGAATCGCTCAGCGTGCAGGTGACGACGCGCGACGGCTGGATTCGATTTGAAGGCGAAGAATCGGCTGTAACTCACGCGAAAAATTTGTTGGGTCAGCTCGAAGACGCGATGAAAAAAGGGACGCCGATTCGGCGCCAGGAGTTTCTTTATGCGCTGAACTCCGTCCTCGATGGAAACTCCGAGAGCCTGGCGCAACTCGCGTCGATAAAAATCCAGTGCTCCGTGCGCAAGCCGCCGATTATTGCCCGCACCGCCAGCCAGAAACGTTACGTCCAGACGATTTTAGCCCACGATCTAACCTTCGGCCTCGGCCCGGCAGGCACGGGAAAAACCTACCTCGCCATGGCGCTGGCGATCTCGGCCTTGAAACAGGAAAAAGTGCGCCGGATCATTCTAACGCGCCCCGCCGTCGAGGCTGGCGAGGCGTTGGGTTTCCTTCCCGGCGATTTGAAGGACAAGATTTTGCCGTATCTGCGCCCGCTTTACGACGCGCTTTACGACATGCTCGAGCCTGAGGAAATCGAGCGTTACACCGAGCGCGGTGTGATCGAAATCGCCCCGCTGGCCTACATGCGTGGGCGAACGTTGCAGGATGCGTTCGTCATTTTGGATGAGGCGCAAAACACGACGACCGAGCAGATGTTTATGTTTTTGACCCGACTTGGAGCGGAATCGAAGTGCGTCGTCACGGGTGACCGGACACAGATCGATTTGCCGAGAAACAAAAAATCCGGTCTCATCGAAGCTTGCGACGCGCTTTCCAAAGGCCCGGGAATCGGGTTCATCCAGTTTGAAGAACGCGATGTTGTGCGTCACGAACTCGTTCGCTATATCATTGGCGCCTACAAGAAATACCGCGACGCTCATCCCGAGCGCACCGCGTGAGTTTTTTCAGATGTTTCAGTTCGCCAAGAAAAAGTTAATCAAGCAGGGCCTTTCGTCCGGCAAAACGCGCCGGCAAAAGACCACCAGCGAATTCCGGCAAACACTCGCCACCGATCCGTGGGTGAAGGCGATCCTCATCGGCCTCTTCATGGGCGGACTCGCCGCGTTGATTTTCTACGGGCAACAGCAAAACCCGGCGCAATTTTACCTGATCAGCCTGCTGATCTTGGGTGCCGCCATCGCCCAATTGTGGATCGGGCACCCCGAGACCTTCAAAAGTAACTGTCGAGTCACATTGATATTAGGCGTCATCCTCGCGCATCTCACCGTCTGCAAACTGGTCATGCAGCTTTGCTACGAAATCTCGAAAACGAACGAGCAGGTTCTCTGGCAGGTCCTGCCGATTCTGCTCATTCCCTACGCCTTCGCGCCGCTGGTCATCTCAGTGCTGTTAGGGAGAAATCTCGGCTTGTTCACGGCGGTTTTCGTTTCTTTGTGGAGTGCGATTCTATTCCGCGGCATCGACGCATTCATCCTCGTGCTCAGCCTGATCAGCGGCTTCATTTCGGTGTTTGTGACGCTGCAAGTGCGTCGGCGCAGTCGTCTCCTCCGCGCCGGATTTTACGTTGGTCTATCGACCTGGCTGCTCGCGCTCAGCTTCGGATTGATCACGCTAAACTTCATGGATCTGCGACACGCCGACTGGAATTTATTCGGCTGGCAGACGCTCGCCGCCATTGGCAGTGGAATGATCACGGCTGTTCTCGTCGGTGGCGCGCTGCCGCTTTTAGAAACGCCGTTCGGCATCACGACCGACATTTCCTGGCTGGAAATCGCCGACCTGAATCATCCCTTACTCCGCCGTCTTTCCACTGAAGCGCCCGGCACGTATCACCACAGCCTGATGGTCGCGAGTCTTGCCGAAGCGGCGGCGGAAAAGATCCAGGCCAACGCCACGCTCTGCCGCGTTTGCGCGTATTTCCACGACGTGGGCAAACTCGTGAAGCCCGAGTATTTCACGGAAAACATCAACGAAGATCGCAACCCACACGACGATCTCGCGCCGACCATGAGCGCGCTCATCATCATCGCGCACGTCAAGGAAGGCGTTGATCTCGCACTCAAATCAAAACTGAACCACCAGATCATCGACGTCATCCAGCAACATCACGGGAGTTCCATGGTGATGTATTTCTTCAAACGCGCCCAGCAGCAACAGGAAGACACGCGCGCTGGCGGCAAAATAATGAACATGCGCGAGGACGACATTCCCGAGGTGCGCGAGGAAAGTTTCCGCTATCCAGGCCCGATCCCGCAGTTCAAGGAAGCGGGCATCATCAGCCTGGCCGACGCCGTCGAAAGCGCCTCTCGCAGCTTGGTGAAACCCTCACCGCAACGCATCGAGCAACTCGTCAACGACATCATTGAAAGTCGCATCGCCGACGGTCAACTCGACGAGTGCGGCATGACACTTCGCGAAATCCGCTGCCTCGGCGAAAGCTTCCGTTTCTCTCTGAAAAACATGCTGCACAGCCGCATCGCCTATCCGAAAGACGGCAAGGACGAATCGAATAAGGACGTCGCGAATCTGGCCGACAAAAAATCCGCCGCGGCCGCGTGATTCCCATCACCATCCAAAATCGCCAGCGCCGCATCGCAGTCGATCTTCCGGCGCTCAGAAAATTCGCCGCGCGCGCCCTGCCGGAAGTCCTCCGATTACGCTCTAACTCGGATGAAAAACTCTCCACGCTCGACGAGCTTTCCATCGCGCTAATCTCCGACCGCGCCATAGCGAAAATTCATCGGACTTTCATGGATATCGCGGGCCCCACCGACGTCCTCACCTTCGACCACGGCGAAGTCCTCATCAGCGCCGAGACTGCCGCGCGTTACGCCGTCGAATACGGCCACACCACACAGCAGGAAATCGCCCTCTACATTCTCCACGGCCTGCTCCACCTCCGCGGCTTCGACGACACCACGCCAGAAGCCCACCGCGAAATGCACGCGATCCAAAACGAAATCTTCGCCCGCCTTTAGCCACAGAGGACACAGAGATCACAGAGGAAGAAAAAAGGCCATTCATCCGCTGAGTTCGCTCTAACTCCCCTCAAAAATTCCCTGTGGCCTCGGAGGGCTCCGTGGCTAGACTTCCCGTCCCATGCACCGCGACCCATCCATTCGTTACCGACCGCATCCGCCGGTCGATTTGTCCGACCGCCAATGGCCGGGCCGCGTCCTCACGCAGCCGCCGATCTGGTGCAGCGTCGATCTGCGCGATGGCAACCAGGCGCTCGCCGTGCCGATGAACGTCTCCCAAAAGCTCGAACTCTTCGACGCCCTCGTGAAGTGCGGCTTCAAAGAAATCGAAGTCGGCTTTCCCTCCGCCTCCAACACCGAATTCGCCTTCAACCGCCGCCTCATCGAGGAAAACCGCATCCCCGACGACGTCACCATTCAATGCCTCGTCCAGGCACGGGAAGACCTCATCGAGCGCACCGTCGAATCACTCATCGGCGCCAAAAGCGTCATCATCCACCTCTACAACAGCACCTCGCCCGCCCAGCGCCGCGTCGTCTTTGGCAAATCGCGCGAGGAAATCAAAGCCATCGCTTTGCAAGGCGCGCAATGGATTCTCGACCGTCTGCCACGTTTGACTGGCACTCGCGTGCGTTTGCAGTATTCGCCCGAATCCTTCTCGCTCACCGAGCTCGACTTCGCCCTGGAAATCTCCAACGCCGTGATCGATCTCTGGCAGCCCACGCCCGAGCGCAAAATGATCCTCAACCTCCCGAACACCGTCGAGGTCGCCATGCCCAACGTCCACGCCGATCAGATCGAATGGATGGCGCGCCACATCCATCGCCGCGACGCCGTCACCCTCAGCTTGCATACCCACAACGACCGCGGCACTGGCGTCGCCGCCACCGAACTCGGCCTCCTCGCTGGAGCCGAACGCGTCGAAGGCACCCTCTTTGGCAACGGCGAACGCACCGGCAACCTCGACATCGTCACCGTCGCGCTCAACCTCTACATGCACGGCATCGCGCCCGGCCTCGACTTCTCCGACATCGCAAAAGTCATCGCCATCTACGAGCGCACCACCGGCATGACCGTCCCGCCGCGTCATCCGTATGGCGGCGAACTCGTCTTCACCGCCTTCTCCGGCTCGCATCAGGACGCGATCAAGAAAGGCCTCGCCGAACGTGAGTCGAGTTCCAACGCAATCTGGGACGTGCCCTATCTGACCATCGACCCCGCCGACATCGGACGCGAATACCGCGAAGTCATCCGCGTCAATTCGCAGAGCGGAAAAGGCGGCGTCGCCTACCTCCTTGAGGCCGAATACGGCATCGAGATCCCCAAAGACATGCAACGCGAGTTCGGCCCCATCGCCAACGACGCCGTCGATGCGTTGGGCCGCGAAGTCACCGCCGCCGAGTTGCGCGGGATGTTCTGGAAAGAATACATCGAGCAGAAAAACCCATGGGAGTTACAGCACTTTCACGCCGACGGCTCGTCGGGCGTTTACCAATGCCGCGCCAGCGTCCTGCGCGACGGCAGCGAACTAGCCCTCACCGGCACCGGCAACGGCCCCATTGCCGCCTTCGTCCACGCCTTGGAAAACGCCGGAGTCCCCTCATTCTCCGTCGCGTATTATAAAGAGCACGCCCTCAGCAGCGGCAGCGACAGCAGCGCCATCGCCTACATACAAATTGCAACGACCTCCGGAAAAACCAAATGGGGCGCCGGCGTAAACACCAACATCGAGCTAGCCAGCATCCAGGCCATCCTCAGCGCCCTGAATCGCCTCTAACTCCGCTCAGTTTTCCGTCAATCCATGGCAAACCCATTTCACTGGTTAAAAAACGGCAGCCTCCATCCCCTCCGACTCTCCGTTTACCTGACCGGCACGGTCGGCCTCATCGTCCTCACCGCATTCTCCGTGGAGCTTTTTAGCCGGGGCGTCCCATCGCCCACCACCTGGAACCTGTCTAGAGGGAGGGAATTCGTCATCGCCTGCCGAACCTACGCTGTTGACCATGACGGACGGCTTCCTCTCAGCAAAAGCGACCTCATCCCCAAATACATCGAGACAGCGGAGAAGTATGACTCCCTGCGCTACAAAGACCCAGAAACCAAAGTTGCCTACGACTGGGTGCGCTACGTTGACCAAGCCGACCCGACCAGCGGAACGATCACCTACAGCAGCCCCCTCCCGGTTTGGACATCGAAAGACCGCCCGAGGCGCGTTGTCTTCCGCGCCGACGCCAGTGGAGCCGTCGCCGAAGAAATCCAGTTCACCCAGGAACTCGCCGCCCAGATGCGGGCCCTCAGCGCCAAACCGACGCCGCTCCCCATAAAATAGCCCCGCCTTTCAGTGCTGGGTCGCATCTTCGTCCAATGCAGACCAAGTCCCGGGAGGGACGGCAGACTCGTCGGCACCGGCGTGAACCTGAATTGCCTCCAACTCGACTGAAAAACGCGCCGACAACCTCGGCCACACGCCCTGCACCCTTGGCGAACGACCCATAAGTATCGGCGGAGGAGCCATACAGGTGCAGTCAACGTTCGCAAGGCGTATAGGCACCTCGCCGATAGTGCAGAGTGCTTCGCGAATACGTATAGGTGCCTCCCCAATACGTATGCTCCGTCGCCAATGTGGCAGGCGGTTCGAAGGTGACATCCGAAGAACGCGCTGAATCAACTGCAACTCGATCGAGGTAGGGACGCGTGTCCGGGAGCTACCTGGGACATTCGCGGACAAGCGGGCCGCTTGTCCCTACCCAGGGGAACAGAACCGATTGCAACTCGACTCAGTTTTCAAACCAGTGAGCTTGGCGGTGATGGGCGTTTCTATTTCATCCCTCGTTCCCAAACTGTTGAGGTTCTCCCGGCGTTCCCAATCATGTCCACCTTTTCGGGACAACCTCATGTGTATGGGAACGTGAGTATTTATGGGCTGAGTAATTTCCTCACCTCCGCCAGTGCCAGCAGCGGCCAGTTGATCCGATACGAGTCGTAGCGCAGGTAGAAGACGCCGGGGAAACCGGTGCCGGTGGTGTCGGGTTCCAGCCAATCGCCGGCGGGTTGCTGGGTGCGCAGGAGCCAATGCGCGCCGCGCAGGATGCGCGAACGATCCGGGTCGTGCGCGGCGCAGAGGCCCATCAGTGCCCAGGCCGTTTGCGAAGCCGTGCCAGCGCCTTTGCCACGGGTCGTCGGGTCCAGATACGACGCGGCGGTTTCGCCCCAACTCCCGTCTTCGTTTTGACAACTCTCCAGCCAATCCCGCGCCCGCACGAGCCACGGTTCGCGCAGGTCCCAGCCAAACGCCGCCAGCCCGCGCAACACCTGCCAGGTGCCGTAGATATAGTTTATTCCCCAGCGGCCATACCACGAGCCGTCGGCTTCCTGCGTCCGGCGGAGGTAGGCGATGGCTTTTGGGATAGGTCCTATGCGACCTATTGGACCTATGCTTTTCTGGTGACCCAGCACTTCCAACACGCGCGCGGTCAGGTCGCTGCACTCGGGGTCGATGATCGCGTGGTGATCCGCAAACGGCACTTCCTCCAGCCAACGATCCGTCACATCGCGATCGAACGCCGCCCAACCTCCGCCCTTACATTGAAAAGCTAACAACCAATCCAGCGCGCGTTTTTTCAGCGGAGTTCCATCCCATTCTGGAAACCTGGCGAGTGCTAACAACACCATCGCGGTGTCATCGGTATCGGGATAGTAAATGTTAGAAAACTCAAAGGCCCAACCCGATGGCGCGATGTGAGGAATGCGCCGCGCCCAGTCTCCCGCGAACCGAACTTCGCGCCCGACTAACCATTCGACAGCCGATGTGAGTCTCGGATCGTTTTCGGGAATGCCGGATTCGCGAAGTGCGATCAAATTAATCGCGGTGTCCCAGACCGGCGAAAGACACGGCTGAATGCGAAAGTCGACCGGTTCGTCGATGAAAAGACCACGCATGTCGGTCTCGGCTTTGCGGGCGAGGGGATGCTCCGCATCGTAGCCGAGACATTGCAGCGCGATGATCGAGTTCAGCATCGCGGGAAAGATCGCGCCGAGCCCGTCGGAGCCGTCGCCCATGCGCGCGATCATCCAGTTTTTCGCGCAAGTCAGAGCGGATTCACGCCACGGCGGCGAAGGGAGTCGCTCAGTGAGTTTCAAAATACGATTCCAGAACAGAAAGAAATTCCGCCAGGTGATGAGTTTGCGCGAACGCGGAAGGTTAGCGCTTTCATGCCCGACCGGATAAAGCTCGTGCAACTGCAAATGCGCGGGCAGGTGTCTAATGGGCTTGAAATGATTGATGATCGCCAACGGCACTAACATCGTCCGGCTCCACGCCGAGACCTTGTGCAGGTTGAAGAAAAACCAGTCAGGAAAAAGCATGATCTCCAACGGAATCGCGGGCAGATATTCCCACGGGAACTGACCTAACAACGCGAGATAGAGCTTGCTGTAAGTGTTCATCGCCGGGATGCCGCCCAGCCGCAAAATGTGCGAACGCGCTTCTAACATGAGCGGAGTTTCAGTCGATTCACCCGCGAGTTTCAGGGCGAAGTAGCCCTTGATCGTCGCATTGATTTCCGGCGGACCGCCGTGATAGATGTTCCAGCCACCGCCTTCCAACCCACGGCTCCTAACATGATCGGCGCATTTGGTTAGAAGATCGTTTTCTATGCGGCCCGACCAGTGCATGTAAAGAATCCAGTCGGCGCAAAGCGTGCTATCGACGGCGAGCTCGTGAACCCAATAGCCCTCGGGTTTCAGTCGAGTTAGAAGGAACTCTTGCGCGGCAGCAATGGCCTCGTCGATGGGGAAAACACTGGCGGGCTCACTGTTAGGAGCCGACCGCCCAGCGACGTTCATGGATGCGGGATGAGGCTTGGCTCTGGTTTCCAGGGATTGACCGTGCGCGGAATCGGGCTGGGCTTCGCACCGAAGTTGAATTTGATGTTCTTCCAGTTGTCACCGGACTTTGAGTCGATTCCTAACGTCGCCGAAGGTTCGTAGCCGCAATGCATCATGCAGTTCTCACAGCGCGAGTCACGCACCTCGCCATGGACGACGCCGTATTTTTCCCACTGAACTTTCTCGAGCAATTCCTGATAGCTAGGATAGTGGCCGTCGGTCATGAGATAACACGGCGCTTTCCAGCCGCGAATGTTTCGCGTCGGAATCGCCCAGGCCGAGCAGCGTAGGTCGCGTTTGCCACTGAGAAACTCAAAATAGATCGGAGTTCCAAGCAAATTATATTCCTGCGCCCAGCGCTCGATGTCCTGAAATTTCTCGATAGTTAACTTGCGTGTGAGAAAGAAATCTTCGGGCGCCATGCCAAGGCGTTTCTGCATGTCTTTCTTGGCCGCGTCGTATTCGTAACCGGGGGAAATCGTGTGTCCATCGACGCCAAGCGTTGCCAGAAACGAGAAGAGGTCTTCGATTTCCGTCATGTTAGTTTCTTGATAGACGGTCGTGTTAGTCGCGACCTGATAACCTAACAATTTCGCCATGCGAATCGCGGCGATGCATTCTTTGAAAACGCCTTCGCGCTCCACGATGATGTCGTGCGTCGCCTCGAGTCCGTCGAGGTGGACGTTCCAATACAACCAGCCGCTCGGCGCGATGGTGGGGGAGTTGAGTTTTTTAGGTCCGAGTTGGATCGTATTCGCGTCGTCCTCGGTGATGAGCTGCGATGTTAGCAACTCGGCGAGGCGCGCATTGACCCAGTTAGGCCGGCGAACAGATTCCGCGGCGAGCCATTGGCGCATTTTCTTCCGCATGAAGACGCCGTTCGTGCAGATGTAGACGATGCGTTTTTGCTCGCGCAAACCCGCGACCAGCCGCTCGATCTCGGGGTAAATGAGCGGTTCGCCGCCGCAAATGGAGATCATCGGCGCATCGCATTCCGCCGCCGCCGCGAGACAATCGGCCAGCGGCATGACGTCCTTCATCGAAGTGGAATATTCCCGAATCCGCCCGCAGCCGGTGCAGGAAAGGTTGCAAGTGTGCAGCGGCTCGAGTTGGAGGACCGTTGCAAATTTCGGCGTCTTCCGCAGTTTGTGCCGGACGATGTGGGCGGCAAATTTAAGAGTCAGCGGCAGAGGAAATCTCATGGGGTACGAATCTCTCGAATGGTAGGGCAGCGAGGTGGGGTGTCAAGGCGTCGGCCCTTTTTTGAGCGCACTTAGGTAGGACTCTGCGTTGTCTCGGTATGGGAAAAGATTCATCACTCCAAGCGGGCGACCAAGTCACCTGGAATGCTTCGCAAGGGCTAGTGAAAGGGGTTGTGAAGAAAAAGCTTACGTCGCCGATAAAGATCAAGTCGCACGAGGTGAAGGCTTCGAAGGACAACCCGGAGTATCTCGTGGAGAGCGAGAAAACCGGGGCGTTGGCCGCGCACAAACCGTCGGAGTTAAAGAAAAAATCAGGGTAAAACCTGAGTCGAGTCACAGTGGATTCAGGCAGCCAAAACCGGAGGCGCGCTGCTGGGGTTAAGTGTGCGATTTTCCGGAAACGGCGTGAGTGGCATGGGACTCGAATGATCGAGGAATTCGCGGCAGATGGCGAAGAAGGCGGCCTCGGTTTCGCAGCGTCGGATTTGATGGAGAAATTGCCCAGTCGGCTCGACTCCGGCACCGATGAAGTTCATATATTTCTTCATTTTCTGGACTTGGGAAGCCTCACGAATTTGCGGATCGCAGACGGCTTCGTAAAGAGCGGCGATGTATTCGAGCACGTCGCGTCCGTTAGGAATGAAAACGGTTTCGCCTGCGAGTTGTTGGCGAATCTGACGGAAGATCCAGGGGTTGCGAATGGCGCCGCGTCCTAACATGAGTCCGCGCGAGCCAGTTTGCTGCCAGACTTCGATGGCGCGTGAGGCGGTGCTGATATTTCCATTGGCTAGTACGGGGCAGGGCATGACTTCCGCCGCTTGCTGGATGAGGTCGTAGCGCACTTCGGACCAATACATTTCTTTTACGGTGCGGCCGTGGACGGTGAGTAAGTCGAGCGAGTGTTTAGCCAGGATCGGGAGTAGTTGCTCAAAGGTCTGAATCGTATCGAACCCGACTCTAGTTTTTACCGTGAAGCGAACCTGGATGGCGTCGCGCAGTGCGCCGAGAATAGCGTCGATCTGCGGGAGATCGCGGAGCAATCCACCGCCCGCACACTTCCGATAAACTACTGGAGCGGGGCAGCCGAGGTTGAGATCGACAGCGACGATGGGGAGTTCTTGAAGCAAGCGGGCGTTTTTGACGAGCGATGGGATGTCGTTTCCGATCATTTGCGCAATGACGGGACGGCCCGTTGGGTTCTCCGTAATCGAGCGGCGAATGTGCGCCTCCAGATGCGAGACAGGATGCACGCGGAAATATTCAGTATAGTAAACGTCCGCACCGCCGTAGCGGGTCATTAATTTCCAGAAAGGCAGATCCGTAACGTCCTGCATCGGAGCCAATGCTAGCACCGGCGATGTTCCTTTCTTCGCGAAAATCTCCGTGGCAGTCATTGGTTAGAATGCCACGCCAAAACTGAAATGGAAAGCGCCGGAGGCTTCACCGGGACGCGGGTCGGGATTGATCCCGTAATCGAGCCGAATCGGGCCGACCGGGAGATCGTAACGAAGCCCCAAGCCGACGCCGTAGCGCAGGTCAGAGACCGATAGAAATGCGCCGTCGAGTGCGATGTTACCCGCATCAAAAAACACTGCGGCTTTTAGGTCGCCGATGATTGGATAGGAAAACTCCGCATTCAGAATCGTGCGTGAAAGGCCACCTAGCGGAAAATTGTTTTCATAGAGCGGACCTAGTTCTCGCTCGTTGAAGCTACGAACTGTGGTGCCGCCGCCATTGAAGTAACGTTCGTCGATGGGAACTTCGTTGAGGTTAGACGATGTTAGAAATGCCGACGAACGGACGCC
>JAYVOE010000065.1:0-4642 GCA_043758065.1 Spartobacteria bacterium | reverse complement strand
CAAATCTCCCCTGCAAACCTTCACTTAAATCAGCGGTTCCTTAGGGACGCTCGACTGCCCTCAATCGCGCGTTGACGGGATGCAGTTGCGCCACGAGTGGACTCGGTGGTAACGCGATTCGACCCAGTCCCGTCTCGAATCAGTCAGGTCGCCCCGGGAATAAACCCAGTCGCGCTCCAGGTGCGCGCTCTCGGTGGCAGCACCGGGCACAGCGATTGGAGCGACGCCGTCTCGCATCGTTCGCTCTAAACCAACCTGTCAGAAGAAATAGACCAGCCGCCCCACTTTCGCAGGGCGGCTGGTCTATTTTATATGACAACACTGTCATACGACTTCCAGTGCACTCAGCCAGAATGTGCGTCTGCTTCGGGATATGAAAACAACAAATAAAACTCCGTTCACCCCGATCTTCGCTGCGTTGCTCGGCCTAGCTTTTTTGCCAGCCGTGATCCATGCCAACGAAGCTGACGAACAGAAGGCGCTCCTGGAAAAAGCGAAAATCACCGAAGCCGATGCCCGCGCCACCGCGCTGGCCAAGTATCCCGGTGCGAAAGTGAAAGACTCCGAACTCGAGGAAGAACACGGCCTGCTCATCTGGTCCTTCGACCTCACCCAGCCCAAGAGCGAAAACATCACCGAAGTGCAGGTCAACGCCCTAACCGGCAAGATCGCCAACGTGGAAATCGAGACCCCGGCCGATATCGCCAAGGAAGCGAAAGAGGACAAGGGACACGCAGACAAAGAAGACAAGAAATAGTCGGTGTGTAACATTGGGTAGGGCAGCTTCGCCGAAAGCAAAAGCCGTCCGACGTGTTGTAGATCGACACGCCATCGACGAGAAACCCATCGCGCCCATCGGGGTGAGCGTGTTCGTGGGGAAAAAGACAGTGGAGTTTCATGGATATCTGCCGACGTGGCCGGAAGATTGTTAAGGGTTAATGAGGCGGAACGAGTATTCTCGCAGTGAACCGATCTCCGCATTTTTGTAATTGGCCATTTTGACCTTGCGAGACGGTGTCCGGTCGGCGAAAAGAGGCGTCCCGTTTTTTTCATCCAGCCCATTCTATTTATGAAAGCCACTGTCATCGTCATGCCCAAAGCCTCCGTGCTCGATCCGCAGGGAGTCGCGGTGAAAAATGCGGTTCATTCCCTCGGTCTCGCGGACGTTTCCGGCATTCGCATCGGCAAACACATGGAGATCGAACTCGACTCCAAACTCGACGATGCGGGTTTGAAACAACTCCACACCATTTGCCGCGACCTGCTTTCCAATCCGGTGATCGAGGATTATCGGCTGGAGATTTCGGAATCGTAGGCGCCATTTCGATCTAACTCCGATGAAATTTGCCGTCATTCGTTTTCCCGGCTCGAACTGCGATCAGGATTGCTACCACTCCATCGCGGCCATCGACGGCGCGACCGCCGACTATGTCTGGCACAAGGACAGCGCGCTGGAGGGTTTCGATGCGATTGTTTTGCCGGGCGGTTTTTCTTACGGAGACTATCTGCGCTGCGGAGCGATCGCGCAGTTTTCGCCGATCATGGCCGCGGTGAAAGAGGCGGCGGTTGAGGGAAAACTGGTCATCGGCATCTGCAACGGCTTCCAGATTTTGTGCGAAACCGGCCTGCTTCCAGGCGCACTGGTTCGCAATGAGAAACTCCATTTCGTCTGTCGCGACGCCTTGCTCCGCGTAGAATCGACTGCAACTCCGTTCACCAATTTATGTGAGATTGGCGACGTGTTGAAAATCCCGGTCGCGCACGGTGAAGGCCGCTACACGGCGGATGCGGAAACGCTCGCCAGCCTCAACGAAAACCAGCAGGTCGTGCTGCGTTATGTGGGTGTCGCAGGGGCAACGTCCGACGCCAACCCGAACGGCTCGATGGAAGCCATCGCCGGCATTTGCAACGAAGCGCGCAATGTTTTCGGCCTGATGCCGCACCCGGATCGCGCCACGGAAAAGCGGCTCGGCAGCGACGACGGACTCCTCATTTTCCGCTCCATGCTGGCCTTCCACGCAGAATCGATTCTTACTTAAATGGAAACTGCTATCACCGCCGAAGTCATCGCCAAACATGGCATCACGCCCGACGAATACAGCCGCATCCAGGGCATTCTCGGGCGCGATCCGAATTTCACGGAACTCGGCGTTTTCTCCGTGATGTGGAGCGAGCATTGTTCCTACAAAAACTCGAAGCCGGAGCTGCGGAAGTTCCCGACGACTGGACCGCGCGTCCTGGTGAAAGCGGGCGAGGAAAATGCGGGCGTAATCGATATCGGCGACGGCTGGGCGGTGGCGTTTAAGATGGAATCGCACAATCACCCGAGCGCGGTGGAGCCTTTTCAAGGGGCCGCGACCGGAGTGGGCGGGATCATTCGCGATATTTTTACGATGGGAGCGCGGCCCGTGTTTTCGCTGAATTCGTTGCGTTTCGGGCCGATTTCAAAACCTGAGGATTCGCACAATCGGCGGCTGTTTTCGGGAGTGGTTTCCGGGATTGCGCATTACGGGAATTGCATCGGCGTGCCGACGATTGGCGGCGAGGTTTATTTTGACGAAAGCTATAATGGCAATCCGCTGGTGAATGTGTTTTGCCTCGGGGTGTTGCGTCACGAGGAGATCGCTCGCGGTGCGGCCAGCGGGGTGGGGAATCCGGTGTTTTACGTCGGAGCCGAGACCGGGCGCGATGGTTTGGCGGGAGCGGCGTTTGCCTCGCGCGACTTGACCGAGGAGAGCAAAGAGGACCGTCCAGCCGTGCAGGTGGGCGATCCATTCAAGGAGAAATTGCTGCTGGAAGCCTGTCTGGAATTGCTTGCGAGCGGTTGTGTGGCCGGCATTCAGGACATGGGCGCGGCGGGGTTGACCTGCTCAACCTGCGAGACGGCGAGTCGCGGCGACACGGGAGTTGAGATTGATCTGGCTCTCGTCCCAAAACGCGAAACCGGGATGACGCCCTACGAGACGCTGCTGAGCGAGTCGCAAGAGCGGATGCTGATTATCGTGAAGCTTGGCGAAGAAGACGCGGTCAAACGCATCTTTGAAAAATGGGATCTGCCCTACGCCCACGTCGGATTTGTGCGTGATGACGGAATGATGCGGGTCAAGAATCACGGTGAGACGGTCGTGGAGATTCCTGCGAAAAAACTGGCCGACGACGCCCCGATTTATTCTCGCGAAGTGCAGCCGCGTCCGATCCCGGCTCCCTATAACAATGCGGACCTTTTTCCAACGGACTTGCATGCCGCTCTGCCGACGCTGCTAGCCGATCCGAGTATCGCGTCGAAAGAGTGGGTCTGGCAGCAATACGATCACATGGTTCGCAACGGCTGCGTCGTTCGTCCAGGGTCAGACGCGGCGGTTTTCTACATTCGCGAGGCGGAAAAATTCGTGGCGTCCACGAGCGACTGCAACAGCCTCTATTGCGCGCTCGATCCTCGCGAAGGGGCCAAGGCCGCGATCGCTGAAGCTGCGCGGAATCTCGCGTGCTCGGGAGCCGTTCCGCTGGCTGTGACGGACAATCTCAATTTCGGCAACCCGCACAATCCCGAGAACTTCTGGCAGCTCCAGCAATGCGTCGAAGGGCTTGCGGAAGGTTGCAACGCGTTCGATGTGCCCGTCACCGGCGGAAACGTTTCGCTCTACAATCAGAGTCCCGCTGGAGCCATCGATCCGACGCCGACCGTCGGGATGGTCGGTCTGATCGAAAAAGAAGAGCACATCACGACGTCTCATTTCCAAAAAGCGGGCGACGTCATTTTCCTTCTCGGCGAGATCGGAAATGAAATGGGCGGGTCCCATTTTCTCAAAGTTCTCCACGGCAAAAAAGAAGGACTCCCGCCACGGGTCGATTTCAAAAAAGAACGCGCGATTCACGACGTAATCCGTTCGCTGATTCGGATGCAACTCGTGTCTTCCGCCCACGATTGCAGCGAGGGCGGAATCGCCGTGACCCTCGCCGAATCCACCTTCCAAAACAGACTCGGCGCTTCAGTCGAGTTGCAGTCGAATCAGGCCGACGCCGTCACGCTCTTCAACGAAAGCCAGGCGCGCATCGTCTTCACCACAAACAATGCAGAAGCCGTGACTGCATTTCTAGAATCGGCTGGAACTCCGTTCACTCGCCTCGGCACCGTCGGCGGCGAACAATTAGAGATCAAAGCACAAGCCGCCTACGCCTGGCCAGTGGCCGATTTGCGAGCTGCCTGGTCCCAGTCCATCGGCTCCTTGATGGAGCACTGACATCCGCTTGACAAAAAACATTCTTCTACAGATAAACGCTTTCGTTGGAAACGCTGACTAACGATGCGGTATTGACGGAGGAGCAGGTTCGCTCTTTCCACGAGAACGGCTTTCTCCGTCTGGAAAGCATTTGTCCGCCCGAGGAAGTGGAGGTTCTTATTGGCGTTTACGACCGTCTTTTTGCAAGCAAAGCTGGGCGTGAACAAGGCGCACATTTCGACATGGTCGGAAGTGATAAAGACGACGCCGTGCCCGTGTCACCGCAGATCATCAACCCCGTTTTTTTCGCCCCAGAACTGAAGGAAACGATTTTTCGCCAGAATGCACTCAAAGTCGCACGAGAACTTCTCGGCCCCGAGGCGAGCGGCGCGTTTGAACACGCGATTTTGAAGCCGCCGCTG
>JAYVOE010000064.1:0-31176 GCA_043758065.1 Spartobacteria bacterium | reverse complement strand
CGAACGACCGGGCAAGTATGCTGACGCTGCTGCCACGCCGGAAATGCCTTCCGGTGGGTGCACGGACATGGAATCCTGATCGTCGAATGGCCCTCCTGGCAGACCCGCTTCATTCGCGGCCGCTCCCGACAACTGGAGGTTGATCGGGCTGGAGTTCGAGCTCAAAAACGGCGGCACTTTCGAGTAATCACGATCCTTATTAAAGATCGAGTTGCGATGGTAGTAATTCATCCCGCCGACGATCCGGGTTTTCTCAGTGACCACGCCGAAGAGCAGCGACGACGTAAACTCCGACGAATCCTTATCCGTCGTGTTGCCGTAGCTGGTATTCACCTCGACGCCCTCGTAGTCCTTGCGCAATTTAATATTCACCACGCCGGCCACGGCATCCGCTCCATAGACGGTCGATGCGCCGTCTTTCAGGATCTCGATAGATTCCACAGCCGAGGCCGGGATCGAGTTTAAATCAATAAACGAAGACGAGCCGTTCTGCCCCTGAGGATACGTCGCCACGCGCTTCCCATCGATCAGGACGAGGGTCGCCTCAGGCCCCAGGCCGCGGAGCGAAATGGAAGTCGCCCCAGGCGTAAATCCCGTCGCATTATTGGAAATCGGCACGCCGCCCGCATTGGCGACCGGCTGATTTTTAATGATTTCCGCCGCCGTGCGATACGCCGAACGCTGGATTTCCTCCCGGCTGATCGTCTTGACCGGGAGCGGCCCGACTTCTTCCGACGTGGGAATGTTAGAACCCGTCACTAACATGGTGTCGAGTGTCGCCGTCCCGGTTGCGGTATCCGTTGCAGTCGTATCCTGGGCAACTGCCCCCGCGATCGACGCTCCGAGAGCGATAGCCAGACTGGCTAGCGTTCGTAGTGGATGTGTTTGATGTAGCATAGGTTTTATTCTGGGTGTTAGCTCCATTCGCTTCTGACTCCGATCAAAAGCAGGTTTTCGTTTGATTAGGCTCGCTCCGCACCACGTTTTCCACGACCGAGTCATACGGATTTTCGATCGCCAAAGAACATGGCCACGACAATTCACCTTCGGTTTTTTTCATGAAATTTTCTTTAGGCTGCGGCGTCAACCCTTTTTTCCTAACAATCATTTCGCATTTGTTTTGTCCTGTTCATAAAGCACCCGGCGGCTAACATCCCGATCGCACTCATATCGCTCTAACTCCGATGGAAAAACCCTTCATCTCGCCTGATTTCCTCCTGGAAAACGACACCGCGCGTCATCTTTTTCACGACATTGCGGAGCACCAGCCGATCATCGATTATCACTGCCACCTCGCCCCGCGCGAGATCGCCGAAAATCGCCGGTTCACGAACCTCCACGAAATCTGGCTCGAAGGCGACCACTACAAATGGCGCGCCCTCCGAGCCAACGGCATCGAAGAAAACCTCATCACCGGCAACGCCTCGCCGCGCGAAAAATACAACGCCTGGGCCGCGACGCTTCCTGAGACATGGCGCAACCCGCTTTTTCATTGGAGTCAGATGGAACTCTCGCGCTATTTCGGCATCGAATCGCTTCTCGACGACACCAACGCCGACGCCATTTGGAACGAAGCTAACGCCACGCTGAACAGCCCCGATTTCTCCGTTCATTCGATTCTAACTCGATTCAAAATCGAAGTCATCGGCACCACCGATGACCCGACGGACGCCCTCGAATGGCATCAGGCGCTCCAGGGTTTTTCCACCAAAGTCGTCCCCACATTTCGCCCCGATCGCGCCATGGCCATCGCCGATCTGGAAACCTGGAACCCATGGATCGACCAGCTCGCCGCCGTCAGTGGCGTCACCATTTCCGACTTCACCGATCTCATCGCCGCACTGCGACAGCGTCACGATTTCTTCGGCTCGCTCGGCTGCCGTTTCAGCGACCACGGACTCAGCTATTGTCCCGCCGCAGCCGCGAGTGCAATGGAACTCGCCTCACTTTTTTCCGAAGCCCGGTCTGGCAAAAAACTCACTCCCGAAGACGCCGAAAAAATCGCCACCGCCATTCTCCTCGAAGTCGGTCGCTGGAACGCCGAAAAAGGCTGGACCATGCAACTCCATCTCGGCGCCATTCGCAACAACAGCTCGCGCCAACTCCGCCAGCTCGGCAAAGACACTGGCTTCGACTCCATCGGCGACTGGCCGCAAGCCGAGCGCCTCTCCTGGTTTCTCGACGCGCTCGACAGCACCAGCCAGCTCCCGCAAACCATTCTCTATAACATCAATCCGCGCGACAATTACGCCTTCGCCGCCATGGCCGCGAACTTCAACGAAGCCCCATCACGCGGCAAAATCCAGTTCGGTTCCGGCTGGTGGTTTCTCGATCAACGCGAAGGCATGGAATGGCAACTCAACGCACTTTCCAACCTCGGCTTGCTCTCAAAATTTGTCGGCATGACCACCGATTCGCGCTCGTTTCTTTCCTATCCGCGCCATGAATATTTCCGCCGGATTTTGTGCAACTTGATCGGCCGCGACGTCGAAGCCGGCCTCATTCCGCGAAATCTCAAGCGACTCGAAACGATGATAAAAAATATCTGCCACGACAACGCTGCCGCTTACTTCCGCTTCTAACATTTCGCTCTAACTCGAATGCGCTTCCTTTGGTTAGCTCTCATCGCCATGTCACTCCCCTCACTTTTTGCCGAACGCATCTATTTCGGCTGCGCAGACGGCATCTACCTAGCTAATTGGGAAAACGGAATTCTGGAAACCCCAAAGCTCGCCGCCGCTGCGGAAAATCCTAGTTTCCTAACTATTAGTCCCGATGGAAAATTTCTCTATTCCGTCGCCGAAAAAACTGACGGCCGGGTCGTCTCCTGGAGCATCGCTGAAGACGGAAGCCTTACCAAACTCAACGAACAATCCAGCGGCGGCGCGGCTCCGTGTCATCTAACACTTTTCAAAAATATCCTGCTCGTCGCAAACTATTCCAGCGGCACTGTTAGTAGTTTCCTAACCAATCCAGATGGAACGATTAAAACTCATGCGAGTTTCATCCAACTCACCGGCTCCGGCCCGAATCCGAAGCGGCAAAAAGAGCCGCACGCCCACGGAGTTTACTGCGATGGAAATCTAGCTTACGTCACCGATCTCGGCACCGACAAACTCTGGATTTACGAGCTGAAAAGTGATGCGACTTTGAGTGCAATCACGCCTGCCATTCTTCCACCCGGCAGCGGCCCACGGCATCTAGCTATTGGAAAAAGCCGCATCTACATCAATGGAGAAATGGGCCTCGGCGTGAGTGCATTGGAACTCGAATCAAAAAAACTTCTAACCACGACACCGGTCTTCCCGAGTGGGATGAAACTCCCCTCAAACGCAGACACCGCCGAGATCTTCGTGCATTCACCATTTCTCTACGTTTCCACCCGCGGTTACAGCAGCATTTCCACTTTCAAAATTTCATCCGAAGGCGATCTCACATTTCTGGAAAACCATCCGCTGCGAATCAACGGCCCGCGCCATTTCACCATCTCGCCCGATGGAAAATGGATGATCGTTCCCGGTCAAAACGCCAGTCGCGTTGAAGTTCTAGCTATTGATCCCGCGACCGGAAAACTAACAACGCACGGAGAACTCATTTCTTTGGAAAAACCCATGTGCGCCGTCTTCGCGCCGAGTTCTATCTAACTCGCGTCTGCTTTTGCCTGCGCGAGCAAGCATAACTCCGCCGCCTTGAACGCGTGCTCCTGCGTCATCGCGTTTTCCGTTCGGTTTAGGCAATCCAAAATCAACTGGCCGAAAAACGGAAACCCGACTTTGCCCGCAAGCTCGAGATGTTGTTCGCCGTCGTCGTTCACGAGAAACAAATGATCGCCCGTTTTTTGCGTGGCGACGTTCACATATTTGCGCAGCTCGATGTAGCCTTTCGTTCCCAAAATCGTCGTGCGCCCATCGCCCCAAGTGGACAGGCCATCGGGTGTTAGCCAATCGATTCTAACATGATTCGATGCGCCACTATTTCCTAACAAAGTCGCCTCGCCAAAATCCTCCAACTCGGGATACTCTGGATGACAAACATTCGCCACACGAGCATGCTCCACCGTGGCGTCGGTCGAGCCGGAGAAAGCTAGGAATTGCTCGAACTGATGACTCCCAATATCCGTCAGAATACCGCCGTATTTTTCCTTCTGAAAAAACCATTCCGGACGTGAAGGCGCATTCAGCCGGTGCGGGCCGAAGCCGATGACGTTGACCACTTTTCCAATCGCGCCATTCGATACTAACTCGCCTGCAAAAACGGCGCATTCCACATGCAGCCGCTCGCTGAAATACACCATGTAACGGCGGTGGGTTTTCACGACCGCCGCCCGTGCCGATGCGAGTTGTTCCAGCGTGGTGAATGGCGCTTTGTCGGTAAAATAATCCTTTCCCGATTCCAGCACGCGCAGGCCAAGCGCGCAGCGTTCCGACGGGATCGCAGCCGACGCAACCATGTGGACGGAACTGTCATCCAAAATCTCGTCCAGCGACCGCGCAAGCTTCGCGTCCGGATATTTCTCCTGGAAATTTTTGGCTCGAGTTAGATCGGAATCATAAATCCATTTCAACTGCCCGCCCGCCTCGATTAATCCGCCGGTTTGCCCATAAATATGGCCGTGATCCAGCGCCGCCGCCGCAAAGACAAACGCCCCTTTTCCACAGACCGGAGCCGGTCTTCCTTGAGGCGCGTAATTCATTCCGTCGGACTTCTGATAGCTCATGATCGCAATGTTAGTAGCGCGGGAAAAAAAGTCGAACGCGGATCGTTTTCGATGATTGATTTATCTAACAAGCCGTTCTTGAATACGCCTCCCATGCAACGCCTCCTTCGATGAACTCAGTGCGACTCGGAATCATCGGCGTCGGCTCGATGGGCACCGTTCACGCAGCCGGAATTCTCGCTGGTAAAATTCCCCGGCTGACACTCACCGCCGTCGCAGACACCAGCCCCGAACTTCTCACGAAGTTTCCAGATTTGCCCGGCTTCAACGATCCCGACGCGCTCATTCATTCTGGTCTCGTTGATGCGGTGCTCATTGCCACGCCGCATTACTCCCACACCACACTCGGAATCGCCGCGCTCCAGGCTGGCCTACACGTCCTCGTGGAAAAACCGATCTCCGTCCACAAAGCGGATTGCGAACGACTCATCGCTGCACATACCGATCCAACTCGAATCTTCGCGGCGATGTTTAACCAGCGCACCGATCCGTATTACATCAAACTCCGCGAGCTTCTAACATCGGGCGAACTCGGCGAAATCCGCCGCATCAACTGGATCATCACCAACTGGTTTCGCACCGAAGCCTACTATTCTTCCGGCGGCTGGCGCGCCACTTGGGGCGGTGAGGGCGGTGGCGTTTTGCTCAATCAATGCCCGCACAATCTCGATCTCCTCCAATGGCTATTCGGTATGCCCAATAAGGTTCGAGCCTTCTGCGCTCTCGGAAAATATCACAACATCGAAGTGGAAGACGACGTCACCGCTTATCTCGAATATCCCAACGGCGCGACCGGTGTTTTCATCACCTCCACCGGCGAAGCACCCGGCACGAATCGATTGGAAGTCGCCTGCGAAAACGGTCGCGTTGTAATCGAAAACGACCGCTTCCAGTGGATTCGCAACGAAGTGCCCATGTCAGAATTTTGCCGCACCACACCCGAGCGTTTCGCGACTCCGCCGACTTCGGAAATCACCGTGCCCATGGACGGCCACGGCGGACAGCACGTCGAGATTCTCCAGAATTTCACTGACGCTATTCTCGATGGAACACCGCTCATCGCACCCGCTGGCGAAGGCATTTTCTCCGTCGAACTCGCTAATGCGATGTTGCTCTCGTCCTTCACGAGCGAAACCATTTCACTCCCACTCGACTCAAAAGTTTACGAGGATGCGTTAAAAAAAAAGGTAGCAGAATCCAAGTTCGACAAGCCCATTTCTACTAACATCGCCACTGACGATTTCTCCAAATCCTTCGCCTAATCCAACTTTGAAACTATCCCAAGTCGCCCTGCAACTTTACACCATCCGCGATACCTGTGGAACTCCGCTGGAATTTGCTGCGAGCATGAAAAAAGTCCGCGAGATCGGCTATCAGGCCGTGCAGGTTTCCGGCGTCGGCGATTTCCCGGCTGAGGAGATTTCGCGCATCCTGACTGGTGAAGGTCTCATCTGCTGCGCCACTCACGAAAATGGAAAAAAGATTCTGTCCGATCCGGCGGCGATCATCGATCGACTGGATATTTTGGACTGCCAGATCACTGCGTATCCGTTTCCGGATGGTATCGATTTCGGGAGTGAATCCTC
The DNA here is from genome assembly GCA_043758065.1 of Spartobacteria bacterium. Taxonomy (GTDB): domain Bacteria; phylum Verrucomicrobiota; class Verrucomicrobiia; order Chthoniobacterales; family DASVRZ01; genus DASVRZ01. The sequence continues at coordinate 24,873 of JAYVOE010000064.1, read as the reverse complement.
TGTAACTCAACTCATTTCTGGCCTCGATGCATCCGGCGCTGTCTTGCGCGCGTCTGGAAAAACTTTGGGTTATCACAACCACGCCAACGAGTTTGCGCGCTTTGGAAGTCAGACGATTCTGGAAGCCATTTACGCCGGAACGAATCCGAAAAATTTACAAGCGGAGTTAGATACCTATTGGGTGCAATACGGCGGTGCCAACCCGGCCGACTGGTGTGCGAAGTTGGATGGCCGACTAGTGGTTCTCCATTTGAAGGACTACGCGTTTGGCTTGAACAATCAGCCCGTAATGGCGGAGATTGGGGCGGGAAATATTGATTTCGCCAAGGTGATTCCGGCTGCTGAAAAGAGCGGCTGCCAATGGTTTGTCGTTGAGCAGGACACGTGTCCCGGCGATCCATTTGTTTCCGCGCGCCAGAGCTACGAATTCATCGCGGCGAACCTCGCAGAATAGACTGGAACTCGACTCAAATTCGGCTCAGCGCATCCACTGCGAGAGCCGCGCTGCCGATGATTCCGGCATCGTTTCCAAGAGTCGCTGGAACGATTTCCAGAGTCTCGTGAAAGACATTAACCGTTCGTCCAGCGATGGCCGCGCGGATGGGGTCGAAAAGAAAATTTCCAGCCTTCGCCACGCCGCCGCCAATAACGATGGCATCGGGATTTAACAGCCAGACGACGTCGCTCAGCACGACGCCAATCTCCGTCCCGATCTGTTTCCAAAGCGCAATCGCGCGAGTGTCGCCTGCGGCGGCGAGCTCGGTGAGTCGAGCCGGACTCGGATCAGAAATTTCGGAGCCGAAAATCGATCCCATCCGGGCGACGATTTCTCGATTGCCGACGATCTTTTCGATCGCGCCGGTGTTCCCATAAATCGCGGTCGGACCTTTCGGATCGTAATGCATGTGGCCGATTTCGCCGGCTCCCAGATTGGCACCGCGATAAAGCTGTCCATTCAAAATAAGCCCGCCGCCCACTCCGGTTCCGAGCGTGATGCAAATGACGTGCGACTTGCCTTGCGCCGCACCGTATTTCCACTCGCCGTAAGCCATGGCGTTCGCATCATTTTCGATAATTGTCGGAAGCTCGGTGGCATCCGCAATGACCTGACGGAGCGGCACCTCGCGCCAGCCGGGGACGTTGGAGAGCTCGTGAACGATGCCATTAACGCTGTCCACGATTCCCGGGAGGCCCATGCCGATCGCGCCAATTTCCGGGTGGGTGACGCGGATCGCCGCGATGTTAGCAATGATCGCCTGAGTGATGGCCGATGCGCCGCTGAGTTCCTGCGTTTCGATGGAACTCCCATGAAAAATAATTTGGCCGCCATCGGTCACGCCGAATTTGATGGAGGTGCCGCCGAAATCGATGCCGAGAGAAATCATTGAGGAAGTGGGTTGCGAAGGGCGACGATGCGCAAGCCTTCGAGAGTTAGATCTGGATTGACGTTTTTCAAAATGGGAAGACGTGCAGCGATGAGTTCGGCATAGCCGCCGGTCGCGATGATGTGCAGTTTTTTTGATCCGAGTTCCAATCGAATCTGCGCGAGGATTTCTTTAACCAGGCCGCGATAACCGTGAATCGCGCCGGCCATCATGGCATCGCGCGTCGTGCGGCCGATGGCGGACACCGGCTCGAGCAAATTGATCCGCGGCAGAAGCGCCGTGCGGTCGTAAAGGTAGTCGGTCATCACCTCGAGCCCGGGCGCAATGACTCCGCCGAGATATTTTTTCTCATGGGAAATAACGTCAAAAGTCACGGCTGTCCCGAAGTCGACAACGACTGCCGGTGCGCCGTAAATTTCCGCCGCGGCCACAGCATTCGCCAACCGATCCGCCCCGATGCTGGCAGGCCTCGGATAATCGATCCCGATGCCGAGCGCGATCTTGTGCGAGAGCTGCAAAACGGGCTGTGGAAAGGCTTCCGCGATGGCAGCATTCTTCGCGGGCACGACCGAGCAGAGAATGATGCGCGCAAACTTCCAGCCCTTGGTCAATTTTTGAATCGAGTTGCAGTCGACTCTGGGAGTGGCGATTTTTTTGCGCTGCAAGATCCGGGCTTCATCAGCCAGAGCGATCTTCGTAAACGAATTGCTGATGTCGATGAGGAGCAGTCGCCGGGACATAGGCGTTTAGCATCGGCAATTCGCGGAAAGGATTCACGCACAAATTGCAGCCGCAGTGCGCCAAAGCCAATTCTTCGTGCGACCGCAAGAAAACACGCGGCTTTTTTGCTGGCAAACGATCATATTTGAATCATAGATATCCACCCTCGCGATGCCCGACCTCCGCACTTTAGAACTAGAACTCGTCACCCTCATCCGCGAACGCCTCCTCGAGACCCCGCCGGATTTCTCCGCGACCAGCAATCTCTACGACGCCGGGCTCGATTCCATGGCCATCATGCAGCTCCTGCTTTTGATCGAGGAAAAGTATGGGATCATGCTGCCGGATGCGGATCTATCTACGGAGAATTTTAGCTCCGCTCAACATTTGGCCGTGCTGCTGGCAGGCCGGTTGAAATCCACGTAAAAGCAACCATGGCGGCCGATCTTACATTGCGCGTGCCCATTAAAATAGCAGACTGTTTCTTGCTATCGCTCGACGCGTTTATGCGCCGGACGGGACAGGGCCCGCACGTCAGCCAATCCGTCATCGAACTGACATCCTGTCCGGATTTGATCCGAGTTAGATCGGTATTAGGAAAACTCACCCAAAAGCATCCGCTGCTCTATGCCCGGCTGAAACGCGATTGGCGAACGCTGCTGCCCTTTTGGGAAACTGCCCCGGAAAATCAGCGTCCACCGCTGCCGCTCGATCTCTGGAAAGAACAGAATTCAGCCGGAAAAATCGGCTGCCACGTTCAAGAAATCGAAGAGGCACTCCCATTTCTGGAAAGCCGCTTGAGCCGACCGATGGCGCCGGATGATCTGCCCTTTAACGCGCGTCTCGACATCGTTGAAAAGCGTGACGGAAATTTTCTCGTCGCCCTCACCTGGACCCATCGCCTCATCGATGGAAAGGGCGCTGAATTGCTCTTTTCCGAGATCGCGCAACTCTGCGACGGGATCGATGAAACTTACGAAAATAACGAACCGCCCCGTCCGAAGACGACGTTGCGCGAGAAGCGGCAACACGCGCGCAGGCTGCTGATCCGGTTCGACGAAATGGCCGCATTGGGAGTGCATTCCCTTGGTGGACCTGAGCCCGAGCCTGGGGTTTGTCGTTTTCAGATTCTCACTCTCGATCCTGTCCAATCCGCGCAGGTTCGTGCGCGGGCCAATCAAATTTCCGGCCCGCTTTTTTCTCTTCCATACTATTTGGCATCCGCCAGTCGGGCTCATGCCGCGGTCTTTAAAAATCGTGGCGCAGAACCGAACTGCTACGTTTCCGGCGTTCCGATCCAAACGCGCAAACGCGGCTCGCGCGGACCGTTGTTTCACAATCAGGTGAGCGTGTTTTTTTTCTGTTGCCTACGAGAGGATATCGACTCGCTCCATAGCGCTGCAACTGCGCTGAAAAAACAGTTTTCCGAAATGACCCGTGAGCGGTTGGACGAGTCTTTTACCATGATGCTCGAGATCATGATGCGCATGCCGTCCTGGCTGTTTATGAAGATTGTTCGCTGGCAATTTAAGGGCGAGATCAATTCGTTCTTCTACTCGCACACTGGCGTGTTTGCACCGGAAATGACCTCCTTCGGGGGAGCTACAATCGAGAACGCATGGCATCTCCCTTGCCTTGGACGTCCGCCTGGAACGGGTATTTTTTTTAACGAACGCAACGACAAAATTACCATTACGATTTCTTGGCGAGACGGCTGCCTGAGTCGCGCCGAGCGTGAGTTGATGATGAACCAAATCATGGCTGATCTACTTGGCGCCGAGCAACGGGAGCTGGCCGATGCAGTGTGATGTATTAGTAGCCGGCGGCGGAAGCGCTGGTCTGGCCGCGGCCATCTCCGCTGCCCGAACGGGAGCGAAAACGGTGCTGGTAGAGCACTCCGGAATGCTCGGCGGAATGGCTCCGCTTTCCCTGGTGCATTCCATCTGCGGACTCTTTAAAATCTCATCCCAACCGGAAGTCGAATGGGCGAATCCCGGGTTTCCGAGGGAGTTTGCAACCCGCCTGTTGGAGATGAACGGAGCACGTGCTCCCGTGCGAATGGGCCGGGTGGATGTGATGCAAACAGAGCCCACTGCTTTTTCACTGTTGGCTGATCTGCTTTGCGCTGAAACTCCTAACCTTGAAGTTCGTTTCCACAGCACGATCATCGGCGCAGAATCCGATCTTACTCGCATGGAAATTTCCTGCCGCGGTCGCAGGGAATTCATCGGCGCAAAAGCGGCGATCGATTGCACGGGCGATGGATGTCTTGCTGCAATGGCCGGAGCTGAAGTGGAACAGGAAAGCTCCGATAAATTGCAGCGACCGGCCTATATATTCACCATTCAGGGTGTGGCACCAAGCGCCATTTCGGATGACGCCCGGATTAAAATAGCCAGGCACATCGCGGATGCAGTTCAGAAAGGAGAGCTTCCCAGGACCGCATTGGGTGTGAGCTTCCGCGAGGGCGCCCACGGGGGGGAAATCTATGTGAGCATCGACCTCCCCGGCACGAACGATTTCGATCCGCTGGACGCACGATGTCTCACTGATCTGGAATTTCTAGGGCGCCAGATTGCTTCCTCACTGGTGAAGTTTCTATCTACCCGTATTGCTGGGTTTTCAGCGACGCTCATCTCTCGCTTCCCTGCGCGGATTGGGGTTCGTGAAAGCCGGAGAATACGCGGAAAATATCGCTTAGAAACAAGCGACATTGAGAGCGGAGCCACCTTTCCCGATACCGTGGCGCTCGCCACCTGGCCGATTGAATTACGTGAAACAGCGAAGGGTCCGCGACTTCGATTCCCCCATGAAAATCGCCCTTGCGAAATTCCCATCCGGGCACTGCAAGCACGCGCACACGACAACCTCTTCATGGCTGGCCGCTGCATTTCCTGCAGCCACGAAGCGCAAGCTTCGATTCGCGTTATCGGCACGTGTCTGGCCACTGGTGAGGCAGCCGGGATTGCAGCAGCCCGTCTCGTCAAATGAACATCGTCGATCTGATTTTTCAGACCGCGAACCTGGACGCGATCGCCCTCATCGCGGATGATCAATCCATCACGTATGCGCAGCTGCAATCGCAGGTTGATATCGCTGCAACTCGGATCAAAAATGTCTCTGCGGCACGCATTGGTCTGGATTGTCCGAATGGCGTCGCGCATGTCGTTCTCGCGCTCGCCATCGTGCAATCCGGCAAGTGTCTGGTGCCGTTGGCGTCGGAGCTCGTTACACGAGAACGCGAAGAAATTATCCAGCAAACCGGCCTTGGAGCTATCGTCAAAGAAGACGGCTCCATCGCCGAGATTTCACTGAGACCTAACCCGGATTTCGACGAAGCGAAATTGGCTGCTTTGCATCCCGCTTTCATCCGATTCAGTTCAGGCACGACCGGAAAATCCAAGGGCATAGTCTTGTCTCACGAGAGCTTGTTGGAGCGGATTGAAGCGGCCAATGATGGCCTGGAGATTTCCAGTGCGGATCGCATCGTTTGGATTCTTCCAATGGCGCATCATTTCGCTGTCTCGATCATCCTTTATCTTTGGCGTGGGGCGACGACGATCATCGTGAAATCACACCTGGCCGAGGACGTTCTCTCGGCCGCCTTAATACACCGCGGGACCGTTCTTTACGGGTCACCGTTTCACCACGGGCTTCTTGCCGCAGAGACTTCGGGAAGATCCTGGCCGGAACTCCGTCTAGCAGTTTCGACGGCGGCCGCATTGCCATCGGAAACCGCTTCCACATTCCACAAGCGTTATGGTGTTCCATTGACCCAAGGGCTTGGAATTATCGAAGTGGGTCTGCCATTTTTAAATTCCGAGCACTCGAGAAACAAACCTAACTCGATTGGAAAACCGCTCGCAAAATTTTCCGCGAAGCTACGTGAGGGCCAGCTTTTTCTCCGTGGTCCGGGTATGCTGGACGCCTATCTTTCGCCGTGGAAATCGCGCGCGGAAATTTTGGAAGATGGCTGGTTTCGCACGGGGGATATCGCAAGAGTCGATTCGGACGGAGACTATTTTCTCGAGGGCCGCGCACATTCCGTGATCAATGTCGCGGGAATGAAATGCTTTCCTGAAGAGGTCGAAGCCATCTTGTGCGGTCATGCCGGAGTTCAAAAAGCTCGTGTGTCCGGCCGTCCGCATCCTAAGTTAGGAACAGTCCCCATCGCTGATATCGTTCCAACTCAAATGGAAAATCCTCCACCACTCGCGACGCTTTTTGCACTTTGCCGGACATCACTTGCACGCTACAAAATCCCCGTGGAATTTCGCTTTGTGGAATCCATTCCTCTCACTGCGAGTGGTAAAATTAAACGCGTGGGAATTCCGTGAAAAATGTAGCAATAATTGGAGGTGGTCCGGCAGGTTCGGCCCTCGCCACATTCCTCGTGCAGGCCGGTCATAACGTGACGATTTTCGATGATGGCAAGCGGCCCAATTTAACTGTTGGTGAATCGCTGATTCCGTCCGTAATTCCCGTGTTGCGCAGGCTGGGTGTGGAAGATCGGGTTGCCGCCATCGGGCTGAGAAAACCGGGCGTTACGTTTAAGTTAAATGCTGGGGAGGACATTAATTTTACGTTTGCTCCAGTGGGCCGATGCGGCCTTCCGACTTACGCGTATAATGTCCCGCGATTCGAGTTTGATCGGATTCTGAGCGATCGCGCAACCGAGGTCGGTGCGGTCCGCGTTCCGGTGCGAGCGGAGGTGGATTTGACGCATCGGAATGGAATTCGGCTCACTTCCGAAACCGTCGCCCAAGCGCCATATCTGAAAGGGCGGCAGCCGGATTTACTGGTCGATGCGAGCGGACGAAATCGATTGTTTGCGAGAACGCTGAACATCCCCACTCGCACCGGTCCGCGCAAAGATGTCGCATACTTCGCGCACTTCGAGAATTGCCTTCAGGAAGGTCCGCTAGGCCAGGTGCTCATCGGGCGAATGGAACACGGCTGGTGCTGGCGGATTCCACTGCCCGGTCGTTTGTCCATTGGCATCGTGCTGAATCGGGACGCGGCAGCAAAGCTCGGCGATTCCGCTGACGAACGGTTAATAACGGCGATAAAAACGGATCCGAGTTTGAGTGTAATCAGCGCTAACGCAAAACGCATTACCGACGTCGCGACCTATTCTAACTACCAGCTCGTTTCCGAAAATGGACATGGGCCAAATTGGGTCTTGATCGGAGATGCCTTCGGTTTTGTAGACCCGATGTTATCTCCCGGAATGCATCTCGCGCTGACCTCGGCAGAGTTGCTGGCAAAAAATTTGGACGACCTGCCGGGATTTACTACGACCATTCAGCGTCAACTCAATGCCTGGATGGAATTGATCGAATATTATTATGACGGACGAATGTTCGCGATGTATCACACCGGTCAGGATATTGTGCGCCGCTTTGATTCCCCTCTTACTCGACTCATGAATCGACACATCGAAACGCGCATTGCATGCATGGCTTCCGGCGCTACCACGGCGTCTCGTTACAGCCGGAAACTCATCCAGTTTATGGCCAACCACGGCATCTGGCAGATTGATCCGTCCACACTTGCAATTGCCTAAAGAGTGGTGAGCGAAAACGTTATCGAGCGAATTGCTCGCCATTATCCCAGTCGTTGGACGCAAGGCTATGTTCGCGGAAAAATGCGGAGCGATCCGGCATACAAAGTCGTCCTGGAACAAGTCATGGATTCCGATCTGCCGCTGATGGATGTCGGCTGCGGAATGGGTTTCCTATCTTTCTATCTGCGCGAGATGGGATACGCCCGCCCCATCATTGGCTTCGACTTGGACGCGACGAAAATCGGTCAGGCGCGGGAGGTTGCGGATCATTATAAAAACCTGGAGTTTCGCGTGGAAGATGCCGGAAACAGATTCGAGTTTCAGGGAAATGTGGTCATGTTAGATGTGCTGCAATATCTCGATCTCGACACGCAACGCGGCCTTCTTCAGAGATTAGCTACTAACATCGCGCCGGGTGGAAAATGCCTCATCCGCGCAACCCCCAACGATGGGAGCTGGCGTTACTTAATAACAAAGTGGATGGACGGCGTGATGCACGCAATTCGGTGGATGAAAAGTCCCGCGCAACATTATCTAACCATGGACGAACTCACCGCGCCGTTTGTTGCGGTTGGGTGTAAATGCAAGGTGCGATCGCTCTGGGGATCGACGCCGTTCAACAGTTACCTCATCGTTGTAGAACGCCATAAAGAACGCTGATAGGTCTCTAACTCGGATGAAAAAAAAGCTGCTTCTCATCGTGCAATTGCTCGTCAGTCTGGGCCTGCTCACGTGGCTTTTTCAGCGAAACGATTTGCGTGATCAGATCGGGAAAGTTTTTTTCCATGCACACGCTGAATGGTTACTGCTCGGATTTTTAATTGCCGGCTTCGGAAATTTTCTGGGGATCTATCGATGGGGAATCTTTGTGAAAATGTTGGGGCTGGCCTTGACCAGAAATGAAGTCTTCCGAATGGGGTTGGTCGGTTTGTTTTTTAACAACTTCCTCGTGGGTGCCGTGGGCGGCGACGCGGTGAAAGTAGTCTGGCTGGCTGCGCGCGGACGGAAAAAGGCGCATGCCCTCATGTCTGTCGCGATGGACCGGATGAGCGGCATTCTAGCGTTGGTTTTTTGCTCGTTGCTTTTTATGACGCCACGCCTGGAATGGCTGCGTCAAAGCCACGCGGTCGCTGGATTGATCAAGGTCATTTTCATCTACCTGCTAACCATTGGCGGACTCTTCTTGATATCGCTCGCAGTCGCATCAAAAGGGCTCGCAAAATATATTCCGGAATGGGGGCCGGGCCGAAAACAAATGATGGAACTGGAAGACGGCTATCGAAAATTCATCGGGCATTGGCGTCAGACGCTGATCGCCGGCGGTGTCTCCGTTTTCATGTTTGTCGCTTATTTTATGACGTTTTATTGTGCGGCACGGGCGTTTGACGTGCGTGTGCCGGTGCTCGATTTCCTAGCGATCATGCCGACGGTGGACATCGTCGCGGCGCTGCCGTTAAGCGTGGGTGGTTTTGGCGTGAGGGAACATTTGTTTACGCTTCTACTCGGCGACTTGTGCGGAGTGCCATCGGCTCAATCGGTGCTGGTATCGCTCGGCGGCGCACTGCTCACGATGATCTGGGGGTTGGGAGGATTGCTGGTCCTGCCATCGTATCGGCGCGCCACGCACACGAGCGCGCTCGAAGTCGCATCTTGAGCCAGCGGGCGGGAAGCTCTATAAATGAGCCAATGCTTCCATTGGTTCATCGTCCCCGGCGCTTGCGCGAGAATGCGGTTTTGCGAGAAATGTTTCGCGAGACCCGACTTGTTCCGGAGCAATTTATTCAGCCGCTATTCGTCTCGGAAAATATTTCGGAGCGAAAGGCGATTGTTAGTATGCCGGGGATTTTTCAACTTCCGTTGAGCGAGATAGCAATGGAAGTCGAATCACTTTTTCGCGCGGGTGTGCGTGGAGTTTTACTTTTTGGAATACCGGCTCAAAAAGACGCGATCGCTTCAGGCGCGTATGCTGATGACGGAGTCGTGCAGAAGGCCGTTCGAGCCATCAAGAAAGCTGTGCCGGGAATGTTAGTCGTCACGGATGTCTGCCTCTGCGAATACATGTCGCACGGCCACTGTGGAGTGGTGCATGAGGATCACACGGGCTTCTCGATTTTGAATGATGAATCGGTCGAAGTTCTTTGTCGCGTGGCTGTTTCCCATGCTCGGGCTGGGGCCGATTTGATCGCCCCGAGCGACATGATGGACGGCCGCATTGGCGCGATTCGGAAGGCACTCGATGCGGCAGATTTCACTGGAACTCCGATCATGAGTTATGCGGCGAAATTTTGCTCGGCGATGTATGGGCCGTTTCGAGATGCGGCCGAGAGTGCCCCGCAATTTGGGGATCGCCGCAGCTACCAAATGGATCCCGCGAATGCGATGGAAGCGCTCTGGGAAACCGAACTCGATGTGGCCGAAGGCGCGGACATCGTGATGGTAAAACCAGGGCTGCCGTATCTGGATATTTTGTGGCGCGTGAAAGAGAAATTCCAACGCCCGACGGCGGTCTATCAAGTGAGCGGCGAATACGCGATGGTGAAGGCGGCCGTGGCCAATGGCTGGCTCGATGAGAAGCGCGTGGTGCTGGAAACGATGACAGCATTTCGCCGGGCGGGAGCGGACCTGATCATTACTTATTGGGCTGGGCAAATTCCCGGTTGGCTGGCAGAATAGAAGTTCACCGCAACTTCCGGCGCGGCTCGGAGTTTCCATGGATGCAAACCCGTCCATAACTATGAAACTCAAATCAATATTCCTGACAACAACCCTCGCAGCCGTTGTGCTGCTCACCCCGCAAGCTCTGCGCGCCCAAGCGTCGCCGAGCGCAACACCCGGAGCGCCGCCCAAGTTTGGCCCAGAAGATCATCAGCGGCATGAAGGCCGCCCGCCCAGCCCCGAGAAGCGTCTCGCTCACTTGAAAGAAGTGCTTAACCTGACACCCGAGCAAGAGTCGAAAATCCGCGAGATTTTCAAGGCGGAAGGTGACAAGATGCGCGCTGCGCACGAGGCCAACAAAGGCACGAGGCCGGAGCCTGGTGCTGGATGCGATCAGATGCGTGCCGAGCGCGAAAAGGTGCAGGCTGCCATCAAGGCGGTTCTGACTCCAGAGCAAGTGACGAAATGGGAAGCGATGAAAAAAGAGCGTCACGACAAGGATCGGCCAAATACTGGCGCGGACATTCCAAAGCCGTAATTTGGCTGCTGAATCGCTTCTAACTCGAATGAAAAAACCGCGTTGGCAACAGCGCGGTTTTTTTGTGCGGACTCGTCGCATATTCGAGTGCGATGCTCTCGCGGATGACGCTTTATTTTCGAGTGGCGCAGTGGTTCGACAAAATGACGCCGGAGATAGAAAATAGTCTGCGTTAGAGGCGGGCGGTCATTGCTTCGAGCACGCGTCGATGGGGCGAGGGGATCGGAAGTGATTCGAGTTCCAGTGCATTGAACCAGCGGACGTCGGAGCTGATGGATTTGGCCGAGTAAATTTCCAGCGTCACGCGGTAGCGGGTGATGCCGTAACGATGGGAAACGACGGGCATTTCCAAGACGTCGGGTGGGTGCGTCATCGGTGGAAAAACCCACATTCCCTGCCAGGGATTTTGCGTGCGCTGAGTGAGGGCGATGAGTTCTCCGTTGTTGATGAAAAGAGCACGTTCGACTTTCTGGGTAACGGCGGCTTTGGGTGTTTTGATCGGGAGACGCGCCGGGTCCTGGCCGCTTCGGAAAGCGAGACAATGCGATTGGACCGGGCACTCCGGGCACTTGGGTTTGGGCGTGCAAACGAGGGCGCCGAGTTCCATTAGAGCGGCATTGAACTTGCCTGCGTTTTCCTTCGGTAGAAGTTGCGCGGCGAAGGACCAGATCTTTGCGCGACCTTCCGTAGAATCGATCGGTTGCTCGAAGGAAAAAAGCCGCGCGAGCACTCGGGCAATGTTCGCATCGACGATCGGAACGCGGGCGTTTAGCGAGAAAGTCAGGATCGCCCCGGCGGTGTAATCGCCCATCCCGGGGAGGCGTTTCATCTCGGCCAAGGTGCTGGGAAATGATCCGAGTTCCAATGCTATCTGTTTCGTCGCGCGGTGGAGATTTTTTGCACGGGAATAATAGCCGAGGCCCTGCCAGAGACTGAGCACGTCCTGTTCGGATGCAGCGGCGAGAGATTCGACCGTCGGGAAACGCGTCATCCAGCGATGATAAAACGGGATTACCGTCGCGACCTGCGTTTGTTGGAGCATGAATTCCGAGACCATGATGGCATACGGATCGGGCGTTCCGCGCCAAGGCAAATCGCGGGCGTGCGTTCGAAACCAGTCGCGCAGTTGCAGTTGAATTGAGGCGGGCACGATTTTTTAACCTTTGCGTCTTTGCGCGTTTGCGCGAGAACATTTTGCGAATGGCTCTGACGACTCACACTTCCGCGTTGACGCTTGCGCAGGCTGAGAAGCTCAGAGTGCTCTTGAAGTCGGATGGTTTTGAGTTCGTGCAAAAGGCCTACACGCTTTTTGCGGCGAGCAAAGGGAAGCTGAATGTGGCGGTTTACGAGAAAGGGCCGAAGGTGGTGCTTCAGGGAAAAGATACGGAGGAATTCCTGACGTTTCGGCTGGAGCCGGAGATCCTGGGCGAGGCGAAATTTGGTTACGAAGAAGAACTGAATCCGCAGATGTTTGCGCCGCATTTTGGGATCGACGAGAGCGGGAAAGGAGATTTTTTTGGACCGCTCGTCGTCGCGGGAGCCTTTGTGGATCGCGAGCTGGCCCACGCCTATCGAGCCGCTGGGGTGCAGGATAGCAAACGGATTACCAGCGACGCGAGTATCCGCAAACTGGCAAAAACGATTCGCGAAACGCCGGGAGCTGTCTTCGACGTCATCCTGATGTCGCCGCAAAAATACAATGAGCTCTACGACAAATTCGACAGTCTTAATCGTTTGCTGGCGTGGGGTCATGCGCGGGTAATCGAGAATCTGGCAGAAAAGCGTCCCGATTGCCCAAGATCGCTTTCGGATCAATTCGCCGATGCCAGTCTGATTCAAAAAGCGCTTTTAGAACGCGGGCAAAAACTCGAGATCGAGCAACGGACCAAGGCGGAATCGGACATTGCGGTGGCAGCCGCCTCGATTTTAGCGCGGGACGCCTTTGTGGATTGGATGGATCGCGCCGGGAAGCGACTCGGGCTCGTCACTTTGCCTCGTGGAGCCTCCTCCGCGGTGCGTGAATTGGGAGAAAAACTCGCCGCCGAACGTGGCCCCGAATTTCTGCAACTCACTGCGAAGACGCACTTTAAGACCGCCCACGAGATTGCTCCTGAGACGTATCGATTGCGAACGAAGCCATATTTCCGCAAAAAATCCTAATTGATATCAAACTGCGCTTGCCTTTGTTTGGCACTTCTCATTATTTTGCAGTTCGGCCCGGAAGATTGCTTAACAAATTTTCAACGGAGCTGCATTCAACTCACAACACAACGGGGACTCAACACGATGGGCAATCTTACCAAACGGGACATAGTCGTGAAAATCAGCAACGAAACCGGCGTTGTTCAGCACCAGGTCTTCGAGATCGTGCAGAAAACCCTAGATTTGATTACTGAGAGTCTGGCGAGTGGAGATGACGTGGAGTTGAGAAATTTCGGGATTTTTGAAGTGCGGCTGACTAAGGCCAGAATCGGCCGTAACCCGAATCTTCCTGGGAGCAAATACGAGATTCCCGAGCGTGCTTCCGTCAAATTCAAGGCTGGAAAAATCATGCGTCTGCGCGTGGCCACCTTGTCTGGCAGCATGAAGCGCGCGGCCGCCGAAGCTAAAGACTAGTTTCCATCGGGGCGGCCAAAACGCTTTACGCCAACCCGGCAAATCGGACATACAGCAACATGTCCGAAATCATCGCAGCGCCGAAGCACAACTGTCCCTCCTGCGGTGCGCAAGCCAACTGGGAACCAGCCACGCAGACGCTGCGATGCCCTTTTTGCGGAACGGTTTCTCAATTTGAAGAAACGGTGACAGGCGAAATCAAGGAGAACGATCTCGCGACCGCGCTGCGAAACATCCCGGACTCCGCTCGCGGCTGGGCGCCCGAGCAAATCACCGTCAAATGTCAAAGCTGCCAGGCGATCAGTGTTTTTGCGGCCGGACGAGTCGCGCAACGTTGTGATTTTTGCGGTTCGCCCGCCCTCGCGCCTTACACGGAAACGCAAGCGCCCATTCGCCCGGAAAGCCTGCTCGCTTTCAAAATCGCCGACTCCACGGTTCGCGAAACCATCCGCAAATGGTATGGCTCGCATTGGTTTGCCCCGGGAAAACTGAAAAACCGCGCGCTGACCGACACGCTCCACGGAGCCTACCTGCCTTATTGGACCTTCGACGCGCAGGCGCATGCCGACTGGACCGCCGAGGCGGGCTACCACTACTACGAAACCGAATCCTACGAGGACAGCAACGGAAAAACCCAGACGCGCCAGGTCCAGCGAACGCGCTGGGAATACGTCTCAGGCGCACTCGACCACTTTTTCGACGACGCCCTCGTCGCTGCTTCCCGTGGAGTGCCAACGGATTTGCTCGAAAAAGTGGAGCCTTTCCCGACGACTGAACTCGTTCCCTACAACACCGCCTTCCTCTCCGGCTGGGTCGTGGAGCAATACCAAATCGACCTGATCGCCGCCGCCGAACGCTCGCAAAACCTCATGCAACGCCAGTTGGAAGCCATGTGCAGTCGCGAAGTTCCGGGCGACACCCAGCGTAATCTCGCGGTGGATGCGACGTTTTCTGAGCGGACTTTCAAGCATATCTTGGTGCCAGTCTGGCTGCTGACCTACACCTACGGCTCGAAAAATTTCACCGTCGTCATCAACGGCTACACCGGCCAGATCGCCGGGAAATACCCGCTCAGTTGGATCAAAATATTTTTCGCCGTCGTCGCCGTTCTCCTCATCATTGGCATCATCGTTGCTTTATCTCACAGATAGATTTTGGACTCTCCTCTCGCCAAAGCACTCATCATCGACCGGGAACTCCAGCCGCTGGAAATCCCCGTCGCCGCACGCGCCCTGCTCTCGCCCAATGTGGACGACCGCCTGAAAGCCGTGTTTTTGCGGGCGTTGCGCGAGCGGGGCGAGACGGTGAACGAGCTCGCCGGCTTCGTGGAAGCGTTTCTCGATTGCGCAGTCGATCCACAACTCGGACTCGACCCAGCGCAGATCACCCTCGACGTCTGCGGCACGGGCGGCGATGGGCTGCAAATGTTCAACATCTCCACCGCCTCGATGTTCATTCTTGCCGCAGGCGGCGTTACCGTTCTCAAACACGGAAATCGCGCCATCACCTCAAAATCCGGCGGCGCCGATGTTCTCGAAGCTCTCGGCGTCCAGCTCGAAGCTACCCCAGCCGCGTTGAAACGCTGCGTCGCCGAGGCCGGGTGCGCTTTCCTCTTCGCGCCAGTTTTTCATCCGTCTTTCAAAATAATCGGTCGCGTCCGGCGTCAGCTCGCCTCCGAGGGAACGACCACGATGTTCAACCTGCTCGGGCCCTTGCTCAACCCGGCGCGCCCCTCGCATCAGCTCGTCGGAGTTTTTGCCGCCGACGTGCAGGAAAAAGTCGCCGCCATATTGCTCAAACTCCAACGAAAAGCCGCCTGGGTCGTTCACGGAAACACCGCCGACGGACGCGGCATCGATGAACTTTCCACGCTTGGCCCGACGCGCGTCATTGGCCTGAAGGACGGCGAACTGCGACGTTTCACGGTCGAAGCCGAGGTCCGCGAAGAGCGCGACTTGCACGCTTTGCGCGGCGGCGACGCAAAGGCCAACGCCGTGTTGATGGAGAAATTATTACGCGGCAAAGAGAAACTCGAGCCGTTGCGCGAGATGGTCTCGCTCAATGCCGCCGCCGGATTCGTTCTCACCGGCATGGTGCCCGATTTGAAAACCGGAATCGAAAAAGCCTGGGCGATCCTCGACGACGGCACCGCCTGGAGTCGAGTCGAACTCCTCCGCAAACAGAGTCGACTCTAACTCGTCTCACTTTTTATCCGGCGCGTTGCGGCAGATGTTCCGTGCAATATTCCTCGCCATCGGCGGAAACGCGAAACTCCAGATCCGTATCACTCAGCTCCGTCCGACCGCAGACCTTGCACCGATGCAGCGTCTCCTCATCCGGTCGCGCTTTCTCCTGAAACTTGTGTCGTCGCCGAGCGATTTGCTGATTGGTTTTGAAAGATTTCGCGAGATCGAAGCCGAAGAAAAGCAGATAGTTTCCGAGGCAAAACAGAAGCGTTGCGTAGCCAGCGAGGCCTTGCGCAAAAACTAGGGCCGCCGCCAGCGAAACGAGCGCAATCCATTTCACCTTCACCGGAAAAATGAAGTAGATGGAGATTTGCGCGTCTGGAAAATAAGTCGCAAACGCGAGCAAAAGCGACAGGCTTAAATAGATCGGAGTTCCAACGGAATCGAAGAGAAAACTCGCCGCCGCGGTGGCGATCCAGCCCATCAGATAAAACAGCGTCAGCCGCGTCGCGCCCATCGCTTGCTCCAGCGAATCGCCAATGTAAAAGAGGAACATCAACGCAAAAATCCAGAACAAGCCGTAGCTCGACGGGATGAAAGCGAAGGTCAGGAGCCGCCAGTATTCGCCACGAAAAAACGCAGCCGGATCCAACGGCATCATTTCCCGCACACCGGGCATCGCAAGCCCAACCACGAATGCGGCGGAACTCAGAAACGCCACATAGCGAATGATGCCGGGAAGCGCGATTGGTGCCGCGATTTTTTCGAGTTTATTCAGCCAGGACATCATGCGCTCCATCCGATAGCAGGTCTTCCGCTCCGGCTCCAATGAAGTCTGACTCAAATGAAAATTTTATCGTGTCGAAGCCTGCGCAGCCTGATTAAATTTCCCTCCCATGAGATTTGAAAACACTGTCGCTGTCGTCACCGGAGCGGGCCGAGGAATCGGCGCCGCCATCGCCCAACGCCTCGCTTCCGAAGGCGCAAAAGTCGCGGTGGTGAGTCGAACCGAACTCAACTCAAAAAAAATAGCCGACGCCATCAACGCTCAATTTCCCGACGCCGCCCGAGCCTACGCCGTAGACGTGGCAGACCATTCCGCAGTCCTTGCGACCGCTCAACAAATCGTGAAGGATTTTGGCAGCGTCGACGTTTTGGTGAACAACGCCGGCGTCACACGCGATCGCCTGGCGCTGCGTTTGTCCGAGGAGGATTGGGACGTCGTCCTCGATACGAATCTGAAAGGCGCGTTTAATTTCATCCAGCCGTTGCTCCGCTCGATCATGAAATCTGGCAAAGGTCGCATCATTAACATCAGCAGCGTCAGCGGACTCATGGGCACGCCCGGCCAGGTGAATTACGCCGCGAGCAAAGCGGGCTTGATTGGACTCACTAAATCATTGGCGAAAGAAGTCGCGAGCCGCGGAGTGACGGTGAACGTCGTCGCGCCCGGATTTGTGACGAGTGACATGACCGACGGCCTGCCCGAGGAATACAAAAAAACAGTGCAAACCCAGATCCCGCTGGCCAGTTTTGGCGAGCCCGACGACATCGCGAGCGCCGTGGCCTTTCTCGCGTCGTCGGAAGCACGCTACATCACCGGCCAGGTGCTGACGGTGGACGGCGGACTCTCAATGTAACTGAGCGGAGTTGCAGTCGATTCGGCGTTTAACTCTTGGAAGTCTGCGGGCTTGCCGCTAGGTTTGCCGCGCCATGGCCAAGTCACCCAGCCGCCTCATCGTCGCCTCCAGTGAGACTTCGGCAGACCTCCGCTACGCGACGAAATTTCAAGTCAGCGACCCCATTATTTTTCTCGAGCAGGATGGAAAACGCGCCATCGTCCTCAGCGATTTGGAGATCGACCGTGGTAAACGCGAGGCGAAAGTGGATGAAATCGTCAGCCTCTCGGAACTGAATAAAAAGCTGCGACCGAAAGGTCCTGAGCCGACTTTTCGCGAGACGATCGCTGGATTTCTGAAGTCGCGTCGCGTTCGCAAAGTGGTCGTGCCGGAGGATTTTTCATTCGGGTTAGGGCAATATCTGACCGCTGCGGGATTCGGAATTAGCGTTCAGGAAGGCCTGTTTTTTCCCGAGCGCGAATTCAAAACTGCGGCAGAAATAAAGCTCCTCCAACGCGCGCTCCATATCACCGAAACTGGAATGGCGCGCGGTTTCGAAGTCTTACGGGCGAGCGAAATCGGTCGCGCTCAAACCCTCACCTGGTCCGGCAAAACGCTCACCTCAGAAATCCTGCGCGCCGAGATCGACAGCGCCATTTTACGGGCCGGCGGTCTACCAGCGAACACCATCGTCGCTGGCGGAAATCAAGCCTGCGACCCGCATGAGCGCGGCACCGGTCCGCTTAAAGCAAACACACTGATCATCCTCGATATTTTTCCGCGCGATGCCACCAGCGGATATTTCGGCGACCTCACGCGGACGGTCATTCGCGGTCGCGCCAACGAAGCTCAAAGGCAGCTTTGGAACGTTGCGTTGCAAGGGCAAGAGTTGGCTCTAACTCGAATGAAACCGGGCGTCGCCGGAGAAAATTTGCACAACGAAGTGAAAGCATTTTTCACCGAAAAAGGTTATCCAACCGAGCAGCGCAAGGGTCGCTGGTCAGGATTTTTTCACGGCACCGGCCACGGGCTGGGATTGGAGATTCACGAAATTCCGCGTTTTTCCAAGACGGTTTTTCGGCCTGGCCAAGTGCTCACCGTCGAGCCCGGGCTCTACTACTATGGAGTCGGCGGCGTGCGCCACGAGGACGTCGTCACGATCACCGAGCGCGGCATCAAGCTCCTCTCGAAACATCCCAAGCCGCTCGAATTATGAAGCTCGTCATCGCCGCCACGGGAGCTTCGGGTTCGATTTATTTGCAACGACTTCTCGACCAGATCGATTGTGTCGCGAACGAAGTGCATCTCGTTCTCAGCGCCTACGCGAAGCAGGTGATTGCGGAAGAAATTGGGCCGCTTAAAATTCCCATTGGAGTTGCACAGCATTCTGACAAGACGATGAATGTGCCGTTCGCCAGCGGGTCGTCTCTCTTCGACGCGATGGTCATCGTGCCATGCTCCATGGGAACGCTCGCCAGAGTGGCCTCGGGCACGAGTGAAAATTTGATCCTGCGTTCGGCGGATGTTTTTCTGAAAGAACGCCGCAAACTGATTCTCGTTCCTCGCGAAACGCCGTGGAATTTGATCCATGCGCGCAATGTCGTGACCGTGATTGAAGCCGGCGCAATTGTTTTGCCCGCGATGCCGTCATTTTACAGCCGACCGGAAAACTTCGACGCTTTGGCGGATACCGTGGTGCATCGCATTCTCGATCAACTTGGGCTTCCGGTGCCGCAAGCCTATCGTTGGAAAAACGAGCCGGAATGAAAATCCGCTTGCCGGAAAAACGCGTCGCCGGATTCATCGCCGCTTTCATCCGCGTCCTCGCGCTCACCATTCGCGTTCGGATTGAGGACCCCAATGGATTCCTGGCAGGTCCGCCAGGTGCGCCGGGAATTTGTGTTGTCTGGCATAATCGCATTCTCGGACTGGTGATTGCCGGGCTGCATCGGACTGCGATCGTGCCGATGACCGTTTTGACGAGCCCCAGCCGCGACGGTGAATTGCTCGCACAAATCATGAATCGGATCGGACTCGATTCTGTTCGCGGTTCGAGCAAGAAACGTGGCGCGGCTGCGTTGCTCGGGTTGCGCGACCAATTCCGCGCCGGACGCACACTCATCATCACGCCAGACGGACCGCGCGGCCCGGTCTACTCACTGAGTCCGGGAGTGGTGCTGCTTGCGCAAAAAACGGGCGCGCCGATCTTCAAAACCCACGTCGGATTTTCGCGCAGTCGTCGCTTGAAAAGTTGGGATCGCTTTCACATTCCGCTGCCGTTTTCCACGGTCACGGTTCGCGTGGAAAAAGGGGAAACGGTGCCGTCGGTTCTAAGTGCTGAGCAATTTGAAGAACGCCGCGCGGCGCTGGAGAATCAACTGAAACTCGACTGAAAAAAACGGTCCACCGCCATTTCACTGGAACTCGCATGAGTTTTGCATGATGGATCAGGGACATGTCCAGCAGCGTCGTCATAGCCAAAAATCTCCGCTTTGATTCGCGCCTCGCGGTCATTCACGAAACGGAAAACTGGCTGGCAATCGCGGATTTGCATTACGGCTATGAACTCAGCCAACGTGCGGCTGGCGCGCTTTTTCCAGCGTGGGGAATGCAGAAAATCGAGAGCCGCCTTGCTGCGTTGATTGCAGATTATCGTCCGCAAACGGTCCTCTTTCTCGGCGACCTTGTGCATACGACGGCTGCGTCGTCCGCCTTTCATTTGTGGACCAGCAAACTCGCCGATTCAGTTCCTGAACTGATTCTGATTCGAGGAAATCACGACCGGCGACTCAAGCATTCTGCGCTGCATGACCATTGGCGGATCGGGCGCCATGTGTTTCATCATGGACATCAGCCGCCGGAAATGGATTCGAGTGAGATCGGATTCAGCGGTCATTTGCACCCGGCACAAACACTTTCCGACGGAGCTGGGTTGAGCTGCAAAATCCCGGTCCTGCTTCAGACAGCCAGCGGTTACATTTTGCCGGCATTTTCCCCATGGGCCGTCGGCGGGCAACAAAAACATATCTCGGTGATCCAGAGTTGGGTGGCGCGTGAGCGAATCGGGCCGCGGCATCCAGCGGGCGATTAGCGGGCGATTAGCGGGAATTATTGCTTGCAGTCGGTGGTGTTTTGTCGTTCTCTAGTGGTCCTTAAACGGCTGGATAGCTCAGTTGGTAGAGCAGAGGACTGAAAATCCTCGTGTCGGGGGTTCAAATCCCTCTCCAGCCACCTCCTCGATTCTTGTGAATCGATTGGAACTCGAATGAAACGCTGAGTTCATTGGAACTCCGTTCTGTTTTGTTATTCTTTGAGCCGACTGGAAAATGGCAGCCCGTATTGCTGACTGAGCGCCGTGGTGTCGGCTTCGACGGTTCGCGCATCGACGTAGAGCACGCGCGGGTCGTCGCTAATCTCGATTTTGTGGAAACCGTTGATCGGATTTTTCAGCGCTTGATCCAGATCGGCCATGCTTTTGATCGGCTGGTTGTTCACTTTTTCAACGATGAGGTAATTCAGCTGATCATATCCGATCGTGCTAGGCGCGGATAAAATATGGCTGATGAATACGATGCGACCGCGATCGACCGGGAAAAGTTCGGACTGATAACGATCAAAATAGAGGAACTTGATCGGTGCGTCTTTTTGCCAGTTGGTGCCCCATTCCCGGAGATATTGCCGGCTCAATTCTTGAAAAAGGAAACCGCCGAAGAGAATGAACTTCGGAGCGCGATCGTAGACGTAAGGTTCGATGACGTAATTCTGCGGCGGACGATCGGCAGCTGTGGCAATGGTTTCCTTAATTTCCCCAGCTCGGGAATAACGGATGGTCAGCGAGTCGCCGACGTAATGCTCGGTGCTGATGAGGTGGTTGATGGAAATCTTGCCGAAGAGCGGATGATTGTAGTTTCCATCGGCATCGATTTCCTGGTTGTCGACGGAGAGAACGACATCGCCTTTTTGCAAACCGGCTTGTGCGCCTGCGGTGTTGACATCGACGTTGCTCAGGTAAATTCCGCCGCCATTGTCCGGCAGTTTCAGGTAGCGGCGCAATTGAGGATCGCGAGTCGGCTCAAACTGGATTCCGGCGCGCGGGAATCCCCGATAAGGAGTCTGCGAGGCGGCCTGCAAGAAATGCTGAATGACTGGCAGCGAAATGGATTCGACGGTTTGTGATCGCGGATCGAACCGGAGCAGAAGGCCGGCGAGCCGGTCGCCCTTAATGATAGGGACGGTGTAGCTGTTCTCGCGATATTGCAGCGCGGCGGTGATTTTGAAGAGGAGATATCCGTAGTCTTCCAATGCGTAGCGACCGACTTCGCACGAGGTAACCAGACCGCTGGTGGCGACGAGTGTGCCGCTATTTTCGAGCTGCCAGACGTCGAGGCGGTCACCGGTTTTTACCTGGTCTGCAGTCGTGAGGCTACCGAGCGATTCGAGGAAAGCCGGGTTTTCAGGAGCGAGCAACGCGAGATTCGCCTCGTAGTCGACTGCTAAAAGCTTCGCCGCAACCTTTTCCCCGGAACCTGCTTTTTCGAGCTCGATGTAGCTTTGGTTTGCGACCATTTCGGCTGTGGTCAGAACTTTGTTGCCGGGCAGAATTGCGCCCAATGCACGCTTGGTCGTGGCTGGTTTTTTTCCCCATGGGCGGAAGAAATCGTAAGGCTGGGTGGTGCCGTTAACACGGACAACGGCGAGCGGTTTCCCGATGGTGACGGGCTTTTCCTCAGCTCGCGAATTCACCAAACCGACGCCCAGAAACGCAGTCCATATCAATGCCACTCGGATGAAAAATCGGCTCATATCAGCGGGCGGGCGGGTTGGATAAATTCTGTTCCTTGGTAACGTTGTAGCGATCCAGGATTCTCTGGCGCGCGGCATCTACAACGCTGCGCTCGAGCACGGCGGGGCGGCCGCCGCCGAGGAATTGGATCACATAGGTATCCTGTTTTTCCGCAAGCGCGGTTGCGAGGTCGTCGAGGACGCGGACGGGTTTTCCGTTGATGCTGTCCACGATATCGCCTTGGAATTGGCTGAGATAGGTATTCACCGGATCGGGCAGAATGTTGCTCAACACGACGAGATCGGGATGCTGCACGTAGAGTTCCTCGGTGATGTAGTAGTTGTAAAAATAACGCGTCCGCAAATCGTCGATCGCCACTGCGGTCATGAAATCACGGTTGATTGGCTGGAAAAGCAGACCGGCAAAAAGCACGTAACGCGGCGGAGTATCATAGGTGTTCGCCTGCATCGCATACGGCCAGGCGGACTTCAGCGTGACCTTGGCCGACATCGGTTTGCCGTCGCGGAGAAGCTGGAAAACCACCGAATCTCCTTTGAATTTACGCTCCACGATTTCGGTCATCTCGATCCGGTCATTATCCAGTTCGACAAAGCCATCGCTGGCGATCGGCACATTATCGAGGCTGATCAAGATGTCACCCGGCTGTAAAATTCCGGCGCTGGAACCGGCCTCGGCCACGCTGGTGACGAGCACGCCGCGGTCGTCGTCGGGTAGTTTCAATGCCGCACGTTGCGCTGGATTGACGAGCTTGAAATAGCCAATCGAAAGATCGACGTATTTGTCATACCGGCCGTCCTCGATGTCTTTCAAAAACCGTTTTACCACGGGAGTTGGAATCATATAGGCGACATTCTGCGCCTGATCGCCGCTGTAACCTTGGAAGGCTACGCCAACGACTTTTCCTTCCTGCATCACTGGCCCACCGGAGTTGCCCGGATTGACTGCCGCGTCAATTTGAATCGCCAGGTGCGAGTCAATTCCGGAGTGCGTGTAGGCCTGGAAATCGATCCGCGAAACAATCCCGCGAGTGACGGACATCAAGTCCCCGCCAATGGGAAATCCATACGCCGAGACGACGGTTTCAATTTCCGGAATCCCCCCTAACTCCAATGGAGAACTGCCCTTGAAAAAATCCGGATTCTCCACGTCGAGGACCGCGAGATCGCAGTCGTGTGCGACATACTTTACGAAGGCCACATATTTTTTGGGATCGCCCTGTCGCTCGACGGTGAGGAACCGATTATTGCTAACAACGTGCGCGTTGGTGAGGATGCGATTTCCCTCGATCACGAAACCCGCGCCGACGCCACCGCTAACTGGACCCGAGTTCCAGGGGGCTTTGTAGTCAACGTCTTGCTCGGTGCATGTGATGCGGACGAGACTTTTGCGAATCTGCTGCGCCGGCGTCAAACTGGGCTGGCCAAGCGCTGTTAAGAAAAAAAACAGGCTAAAAAGAGGCGGAAAGATTCGTGAGATCATGCAGGACGTGGCCAATATGGAGCCACTCCGATAGCGTGTAAAACGTGTTCTTCAGCGGGCGACAAACGCAAAAAAACCGCAGCGCGAACTGCGGTTTTTTTGAACGGAGTTAGATCAGACTCAGAGCTAGACGGGAGGTTTGCGCCCGAAAAAGAACGAGACGACAAACATCACGAGGAAGACGAGGAAAAGGATTTTGGCGAAGCCGCGGCAGTGCCAGCGATGCCTCCAAAACCCAGAACGGCTGCGATGAGTGCGATGATTAAAATGTGATGGCCCAAGAGATCATAATGTTTTGTTTTTGGTTGGTTAGTTGCTGTTTACAAAATGAATTCGCAGGCCCACGCCCCCGCGCGTGTATAAACTAGTCCCGAGGAAGAAGAATGTTCCCAAGTCTGAAAAAAATCGGGCTGACTGGATTCGAACCAGCGACCTCTTGAACCCCATTCAAGCGCACTACCAAGCTGTGCTACGGCCCGTTGTTTTGAGGGGCGCAAAGTAGCGCCGCGCCTTTAAAAGCAAAGGGGATTTTTATGCGCTTTCCCGTGGTCAGGAAATCTCGCGGGCGAGCTCGGATTGGAGCAGGCGCAGGAGCTTGTCGGTGGAATACGGTTTGTCGAGAAAGGCGCGGATGCCGAGACCTTCGAGGATAGTCGCGTTGTCTTTATGAAAGTGGCCGCTGGAGACGATGATTCGCACTTTGGGATTCAGCCGCTTCAGGGCTCGCGAGAGTGTGACGCCATCCATTTTGCCCATCGAGATGTCGGTGAGCACGATGTCGATTTCGTCGCGCCGCTGATGGTAAAGCGCGAGCGCGTCGGTGCCGTCTTCCGCCTGATATACTTGGTAGCCGCTGGCTTCCAGCGTGCAGGAGACGGCTTCGCGGATCGCCGGTTCGTCATCGACAAGCAGCACGCGTTTTCCACCGCCGTTCGCGATCGGGCCGTTTTCCACCGGCTTTGGAGCGACTGCCTGCTGCTCGGCGGCGGGGATGAAAATGGTGAACGTCGTGCCGACGCCGAGGTAGCTTTTCACCGTCAGGAAACCGCCGTGGCTTTTCACGATGCCGACGACGGTGGGCAGGCCGAGGCCGGTGCCTTTACCGACTTCCTTCGTGGTGAAAAATGGATCAAAAATTTTCTCCAGCGTCACGGCGGACATACCCGCGCCGGTATCGACGACATTGAACGCGACGTGCGGGCCGAGTTGCGCGCCAGGGTTCATCGAAACGAGGTGCGCATCCACTTCCACGTTCTTCGCGCCGACGGTGATGCGGCCTCCGGGCGCGGTGGCGTCGCGGGCGTT
>JAYVOE010000063.1:0-4740 GCA_043758065.1 Spartobacteria bacterium | reverse complement strand
CCAACTCGCCACCACCGCAATCAACGTGGCCGCGATGAAATAATACGGAAACTCGGTCATCCAGCCACGCCCCGGTGTTCATTCGCCGGGGCGTTTTTTCATCGGAGTTGGAATGCAATCGCTTTTGAGCGACAATCTCCATTGATGAGCACCGTCCCATTTCCCACCGATGCGCACGGACGTCAGGTGGATTACCTACGTATCTCGGTGACGGACCGTTGCAACGAGCGCTGCCTTTACTGCCTGCCCGCCGGTTTCCACGACTGGCTGCCGCGAGAAAAAGTCCTCACCTTGCCGGAAATCATCGCCGTTGCAGAAGTCGCCGTTCGCCTGGGCGTCAAACGATTCCGCGTCACCGGCGGCGAACCGACCGCCCGCAAAGAGATCGTCGAAATCATCGCCGCGCTCGCTGCCTTACCCGGTGTCGAACATGTTAGCATGACCACGAATGCCACCCGTTTGAAAACCCTCGCCATTCCTCTGCGCGCCGCCGGGTTGCGCTCGCTGAATGTTAGTCTGGATGCACTCGAGTTAGAGCGATATCACGCCATCACCGGCGGCCATTTGCCCGATGTTCTCGCTGGCATCGACGCCGCCCTTGCCGTTGGATTTCAGATCAAGCTAAACACCGTCCTCATTCGTGGAAAGACCGAGGATCAGATCGAAAAATTGATCGATTTCGCCGAGAAAAAAAACATCCCGCTTCGCTTCATCGAACTCATGCCCGTCAGTAGCGCCGAGATGCTGGACGACAACCACTTTCTACCCATCCGGGAGGTGAAAACAAAGCTAGGCGAGTTGCATTCGATTCAGCGCAGCTACGGCGCCGGCCCAGCGAAATATTTCCATCTCGCCGGGCGCAAAGTCGTTCTCGGTTTTATCGGCGCTCTGACAGACTTACATTTCTGCGAACGCTGTAACAAAATGCGGCTGACTTGCGAAGGCCAGTTGCGCCCATGTCTTGGAAATCATCAAGAAACAGACTTGATGCCAGCGTTGCGTCCGGTAATAAATCACGATCTGCTCAGCCATCTTTTTCTGCAAACCCTCGCGACCAAACCAGCCGAACACCTTTTCCGCGACAACTACCAACCGCGCCGCGTGATGACGGCGATCGGCGGCTAATTTCCATGAGTTACTCCATCGACGAAGTTAACAACTTCACTCACGACGAATTTGTAAAAATCATCGGGCCGGTCTATGAACATTCTCCCTGGATCGCCGAGCGCGGCTGGGCGGCTCGACCTTTCGAAAGTCGGAAGCATCTTCATTCGAGTTTGGTTCATATCGTCGAGCACGCGACGCACAAAGAACAGATGAGCCTGATCCGGGCGCACCCAGATTTGGTTGGACGCGTCGTGCTAACAGCCGAATCGCAGGGCGAACAAACCGCTGCCGGCCTGATGGATCTCACATCGGATGAAGTCGCGGCCTTCGATCGTTACAACCGCGAATACAAAGCGCGCTTCGATTTTCCGTTTGTCATTTGCGCCCGCAAAAACAAGAAGTCTGCTATTCTCGCCGCTTTTCCAAAACGCCTTCAGAATACCCCAGAAATGGAACAGAAAACCGCCCTCAACGAGATTCACCAAATCGCAATGATCCGCCTCAACGACCTGATAACCCCATGATTGGAAAACTTAGCACCCACGTTCTCGATACCGTCACTGGTCGCCCCGCGGCTGGCATGAAAATCGAACTTCGTTCCCTCGTGAGTGGACTGTTAGTCAAATCTGTTTTTACTAACAATGATGGCCGCACCGAGAGTCCACTCTTACTCGACTCAGAAATGGTCGCTGGCACTTATGAACTCACCTTCCACGTCGGCGATTATTTCGGTCAGAATCGTTTCCTCGATGTCGTGCCCATCCGTTTCAATATCGACGACATCCATACTAACTATCACGTCCCACTTCTGTGCAGTCCATGGGCTTACAGCACCTATCGAGGAAGTTAAATGAAGCTCGCAAGAAAAGTCCTCGCTCGCTGCGACGAGCTAGGTCTCATTACGGAGGAGCCAGGCCGCATTACGCGAACTTTTCATTCGAGTGCGATGCAAATGGCTAACACACAAGTCGGCGGTTGGATGCGTGAAGCCGGATTGGAAGTATGGGAAGACGCCGCATTTAATCTCTTCGGCCGCTGGCGGTCGGTAAATCCAAAAGCAAAAACGCTATTGTTAGGTTCCCACCTCGACACCGTGCGAGATGCCGGAAAATACGACGGACCGCTAGGAGTGTTAGTCGCATTGGCCGCCGTTGAAAAACTTCAGCACGCAAATGTTAGTCTACCTTTCCACATAGAGATCGCCGGTTTTTCCGACGAAGAAGGCGTTCGCTACCAGACTACTTATCTCGGCAGCCGTGCCGTTGCTGGAAAACTAACAAAACGCGACCTACAACTCATCCAGGAAAAAGGCATCGAAAAGGCCCGCCGAAAGGCTAGTGATTTTCTAGCTTACGCCGAAGTCCACATTGAGCAGGGTCCGGTCCTCGAAGCAAAGGATCTAGCCGTTGGTGTCGTCACCGCGATAGCTAGTCAGGCTCGTATCCGGCTTTCTTTCAGTGGCACGGCCGGTCACGCTGGCACCACGCCGATGGC
Organism: Spartobacteria bacterium; assembly: GCA_043758065.1. Taxonomy (GTDB): domain Bacteria; phylum Verrucomicrobiota; class Verrucomicrobiia; order Chthoniobacterales; family DASVRZ01; genus DASVRZ01. Next base: position 2,139 of record JAYVOE010000063.1, on the reverse strand, counting down.
GCTTCGGCGCGATGCGCTTTGTGGCGCGGCAGAGTTCATTGGCAAAGTCGAGAAAGCCGGCACGAAAAACACCGTCGCCACGGTCGGTATGGTCACGATCAACCCCGGTGCTAGCAACGTCATTCCCGGACGTGTTGAACTGAGTCTGGACGTTCGCGACCAAAGCGACGACCGCCGCTCCCGCGTCTGCACAACCCTAAAAACTCATGCGAGCCAGATCGCACTCAGGCGTGGACTCGAGTTAGGTTGGACTCTTGTCCAGGAAATCGCTGCCGTGCCATGCGATTCGCGATTGACTAACATCATGAAGAAAGCCGTGGCTGCACACGAACGCGAAGTCATCGCCTTACCCAGCGGAGCGGGCCACGATGCCGCTGTGATGGCTAGTCTGTGCCCAATGGCCATGCTGTTTGTTAGGTGCCAGGGCGGCATTAGTCATAACCCTGCTGAGTCCGTCAAACTAGCGGACGTTCAAGTGGCCATCGATGTTCTCGCTGACTTCATCCAGCGCCTGGCTAATAGCTAGTTTGCAGAATCGACTGTAACTCGACTCACTTCCAGACCAATACTAGCAGTCCGGCAAGAACCAGACTCGCACCGACGCCCGTTTTCCACGTGAAAACTTCGCCGAGCACGAGCACGGAAAGAAGCAGCGTCACCACGATGCTGCCCTTGTCGACTAACGAAACAAACGTCACCGTCCCCGTCGCCATCGCGCGGTAATAACAGATCCACGAGAGCGAGGTTGTCAGGCCACTCAATGCTAACAACAGCAGCGACCGTCGGCCTGCGTTTTCCAAGGCTGCGAGACAATCTCCCGCGCCATGCCAGAGGAGGACGTTTGTGATGACTAACACAAACACCACGCACGTTCGGACGGCTAGACCTAAGTCGGACGGTAACGTTTTCAATCCGCTTTTCGCCAGAACCGAAGTCAGCCCGGCAAAAAGCGCGGCGGCAAATGCGTATAGTTTCCAAGGTTCCATAGCCACGAAACTGAGTTCACTGAAACTCAAATGCAACGCGGGGTTTACTCCTGCGAAAATCTTCCGCAAAGTGGAGAATGGCCGATTTCGACGTCATTGTTAGAAACGCTACGGGACATCCGTTTGTCGGCATCGTGGATGAGAAATTTGCCGCGCTGGATGGCGACGGCACGGCAAAAACAGAATGCGATGCAACTGGACTCACTATTTTGCCTGGCGTGATCGATTCGCACGTTCACTTCAACGAACCCGGTCGCACCGATTGGGAAGGCCTTGCAACTGGCTCCCGCGCAGCCGCTGCCGGTGGCGTGACGACGTTTTTCGACATGCCGTTGAATTCCGATCCGCCCACGGTCACGGTCGAGGCATTTCGACAAAAAGCCGCATTGGCAGCGCAAAAATCCGTCGTCGATTTTGCCCTTTGGGGCGGTCTGATCGCGGGTCATCTCGACGACATCGAGCCGCTTTTTCATGCGGGTGCGATTGGATTCAAAGCCTTCATGTCTGGCAGCGGCATCGCGGAATTTCCCAGCGCGGACCTGAAAACTTTGCGCGCCGGAATGCAGCGAGCCGCCCCGCTCGGAGCCCTCGTTGCCGTTCACGCGGAGTTCGACGATCTCAATTCTAACACCGGCACCTCGATCCGCGATTATCTAGCGTCGCGGCCCATCGCGTCCGAAGTCGCCGCCATTCGCGCCGCCTGCGAGATCGCCGGCGAAACCAGCGGCGCGCTGCACATCGTCCATGTTAGTAGTGCCGCCGGAGTTGCGGCCGTCGCCGAAGCGCGCGCTGCGGGCGTAAACGTCACGTGCGAAACCTGCCCGCACTATCTTTTTCTCGACGAATCCGACGTCGAACGTCTCGGCGCCGTCGCCAAATGCGCCCCGCCAATCCGCAACCGTGCCGAACGCGACGCACTGCTCGCCTGTTTGCGTTCAGGCCAGATCGATACCGTCGGCTCCGATCATTCCCCTGCTCCGCCGTCGATGAAACAGGACGCTAATTTCTTCAACGTCTGGGGCGGAATCTCCGGCATCCAACATCTGCTCCCGATCCTCTTCGAGTTAAATCTAACTCCGCTGGAAATTTCCCGACTCACATCCATCAACGTCGCGAATCGATTCGCACTCCGCTCAAAAGGCGGCCTCGAAAT
>JAYVOE010000062.1:0-31979 GCA_043758065.1 Spartobacteria bacterium | reverse complement strand
CGCGAGTCGGACCGCCGAACGGGTCGCCGCCGGGTCCGAGATTCCAGACGCCCGCTCCGACGCCTTGTTTGCCTGCTTTGTTTTTGAGTTGGTAGGGTGAAGTCATAGCTGAGTTCGTGAATAACCGAATCAAAGAAAATGCAAAGGCTGGAATCGAAAAATCTCCGCCTTATTTGGGAGAGCGGCAGTTCGCGCACGGGTAGACCCCGATGCAACTCGATTGGAAAAACCGCCGAGCCCGTCGTATAGGCAGGGCATGGAACTGAACGAATGGACTCAAAAATTGCGCGCGCTCTACGACGAAGCGCTCACAAAATATCAAGCTGGCCAGCGCGACGAGGAGACGTTTTTTGATGCGAGTCAGACCGCATTCCTCGCCTCGATCGGGCTGAGGCCGATCCATCTCTATGATTACGTCGAAGATTTCGCGAAATCAGCCGAGCCAGACTGGAATACAACGCTCCTGATCATCGCCGCGCGGCGCGATTATTTCATCCATGAAATGCACCGTGAATGGACTGCAACTCCGATCACAGAAGCCAGTTTGCCCGCGAAATCTGAGTCTTACGACGGCATCGAATGGCTGCCGCGGATTATCACAAAAGCGCAGGCGTTTCTCCAGGGCGCACTGCCGTCAGAGATCATGTATTGCTGCGGCGGCGACCGACGTTTTCTAAAAGCGAACCATCTGCATCCGGCCGATTTTTTGCGCATGGTCTGGGCCGTGAAAAGCGACCCCGCAAAACTGGTTTCTTTCATTCGACCCTAACTCCGCAGAATCGATTGGAAGTCCGCTGAAAAAACCTACTGGATGATCAGCGTGGGCGGAACTGGAAACCGCCCGCAGTCGCCTGCATAAATCGTCAGGCCGCCCGCGTGCTCCGTATTCTCCGGGACGACGCAGCGCAAACGCCACGAGCCTTTCTCATGGGAAACTCGATCGAGCAATTCGCCCTCGACCGCGGCGTGCATCAGATAGCCGTAAGCGCCTTTTCCGCCGCGCAGATAGCTGAGCGCGCCGCGTGCGTCGAACGGGTGATTCGGCAGCGTCGCACGATGGATGACGACCTCATTCAACTGCACCTGGAATGAAGAACTTCGCGCAAACGCGTCCGTCTGCGCCTGAGTCTCGCGCCTCGCCGACGCTTCGCATAAGACTGTAACTCGCGTGGGTTTTTTAGGAAAGTGGGCCTTAGGGATCACCCACTCAAACCATCCGCGGCCACGGCCGAAACAGAAGCCATCCCGCACCGCTTCCTCGCGGGTGGATTTACCGTCCGTCCACTCCGAGCCGCTCCAGCTTTCTGGTGCGAGTCGCACGATGAATTTTTCTCCTAGCTGTTCTCGATCCGCTGCATTTCCGACGACGTGGAACTGCACAAAATTTCGCGCGACAACGACGCCACGATCGGTTTGCGCGGCGACCCACAGCGTGCACGCCATGGTGCGCTCGGGAAGTTTCAGCGTGATAGTTCTAGCTAGTTCCACTTGATGCGGCGTGAATGCGATGGGACTCGAATCTGTTAGTAATTCATCTTCCACCCAGCCGATGGAATCGATCCCGCTCAAGCGCCAATGAAGAGTCATCGGGCCGCGTTTCTGACGTGAGAAATGGGAGGAATAAACGTCGATCGATATTTCGCTCCCGGCCGCGTGCTTGCCTATTGGCGGCGCATCCATCGGCAAGACGTCGCCCTGGTTGACCAAGGTCGGGTTATAGCCGAATTCCTTCGGAGTCCGATCATAATTTAGAAAGCCGTTGCGTTCCCATTCCACATCGTGAAGCTCGGTGTAGATATAGGCGGAGAGCGGTCCGTAGCGGCGAAGTTCATTAGTTAGAAACTTAAAGCTCCAACTAACATCGATGTCGCCATCCATTGCGCCCACGCCGCCATACTCGCTGTTGATAAGCGGCTGTGAACCTTGTTGACATCCCGGGACATAATTGTAACCCGAACCAGCATAAGTCTCCTTCACGACATTTGCGATGTGCTCACGGGCAAACTCGTAATCGGCGGTGTAGAAGTGCTAGGAATTAATGTCGGTATCGCCATGGCCGTAAGTCTGCAAATGATCCCACGCCACGACGCTCATATCCTCAATCAAGCGCGTGGGATCGAGTGACTTCGCGATCTTCCACATTTGGTCGATCCATTGCCACGACGCGTAGTTTTCAATCTTCGTGCCTGGGTCGCGCTGCTCGCTGGTGAGCGCCGGATGATCTGGTGAAAGGACCGATCTTAGGTTTCTTCGGCGTCGTCGATGAACGCATGGATTATGAACTGATCTCCCGTATCGCCGACTCGCATCCCGAGTGACAGCTCGTGATTATTGGTCCTGCGATCAAGGTCGATCCCGAAAATTTCCCGCAACGTACTAACATTCATTGGATGGGCGGACGCGACTACCAAATGCTGCCGCGTTACGTGAAAGCATTCAACGTTTGCCTGATGCCGTTCGCGATCAATGAAGCGACGGAATTTATCAATCCCACGAAGGCGCTGGAATACATGGCGACGGGCAGTCCGATTGTTAGTACGGCCATCGAGGATGTGATTTTGCAATTCTCCGACGTGGTGCAAGTCGCCGATTCGCATGAGGAATTCATCGCCTGCTGCGAAAGCGCCGTGCATTCGCCGGACGAAAAATCCATTCGACTTGGAATCGAATTAGCAAAACTGAATTCGTGGAATGCCATCGTCGAACGTTTGGAGCAACACATCGCCGACGTCCTCGAGGAAAGCACCGAGGCCGAGACGGTCGCCGCGTGATGCCAGCTATTTCGCGAGCACGCGATAGGTCGAGTTAAAAAGCAAGTCGCCGTCCTCGGTGGTCACGGTAAACGAAACCAGCCCGTGATCACCGGCTTCGGGTTTGGTGCGACCCTTGATGGGCTTTGTTTTGGCATCGCGTGCGCTGGTGGCTACGCCGGAAAATTCCACGGGCTGACCTTGCGCCATCTTTTGCAAGTCCACGCCCAGCGAGAGACGGCCGTGATCGTTTTTAAATGCAAACGGACTCACCTTGATCGCATAAGTGCCGCACAGCGCATCGGCCTTGCATTCGAGCGTGCCCACAGTCAACTCGCAGCGCGCCAGCGACATCCTCGTCGAGCTCGGGTCGATCACTAATTTAGAGACCGGATCGGACGCAGATAAATCGCTCGCTAGAATGAAAATCGCCGCGATACGGATGGAACTCCGTTGAAAAAATTTACCGACAATCGATCGACGAAACATCACGCGCAGAAAGGTGTCTAACTCCGATGAAAAAAGGAAACGTTTTCTCATCTCGTTTCGCGCCACCGGCTGTAGCTTTACCTGCCGGGCGGTTTCGTTTATGAAGTGGCTCGCATGTCTTTCACATCCGCCGAAGCCCTGGAATTGCTGACTCGAGCGCAACTCGATTCACGTCTCGGCCACGCCTATCTCATCACCGGCGCGACGGGCAGCGGGAAACGCCAGTTGGCCGCCGATATTTTTCGGCTGATCAATCGAGTTCCATCCGATTCTGGCGACATTCTGGCGACTCATCCCGATGCGCACACCGTCGAGCCGGAATCGAAATCGCGTCGCATTGTTATCGATCAAATCCGCGAACTCGAACGCGCTTTGCACATGAAACCGTCGCGCGCGGAAAAGAAATTGGGTGTCATTATTGAGGCCGACCGACTTCAGCCGCAGGCGTCGAATGCTTTTCTGAAAACCTTGGAGGAACCACCGTCGAACTCCATGCTGTTGCTACTGACCTCGGCGCCAGAAATGTTGCTCGACACGATTCTTTCTCGTTGCCTGATTTTGCAACTTCGCCCGCCGGCGGAAGTCGTGCGCAGCCCGTGGGAACTGAAACTTCTCACTGCGCTGAGCGAATATTTCGCGAAAAAAACTCAGTCGACGATTGGTGGGGAAACTCAGTCGAGTTTGAGGGAAATCCCGCAGATCTTCGGGCTGGTGCGCGATTTTCAGGACATTCTGAACGACTGCAAAGACGCCATCGCCTCCGAGAACAAAGCGGAATTGAAGTCCGAAGAAAAAGCGGTCAAAGGCGTCGTGGAAGCCCGTTATTTGGAGCGTCTGGAGGAACAATACGACGCCATCGGAGCCGCTCGCAGCCAGCGCGAACGAACCAATTTGATCGAGCTCCTGACCACGTGGTGGACCGACGTTTCGCGTCAACGCGCCGGTGCGACGCACCTCGATTTGCCGCATTACGCCGAGCAAACCCGCTGGCTGGCCGATCAGGAAGACGCCCTCGCCACGCTCGATCGACTCGATGCGTTGGAAAATCTCAAGACGCATCTCGCGCAAAACATTAACGAGCCACTCGCGCTCGAAGCGGCGTTTCTGAAAGCCTTCGCCTAACGCGAGCGTTTCACGGCGTTTTCAGTGGAGTTGCAGTGGAATCTGCGGCCTTCATCAGCGCATCGACGACGGCGTCGGCGTATTCGTTGAAAATGCTTTTGCGTGCGACGCCGCGGATCATGCGAGTGCCATCGTAATCACCCATCTGGATGCGGTCGAAGACGTCCATATTATTCATCACGTAAGGCTCCAAATAGAGCGTCGGGTTTCGATAAAGACGGTTCGCGAGGAGGTTGCGGAGCCAGACGTAATGGCTGCCCGGCGCACGAATCGCGTTCGGCGTTGGGTATTGGTAAGGCGGCAATCCGGTGGCGTGCGCAAGGCTTTTCGCCATGGTCTCGGAGAGGCGCAGTTCGGTGTTGATCGTCTGGCCGAGGAGTTTTTCGAGCATCTCGAGGCGGACGTCGTCGTAGGCGAGTTCCTCGGCGGCATACTGGCCGTTGACGAGCAGATGGAGGTGGTTTTTTTCGACGAGCGTTGGCAAATTGGGATCGCCCCACGGCTCGGCGTTGAAGTGCAGGCAAATCGTGAGGTCGGGCTTGAGGATCTCGTTGTTTCGCCTGGCGCGAGCGCGGATTTCGCTGAGGCGATAGAACAGTCGCTCGGCTTCCCACTGGACGGAGTTTTGTTTTTTGGGATCGTTGATATCGCTGTAACTCGACTGAATTTCCGTGACGCCTTTTTCCTTCAACGACTCCGTCGCTTCCTCGCTGAGAATGCCCGGCCGAACCGGCGTGAGCGGCTGCTGATTGCTCCGAATGAAACTCACCTGCGCTCCGCTCGTGCGCAGTCGGTCAGAAATTTTGATCGCCACCAGCAGCGCCATGTCGCCCTCGGTCACGGATTCGCTGTCGCCGACTTGAAACCAGCGTTCCTCCATTTTCGCCCAATCGCCGCCGATATGACCGGGGTCGAGCGCGATTTTTTTGCCGAACAACGATCCGGGCACGACCGGCACCCAATCGACGGGCACTTCGCGCCGCAATTCCTCGCTCGCGGCAAACTGGAGTTCGTAGTAACCCGGATCAGTTTCGCCTTTGCGGATCAGCGCCCGGTCCGTGTCGATCCAGATGAGCTGAAACGCCGCGCCATTCGGGGCGTAATAATCATGCAAATACCGGGCAAACGTATCGCGCGTGATCGTGCGCTGAAACTTGTCCAGCCGCGACCAATCAGCGGGTCGAGCGAGGATGCTGACGCGGGCTTGCGCAAGCATCGGCAGGAGAAAAAAAGCGAGAGTGAGGGCTCGGATTGCTTTGCGCATGTTTAGCGCGTGAGTATAAGAGGCGGGAGATGTTACGGATACTTTTTTTAGGCGATATCGTGGGAGCTCCTGGGCGCCGGGCGGTGATCGAAATGTTGCCCGAACTGCGCGAGGAACTGGCTCTGGATTTCGTGATCGTGAATGGCGAAAACGCCGCCGCCGGACGTGGAATAACGGGGAAAATCTCCATCGATTTGCTGCGTGCCGGAGTGGCCGTGATCACCACCGGCGACCACGTTTGGGATCAGAAGGAAACGCCGGGTTATATCGTCACCGAGCCGCGTTTGTTGCGCCCGATCAATTACCCGCCGGAAACTCCTGGCGCGGGTTCCATCGTATTGGAGACCGCCAAGGGAAAAGTCGGCGTCATCTGCGTGCAAGGCCGCACTTTTATGCAGCCAATTTTGGAAAATCCGTTTCTCGTCATCGAGCAGGAAGTGCAGCGAATGCGCGAAGAAACGAAGGTCATCTTCGTGGATGTTCACGCCGAAACCACCAGCGAAAAAATCGCCATGGGACGGTTCCTCGACGGCCAGGTTTCCGCCGTTTGCGGAACGCACACGCACACGCAGACGGCCGACGAACAGATTTTTCCCGGCGGCACCGCGTTTCTCTGCGACGCTGGAATGTGCGGCCCGGTGAATTCTATTTTAGGACGCGAAATCGCCCCAATCGTCGAGCGTTTCATCCGCGGAATGCCGGTCAGTTTTCCAGTGGCGGAAGGCGAAGTGCGCCTCCACGGAATGCTCGTCGATGTCGATGAATCGACTGGAACTGCGATGAAAGTTTCCCGCTTCGTCCGCACTCACACAGCTTCACTTTTACCCACTTAGAATCATATGGAACTCCACTGGATAACCGACAGCCAAATCTGGATCAGCCTGCTCACGCTCACTTTTTTGGAGATTGTTCTCGGCATCGACAATCTCGTCTTCATCTCCATCCTTTCGGGAAAAGTCCCGCCGGATCAACGGTCCCGCGCACGGAAAGTGGGACTTTCGCTCGCGCTTATCACTCGCGTCCTGCTCCTCCTCAGCATCTCCTGGCTGATGGCGATGAATAAGCCATTCATGCACGTTTTCGGTCATGGCGTTTCGGGAAAAGACCTCATCCTCCTCATCGGCGGCCTCTTTTTAATTTGGAAATCCATCCACGAAATCCATAACAAACTGGAAGGCTTCCACGAGCAAAACGCAGCCATTGGCGCGCACGCCACTTTCAAATCCGTCGTCGTGCAAATCCTTCTCATCGACATTGGATTTTCACTCGATTCCGTCATCACCGCCGTCGGCATGGGACAAAATATCTACGTCATGATCGCGGCCGTGATCATCGCGCTTTTCGTCATGATCGCAGCGGCTGGAAGCATCAGCGGGTTTGTCGAAAGACATCCGACCGTCAAGATGCTTGCGCTTAGTTTCCTCTTGTTGATCGGCTTCGTTCTCGTCGCGGAAGGCTGCGGACAACACATTCCCAAAGGTTACATCTACTTCGCCATGGCATTTTCCGTCGCGGTGGAAATGCTCAACCTCCGCCTGCGGAAACCCATCCTTCCGCAGCCATGAACTTTTCATTTGAGTTCCATTCGATTCACTAATACCCCCAGATGATTTGCGGGATCTGCCGCACTTCCCCGACGAGTATCGGCCGCACCGATGCCACGGCAGAGTTCGTTCTAACTCGAATGAAAACCGACCCGCGCATTCGGTTTTACGATCTGCCAAAAGCGCCGGGTTTCGGCTACGCCAATCGCAACACCGTTCTGCGCGAAGCTAGAGGCAAATTCATGCTCAAGGCCGCGTTAAACGCCGAGCAGGCACGCGCCGAAAAATGGAAACAGAAATGCACGGCGCTCCAGCAAAAATAAAAAGCAACCCGATGAAACCATTTTTGATTCGAGTTTGATTCGATTCACAACACCGTTAGAACATCCAATTATGAAAACACAACTTTTAGGCACGAGTGGGATCGAAATCACGCGACTGGCATACGGCTGCATGCGCATCGTCGGCACATGGGAAAAATCCGAGGTCGACGCTGAGAAAATCGCCAAAGGCAAAGCTGCCATTCACGCCGCAGTGGATGCGGGTTACACGTTTTTCGATCACGCCGACATTTACGGCGACACCACGTGCGAATCCATCTTTGGCGAAGTCCTGAAAGAAAATCCCGGCTTTCGCGAAAACATGGTCATCGCCACAAAATGCGGCATTCGTTTCGAAGACGAACCGACTCCCGGTTTGCCACATCGCTACGATTTTTCCTACGAACACATCGTCTGGTCGGCCGAGGAATCGCTCAAGCGCCTCCAGATCGAGCAGATCGATTTGTTCATGCTGCACCGGCCCGATTTTCTGGCTGATCCGGATGAAATCGCGCAAGCCCTCACAGAGTTGCGCGAGGCGGGGAAAGTCCGCGAGTTCGGTGTTAGTAATTTCCGTCCGTCACTGCTTTCCATGGTGCAAAACGCGGTGCCATTCGACTTGCAGGTGAATCAGGTCGAAATCCATCCGCTGCGCCTCGATTGCTTCACCGACGGCACGCTCGATCAATGCCTGGAACGCGTCGTCACCCCGATGGCGTGGAGCCCGCTGGCCGGTGGAAAAGTCGCGACCGGAGCCACAGTCGATTCTAACTCGGATGAGTTTCAGCATCACTCGAATCTGCTCCAGACGCTCGACACCGCGGCGCTGGAATATGGTTGTGACCGGACTTGCATCGTATTGGCGTGGCTCCTAAAGCACCCGAGCGAAATCGTTCCCGTCGTCGGCAGCGCGAATCCGGAGAACATCAAAATCGCGGCACGCGCCACGGAAATCGATCTCGACCGCGAGACGTGGTATCGCATTTTGCGAGCGGCTCGCGGTCTGAAACTTCCCTAAACCCGCGCACGCTAGGGGAACAATCCGCGGTCGAGTTTTGCTTTCGCCACGCGTTCGACGCCGATGGCCATGGCCGCCATGCGTTGGCTGATTTTTTGTTCGCGCGCACGTTTGGTTACCTGAGTGAAAGCGCCTTCGAGAATGCGGAAAAGTTTGTCCATGATCTCGGTTTCGTTCCAGAAAAACTGTTGCAAACCTTGCACCCATTCGAAGTAGGAAACGATCACGCCGCCGGAGTTGCAGAGAATGTCCGGGATCACAAAAATCTCCGGGCGTTGGGCGAGAATGAGATCGGCTTCCGGCGTGGTCGGACCGTTTGCGGCTTCGGCCAAAATTCGACAGCGGAGTCGGGGTGCATTCTCGCCGGTGATCACGCTGCTGACGGCGGCGGGAATTAAAATATCGCATTCGAGTTCCAGTAGACTCTGCGGGTCGATCGGCTCGGCGTCAGCGAAACCACGGAGGTCGCCGTGTTTTGCCACGTGCGCATCGGCTTTTAAGATATCGATCCCACTCGGATGAAAAAACGCGCCGTAAGCGTCGCTGATCGCAATGATTTTCATGCCGCCTTTCAGCGCGAGCGATTGCGCGGCGACGGCTCCGACATTGCCGTAACCTTGAATAACGACGGTGCGATTTTCTGGTTCGAGTTTGAGCACATTCAGCGCGCGCTCGACGAGATACGCGACACCGCGCCCGGTCGATTCGCGGCGTCCGGTGGTTCCTCCGATGGAGACCGGTTTGCCTGTGACGATCTCCGGCACCGCATGGCCGACGTGGACGGAATAGGTGTCCATAAACCACGCCATGACTTGCTCATTCGTGCCCATGTCGGGGCCGATGATGTCGGTGTGCGGGCCAACGAACGACGTCATTTCCTGCATGTAGCGACGTGAGAGCGCTTCCAATTCCCTCAAACTCAACTGGCGCGGATCGACTGCGACGCCGCCTTTCGCGCCGCCATACGGCAGGCCGGTCAACGCGCATTTCCAGCTCATCCACATCGAGAGCGCGGCTACTTCGCCGAGGGTCACCGACGGATGAAAACGCACGCCGCCTTTCGTCGGGCCGAGGCTGAGATGATGCTGGCAGCGGTAGCCTTCGAAGACTTCGGTGCGGCCGTCGTCCATGTGAATCGGCAGCGTGACGATGAGGCTGCGCTGCGGGTAGATCATCCGGGCGCGCACCTGTTTATCGAGGTTGAGGAATTCGGCGATGATGCGGAATTGCTCCGACGCCATGTCGAAAGTGGGATCCTGGTAGATGTTCATGGGGAAAAAGTGAGCGGAGTTACATCCCTTTCGGATGGCGCACGATGAACGCGGTAGGCGTCCGCTCTTCCTCGCGCCAGCCGGGTCCAATATTGTCGTGGTCGGTCGTGTCGAATCGCACTCCAGCGATGACCAGAAAAACGTGACCCGGCTTCACATGAACGCTGATCCATTCGCCGGGACCGGGTTCGCCGTAGTCCATAAAATCCGTGGACGGACGCGCTTCATCGAGCACGCCAGCAGCGTGTAAAACATAGGACGCGCTGCCAGAACAATCGTAGCCGTCGTCCTCCCAAACGCCGTGGCCACCGGTGGGTTTGTAAGATTTTCCGACGATGCGATTGGCGGCGTCGAGCGCGGCTTGGACGGCTTTCGGAACTTCCACGAGAAACGCCGCCTGGCCATCGACGATTTTCATTTCCTTCGTCGTAAACGTCTCGGCCAGGGCCGCTGTCGCGAGGGCAAACAGCAGTCCGCAGAGAATCTTCATTACTTCAATTAACCATCATCGCGCCGAGGTGCGACGGCTTTTTTCAGTCGAGTTACAGTCGATTGCCCCGGTGGAGAAAGGTTGCGGGGCTGTCTCGTCTGACTCGGCTCTACGCGCGATTATTTGAATCCAGCCTCGCCGTCCTCGTGCAGACTTGCGCCTTTGCGGTGAATTTTTTCCGCCGCTTTTTCGATAGGAATATTCGGCGCGTCATCGATCCAGCGACTGCCTTCGGGCGCGGCCCAATGGACGGCGTTTTTCAAGACAAGCTTAATCTCCGGCTGCTGATAAATCGGATATGTTTCATGGCCAGGGCTGAAGTAAAAAATCTTCCCATTTCCACGTTTCCAAGTCGCGCCGGATCGGAATACTTCACCGCCTTCAAACCAACTGATGAAAATCTGCTCCTCGGGCACCGGGATGCCGAAGGGTTCGCCATACATTTCGCTGTTGGGCACTTCAAAATACGCTCCAAGTCCCTTCACAATCGGGTGGCCCGGATTGCACACCCAGAGGCGTTCTTTTTCACCAGCCTCGCGCCAGGTGAGCGAGCAACTGGTGCCCATCAGGCGCTTGAAAACTTTCGCATAGTGACCCGAGTGCAGCACGATGAGCCCCATGCCTTGGAGGATGCGTTCGTGAACGCGGGCTGCGACTTCATCGGCGACATCGCCGTGCGCGCAATGGCCCCACCAGAGGAGGACGTCGGTGGTTTCGAGGACGGCTTCTGTGAGGCCGTGTTCCGGTTGTTGCAGCGTCGCAGTGCGGACTTCGAGTCGCGGATCTTCGCGTAATCCCGCGGCGATGGATTCGTGCATGCCGTCGGGATAGATTTCCCGGACAGCGGCGTGGGTTTGTTCGTGAACGTTTTCGCCCCAAACGGTGATTTTCATCGGAGTTAGGGTGTAATCTCTCCAGCGATGAGGTCGTCGAAAGTTTCGCGTTTACGGACGACTTTTGCCTCGGAACCGTTGACCAAAATTTCCGCCGGACGTGGACGCGAATTGTAGTTTGACGCCATCGCGAAGCCATACGCACCCGCACTCATCAACGCCACGACTTGATCCTGCGCCAGCGGTGCCACATCGCGATCTTGAGCGAAGAAATCGCCGCTTTCGCAGACGGGACCAACGAGATCGATGCGCTCGGTAATGACGCCTTCCGCTTCGCGCAATGGCACGACTTCATGGAAGCCCTGGTAAAGCGCGGGGCGGATCAAATCGTTCATGCCGGCATCGACGATCACGAATTTTTTGCTCGCGGCCTGCTTCACATAGTGGACCCGCGTCAGGAGCACGCCGGCATTGCCCACGATGAGGCGTCCGGGTTCGAAAAGAATTTTCACGGGCAAGTTTTTCAGGAGCGGCACGACCGATTTCGCGTATTCCTCGATCGTGATCGCCGGCGATTCCTCCTGCTTCCACCAAGCCTCCTGTCCGGCTCCAATCGAGTCGTGATAAACGATGCCGAGTCCGCCGCCAATGCTGAAAAATTCGATCCCGAAATCACGCTGCAAATCCGTCACCAGCGGCAGCATTTTCGAGACGGCGTTGGCGAACGGCTCACTCTTCGTAATCTGCGAGCCGATGTGCATTTGCACGCCGCGAAGGTGGAGATGCGGCAACTTCGACGCAGCCGCGTAAACGTCGCGAATTCGGTCGATGTCGATGCCAAATTTGTTGTCACTTTTGCCCGTAGAAATGTATTTGTGCGCCCCGGCTGCCGCGACGTTGGGATTGACGCGAATCGCTACCGGCGCGCGCAGATTCAGGCGTTGAGCGACTTCGTTGATCCGGAGCAATTCGGCTTCGGATTCAACGTTAAAACTGTAGAGTCCCTCGCGCAGGCCGAACTCAATTTCCTCCGTGGTTTTGCCCACGCCGGCGAAGGTGCATTTCCCTGCAAGTCCGCCCGCTTTTTGCACTCGAAAAAGTTCGCCGCCCGAAACAATATCGAAGCCGCAGCCTTCCTTCGCGAGCAGGTTAAGGACGGCCAGATTGGAGTTCGCTTTGACCGCGTAACAAATCTGGTGATCGAGCTCGGCCATCGCAGAATCCAGACGGCGAAAGTGGTCCAGAATCGTCGCCGAGCTGTAAACATAGAGCGGAGTTCCATAGGTATCAGCGAGAGATTCGAGGTCGACGGCCTCGCAGCGGAGCCGACCGCCTTGGTATTGGAAAGAATGCATTTGAGAGGCGCGACTCTTGGGCAGAATCGAATCGGACTCAACTGTAAAACAAGGCACCCTGCGGCCTATTGCGAGCCGGTTACTATTCCAAAGCTAGACTTGGAGCTGATCCTGCCGACCCTCGAACATAGTGCGCATCAGTCTCGAACCACGTGCGCGCCGCCCTCGAACCATGTGCGCGTCACGCCCGAACCATGTGCGCGTCACCCTCGAACCACGTGCGCGTCACCCCCGAACCACGTGCGCGTCACCCCCGAACCATGTGTCGCCGACCTCGAACGTAGTGCGCATCAGTCTCAAACCACGTGCGCGTTGCCCCGGACCCCCTCCCTGCGGGCTCATTTCTGGTGCAGACCTGGTTCGCAGTTGCTTTTACAACCGATAAACAGATAGAAAGCATCTGCCAAAGCATACCAAACCTCTAAAAACCAAAAACACTATGAACGACCGAGACACCCGCCGCACCGACCGTGCTGATAACGTTACCCTCTTCGGAGACAACAACATCGACGACCATCGCCTCGTCCTTATCGTTCAGGAACATATCGATAAGATTAAAGCCCGCCGCGAAGTCATCCGCCGCGCCGTCGCCGGGCAAGCGCCCAACCTCATCACCAAATCGAGCGTGCTCGACGCGCACCTCCTCGACTTCAAATCCATCGCCAGCACCGCGCGCGGCATCGAACTCCGTAGCAAAGAAGTCGGATTTGCCGTTCCCTTCAACCACGTGCCACCCCGCATCGAGAAAGACATCCGCACCTACGCCGACAGCCTGCTCGCCCTCTTGGAAGACAACAACGCCCCCGTCGCCGATGGCGGTGACACCGCCGAGCAAAAACTCGCCAAAGCCGCCCTTCGCGCCCGCTTCCTCGAACTGGCGATCAACCCCGCCTTCGTCACCAACCTGCGCCACGACCGCGACCTGCTCGACGAGCTCAACAAACACAACACCACCGAAGTGCAGGAAGGCACCGAAGACACCGCCCTCATCAGCAGCGAACTCACCGCCATCAATACCGAGGTCGATATCCTGGACCCGATCTTCAGCAACCTCTACGAACACAACCCCGAGAAACTGCACGCCTGGAAACGCGCCAGCCGAGTCGAACGCAACCCGCAACGTGGCAAAAGCAGCGACCCGGCCACGCCGCCTGTCTAAAGATCGCGTTGCTGAACGCACTAAAATCGGAAAGCCAGGTGCAACTCAATATGTTAGGTTCCCCGGCTTTTAACTCTTAAACCGAATGAAGAAAGTTCATTACGATAAATTTGGCGACGGCGGTATCGTTTGCGGAGTTCCGTTTGCTGAAAATACTACACGCGACATCGACCAGGTTACCTGCAAACGGTGTCAGTATTCAGCCCCATATACTTCAGCTGACATTGGTTGGGGACTTCTATCAAAATTTCTTGGCTGGGTGTTCCGTGAGGGGAAGCATAGTTTTAAGAATGGTATCTGTAAGAGTTGCGGTTGCAGTGAGACCGCAGTGGCGCATTTTGGCTGGCGTTGTGATTGAGAGGTAATAGAACCGACATGCTCACACACGAAGATGATTACTACTTCGATTTAGCGGCTAGGGGAGGTATGCACCCTTCTGATTCTGGTGATGCTCTCGATTTGAGAGAACGCATGTATCATCGCCGGACGCTCAAATACCCGACTGCAAAGGGAGACAAGACGATTGAGGAGTTAGCGAGCCGAATCGTGCGATATTTGGGATTCAAGCTACCCGACTCTTAATCGACACGATCACACAAATGACACCGGTCTAAGCCTTGTTCTTGGCGGACGACGAGGGCGTTTGCCGATTATTTTGCTGCCCGGCTTGTCGGAATGTGGGTTTCAAACGTAGATGTCTGCATGGATAAATCTCACTGCGCGCTGGTATTGGCCGGCCACGGCTCGACCTTGAACCCGGATTCCAGCGGGCCGACGCATCTCCACGCAGCCACGATTCGGCGACGCGGGATTTTTGCCGAAGTCCATGCGTGTTTTTGGAAAGAAGAGCCGAGTTTCAGGCAAATCTGGCGCATCGTGGAGGCACGCGAAGTTTACATCGTGCCGAATTTCATCAGCGAAGGCTATTTTACGCAGACGATTTTACCACGGGAGTTTCAGTTGAATGGCGCGATCACCGAGCGCGACGGGCGACTCATCAAATACTGCGAACCGGTCGGCAACCACGCGAATATGACCGGCCTCCTCCTGCAACGCGCCCGCGAAGTGGCCCCAGGTATCGATCTCAGTCGCATCAGTTTGGTCATCGTCGGCCACGGCACCGGATTGAACGACAATTCGGCGCAAGCCATTCGCGATCAAGTCGCGCGCATCCGGGCCCTGGGCGAATTCGGCGAAGTCGTCGATGCCTTCATGGAGGAAACGCCCGCCGTTGCCGAATGGGACAAACTGACCACGCTCGAACACGTCGTGGTGGTGCCATTTTTCATCGCCGATGGATTGCATAGTTACGAGGACATTCCCGTGCTGCTGGGAATGGAAGCGGAACCGGCGGGAGCGGTCAGTCAGTTGGGATTTTTCAGGCGCAACCCAATGACTCTGCGCGGTCGGCAACTTTACTATGCGAGTGCGATCGGAACGTCGCCGTTGCTGGCCGATGTCATCCTCGATCAAGTGCAGGCGTTCGACGACCGTCACGCCATGGCCGTATGAGATTGGCCGATCAACTCCAGCGCTGGCTCGACGAAGGAAAAACTCATGTAGGTGAGATTCGTATCACGCGGCGGGAATTTTCATTCGAGTTAGAACATTATCGCGACGATCCAGCCGCGATGTTCGTTGCATACGACCAGCCCGAGGACGCCATCGAGATCGGCAAGCTAGACGCCGCCGGAAAGTATCGTCCGCTCCGAACCGCGCCGACATTGAAACAAGGCTGGCGCATGACTCTCTCCACGCTCGACGACGTCATCCGCGCGCTGGATTTTTTCTATCCCGCAATGTTAGGAACCGCCTGGGCCTTTGAGAAAAATGAGGGCCATCCCGTCGATCTGCGAGACACCGTCAATCGCCAGACCGGCATGTATCGCATCACGGGAAAAATCACGAACGCGCAGGCGGATACGCTCATCGGCGAAGTCTGTCCGCCAGAGAAATGCCTGAAGACGATCCTGTGGCAAATCGAGCCCGGCGTGCCAATCACGACATTGCCGCGGGAAAAATTAGATCGGAGTTTGAGCGCACTCCACAGTGAGGGGAGTTTCATTCCGCTCCCATGCGAGGAATGTTGTAATATCCTTGTCGCTGCCGCCCGCGAGACGGTAAAGAAGCCTCCGGCATGACACTTTACCGCGCCCGTTTTCTCGTCAGCATGGACGGCCCGCCGATCGAGGATGGCGGGTTGCTCGTCGAAGGAGACAAAATTCTGGGCGTCGGGAAATTCGCAAAACTCGCGCCCGAATTTCCATCGAAAACCGTTGATCTCGGCGAAGTCATTCTGATGCCCGGATTGATCAACGCGCATTGTCATCTGGCGTTAAGTTCGTTGCGTCATTCGATTCTAACTCAAACCACTTTTGCGAAATGGATTCAGCGAATCAACGCCGCGAAACGCAACTTGAGCGACGACGATTATCTAGCCGCAACCATCGCCGGAGCGGCGGAATTATTGCGCCACGGCACGACGACCGTGGTGAACATCGAGTCGTTTCCAGAGTTGATGGAACGCCGCCCCGATCTCCCGTTGCGCACCTGGTGGTGTTACGAAATGCTCGACATCCGGCTGCGGCATCACAGCGAAGAATCGATGCATGGCGCTCTGCGTTTTTTCGCGCCGCCAGAGTCCGATCTAACTCGATTCGCTTTAAGTCCACACGCGCCTTACACCGCTTCCGCCGAGCTTTATCGGCTGGCGCAGGACGCGGCGAATGTTAGTGGATTGTTAGTCACCACGCACGTCGCGGAATCGATCGAGGAAATGCAAATGCTGCGTGATGCCCGCGGGCCGCTCTACGATTTTTTGCAAAGCCTCGGCCGCGACATGGGCGATTGCGGACATCACACGCCGCTCCAGCACTTGATCGAATATGGCAATCTTCAGCCGGGAAATTTACTCGTCCACCTGAACGAGCTAACATCCGACGATTACGACTTGCTCGCGCGCTGGTCGCAGGGCGCACGCATTCAAGTGGCGCATTGCCCAAAGAGTCATCAGTTCTTTCAGCACAGCGAATTTCCCTATGAAAAATTGCGCGCCGCGAATGCTAACATCAGCATCGGCAGCGACAGTCTAGTTAGTAACGACAAGCTGGATTTGTTTGCTGAGATGCGTTGTTTCGCCGAGAAATTTTCTGAGGTGAGTCCCATCGAAATCATCGAGATGGTGACGCGGAATCCGGCCGAATCGTTGCAAGAATCCGAAAGGTTAGGAGTGTTGCGGGCCGGCGCATTTGCCGATGCCATCGCGGTTCCAGCGGGCGACATTCGAGCGACGGAAATTTACGAAACGATCCTGCAAAACAAACGTCCGATTCCATGGAAAATGATCGCCGGAAAACCGTTATGATAAGGCTGGCAACCATCCTGGCGCTGCTTTTTTTGAGCGGAGTTAGAGCGCATTCTGCCGATGCGGAGAACGCTCCCGGCGCGATGGTCGTCGCAGCGGAAGGCGCCGTGGTGATGGATAGTTTTTCCGGCGCGATTCTCTGGGAAAAAAATGCCGACCATCGATATTTTCCAGCCAGCGCCACGAAGATTCTGACGGCTTTGTTAGTCATCGAAAGCGGCCATTTGGATGACTTTGTCACGGTCGAGCTTTCCGATACGAAGGTAGAGCCGAGTTCGCTCGATCTGAAGCCGGGCGAAACTTACACGCGACGTCAGTTGCTTTATGGATTGCTCCTGAAAAGCGCGAACGACGTCGCCATGACGCTGGCTCGGGACAATGCCGGAAGCGTGACGGCTTTTGCGGAAAAAATGACGCAGCGCGCGGCGGAATTGGGAGCGACGGACAGTCATTTCATGAACCCGAACGGCTTGCATCATCCGCAGCATTATACGACGCCGCACGATCTGGCACGGATCGGTCGGGCCGCGATGCAACTCCCGGTTTTTCGCGAAATTGTCCGCACGCAAACCTACGACTGGCAATGCCCGCGCGGCGTCGTTCCACTCACAAATCACAATCGACTCCTGGCGCGCTATCCGGGTTGCATCGGACTGAAAACGGGCTTCACCAATCCAGCGCAGCAGGTTTTGGTCAGCAGTGCGTTGCGGGATCAGCGCGAATATTTGGCGGTGGTGCTGCACACGAATCGACCCGGAATCTGGGTAGATAGCGCTCGATTGCTGGATTTTGGTTTCAGTTCCAATCAATTCTGATAATCAAACGCATTTTTGGATTGCCGATTCTCATTCCTGAGATAAAATTCGTGCCACTATGGCAAAAATAATGATCGTCGATGACGAGCCCTCGATGGTGGAAGTCATCGCAACACTCTGTCGGGAAAAAGGTCATCAAGCGATGCCGTTTAGCTCGTCGGTGGCGGCATTGGAACAGTTGGAAAAGGCTGCCCCGCAATTGGTTATCGTCGACATCAAGATGGAGAAAGTCGGTGGGTTCGACATTCTCCGCGAGTGTAAAGAGAAGCTTCCAAACACAGCCGTGATCATGATTACGGGCTACGCGTCCGTCGAAACGGCCGTCGATGCGATGAAGCTTGGGGCGTTCGATTACATCACCAAGCCATTCAAAATCGATGAGTTGCAGCTCACGGTGCAGCGCGCTTTAGATTTTCAGGCCGCGATTCGCGAAAATGTGTATCTCAAACGAGAACTGAAGGAGAAATACAAGTTCGAGAACATTATCGGCACGAGTGGCAAGATGCAGTCGATCTACAATTTGATCGCGAAAGTTGCCGATACCGATAGCACGATTTTGATTCAGGGCGAGAGCGGCACTGGTAAAGAACTCGTCGCGCGCGCATTGCACTTTAACTCGCATCGTCAGCATCACCCGTTTGTGGCGATCAATTGTTCGGCGCTGCCGGAAAATCTGCTGGAATCCGAGCTTTTCGGTCACAAAAAAGGCTCTTTCACGGGCGCGGTTCAGGACAAACTCGGCTTGTTCGAAGAGGCGAACGAAGGCACGATTTTCCTCGATGAAGTGAATTCCATGGCGCCGGCGTTGCAAACCAAGTTGCTGCGAGTGCTGCAGGAACGCCATATCCGGCGCGTAGGTGAAACGAAGAGCGTCGCCATCAATGTGCGCGTCGTTGCCGCGACGAACGAGGCGCTCAGCGAAAAAATCAAGGGTGGGGGATTCCGCGAGGATTTATACTATCGCCTGGCCGTGATTCCACTGGAACTCCCGCCACTTCGGGATCGTCTCGAAGACGTGCCGCTTTTGGTGAATCACTTTTTGGCGAAAAATGCGTCGCAAACGAGCACGGAGCCCAAGAAAATCGAAGCCAAAGCGCTCGAGTTGCTCGGCCGCTACAGTTGGCCGGGAAATGTTCGCGAGCTGGAAAACGCGGTCGAACGCGCCTGCGCCCTTTGCGATAATGGCGTGATCAAACCCGATGATATGCCGCCGCAGGTAGCGAATAATCAGGATACGACGGTTAACGGGCCAAACGTGGAGTGGCGGATTGGGCAGAAACTGGACGAATTTGTGAAGGCCATGGAGCGTCGTTACATTGAGCAGACGCTGGCTTTCAACAACGATTCACGTGAAAAAACGGCGGGCATGCTCGATGTCAGCATGGCGACGTTGTATCGGAAGCTGGAGTTGAAAAAGAGCGATCTTTGATTCGAGTTCGAGTCGAATCTGCCGACGGTCAGCCGCGTTTGGCGACGATGCGGATGTTGTTTGAGTCGACTTCCATAGCTTTCAGGACTTCGAGCGAAGCTTTTTGACGGGCAATCAGTGCGTCGTTCGCTGCCTTCATCTGCAACAAAATCGCGCCTGAATTGGCCGGAGCAGCGGTTTGTGAGTGGAGTCGGATCGAACTCAGCCCGAGCAAGATGATGAGAAACGCTGTGGCGGTGATTTTCATTTCGTTCCTTTCGCTTTGCCAACGCGGCCAACGTAGATTTTCGCCTGGCGGAGATCTTCCTGAATGGTGGCGAGGCTTTTATCGATCGCCGTCTGGTTCTCGTCGATGACTTTTTGTTGAGCCGCAATGGCCTGCGTTAACGGGAGGAGTTCATCGGCGCCAGTGTTTTGTGCGCCGAGCGGAACAATCCAGAGGAGGCCGGCCAGCGCGAAGCCAGCTAGGAAAGTGGACGGATGGAGTGTCTTCATTAATTTCTGATGCGAGTGAGATAGGAATCTAAAACGTTCTGTTACTATACGCTTGCAGCAGGAAATATACCCACTAGATTTCTCTCGATGGCGAATTCCGGAATGCACCAGTCACAGAACATGTCGCTCCAGCAGGTGCTCGCACCGCAGTTGCAACAAAGCCTGGCCATTTTACAGGCTCCCATGCTGGAGTTGAGGAATATTATCCAGCAGGAGATTCAGACGAATCCGGTGATCGAGGAGGACATTACCGAGCCGAGCATCGAGGACAAGCAGGCGGAGATGGATGATTTTAAGGATGAGTTCGAGAAGCTGGCGAAGCTCGACGAGGAGTGGCGCGATTACATGGCGCAAAGTGCGAGCTATTCGGGTCGGACTTCGGATGAGGAGGAACGGCGTCAGTTTTTCTTTGATTCGATTGTGCAGGAACAGACGCTGCAGCAGCATTTGCTCGATCAACTGAACACGCTCGAGCTGGGTCAGGGTGACCGGAGCACGGCCGAACTGATCATTGGCAATATCGACGACTCTGGGTTTTTGCAGACGAGTCCGGAGGAAATGTCGATGAACACGGGCATTCCGGAGGAAAATTTTCGACGTGTGCTCGACATCGTGCAAACTTTTCATCCTGTCGGCGTGGGGGCGTTGGATTTGAAAGACTGTCTATTGATTCAATTACGGCGCGTCGGGAAAGAAGGTTCGCCGGAATATCGGATGGTGGAAAACCATCTGGCGGATCTGGGCAAACGTCGTTTTCCGGAGATTGGTCGCAAGCTCGGGATGAGTCCGGAACAGGTGCAGCGCTACGCGAATTTCATCGGCACACTTGACCCTAAGCCGGGTCAAATTTTTACCCCGGACCCGAACAATTACGTTTTGCCAGACGTGAATGTGGAAAAAATCAGCGGGGAATACACGATTTCCATGAACGGTGAGCAGATTCCGCATCTGAGAATCAGCAACACGTATAAAGACCTCATGTCGGCAGACGGCAATGGCACCGAGGTGAAAGACTACATCCGGGAAAAGATTCGCAGCGGCAAGTTTCTGATCAAGAGCATCCACCAACGCCAGCAAACGATTCAAAATATTGCCAGCGAGATCGTGAAGCATCAGCACGAATTTCTCGAAAGCGGCGCGGCTCATCTGAAGCCGCTCACCATGGTGCAGATCGCTAACATTGTCGGCGTCCATGAGACCACGGTCAGCCGGGCGATTTCCGGAAAATACATGGCGACGCCGCAGGGCGTTTTTGACATGAAATATTTTTTCACTCCCGGATATCAGACGGCCGAGGGCGAGAACATGAGTAACACCAGTGTAAAAGGTGGGATCGCCGGTTTGGTCAAAAACGAGGACACCAGTAATCCGTTAAGTGACAAGGAAATCGTCAAAATTCTCTCGGATCGCGGGATCCCGATTGCCCGGCGAACGGTTGCAAAATACCGTAACGAACTCGGGATTTTGCCGAGCAATCTCCGCAAGCGGTATTAGATCGAGTAGAAGCTAACCGTTTTCGCTTCGCGGCTCGCCCAAGCCACGCAACCGGCAAATCCGGCAGATGGTGTGAATATTTCCACTGACGAAATTTTCCGGGTTTTAGAATAGACTGAAAGTCGACTCAAACCCCAGCCCCACGCTTTGAGCACGGCTTCTTTTTCAGTCCAACCCGAATAGAAAAATGCCGGACGCTGACTCTCTGGCAACGTGAGAAACGTCTCCCGCTCCTCTGGCTCGAACCAGCGCTGAACGATACCAGCCATCTGAGGGCGCTCTGTAATGGCTTCGATGTCTACTCCCACCGGACTCCCCGAGCCTATGGCCAGGACGATTCGGTCCCCAGAGTGACTCCGATTAAATTTGATCGGAGTTCCATCGATATCTGGCTTGCCATTTTCGGACTGGGAAATGGGCACCTCTGCCGGAGTTATTTGGAGGTAGCGAGATAGAACATGACGCGTCAACCAGCGCGACACCAGAAATTGGGTCTGCATCGTTTTGTTTCTGAGGCTGGGCACCTTCAACCGTTCCGCCTCGGAAAGATGCTCCAGTTGGACACGCGGCAGAATTTCGGAAAGCGTGCCTTGCCAAAGATGGATATGATCTTCTGAAAGGGAGATCATCTGCCTGGTCGTTTTTTGAGTCGAGTTAGACATCAATGAAAAATCCCGCGACCTACGAGAGGCGGCGGGACTTCAAAGGGTTCTATCGGAAAGATTTACGCCGGGTTGAAACGAAATTTCAATTTGGCTTTCTTGGCGTTCGACTTCGCTTTGCGGCGGGTTTTCTGCACCGGAGTTTCAAACGCACGGAGGCGACGGACTTCTTCCATGATGCCCTCCGCGTCGAGCTTGCTTTTGAGTCTTTTTAGAGCGCGGTCAATGGGCTCTCCTTTGCGAACGATTACCTCTGGCATAGTGTATTTTTAGTTTAAGTGGCTTGTTGTGAAAAAGTCTTGTGTGAGGGGAGATGTTATCTGGCTTCGAGCAGAACGTCAACCGACGTTTTCTGGCCGCATTGGAAGAAGGTCACCCTTGAACGACGACCAAGTCCGCGTTTTTGATCTGACGATCCAGGGCTTCGCCTTTCCATTTCGACCACCACAGGACGACTGGGGAGGCGATGTAAATGGAGGAATACGTGCCGACCAGAATGCCGATCAGAATGGCAAATGCGAAGTCGTTCAACGCCTCGCCTCCGAGAATGTAGAGTCCCATCATCGAGAGGAGAGTGGCCCCGCCAGTCAAGATTGTGCGGTTCAGGGTTTCGTTGATGCTGGCGTTCATAATCTCCTGGACAGAGCCTTTTCGTCCGCTGCGGAGCCCTTCACGGATTCGGTCGTAAACCACGATGGTATCGTTGATGGAATAGCCGGCAATCGTCAGCACCGCGCCAACCATCACGAGCGAGAGTTCGCGTCCAAAAAGCGCGAAAAGACCAACGGTGATCACGACATCGTGCAAGACCGCCACCAATGCACCAATCGCGAAGGAGAGCTCGAAGCGCATCGTTACATAAAGCAAAATACCAAGCATCCCCATGCCGAGCGCGATCATCGAGGTCCTTGCCAGTTGCTTGCCGACCAAGGCTCCGACCCGGTCCGTCTGGCTGATCTTCAGCCCAGCGTCGGGGAAGCTTTCCGTCAGTTTACGGGCAATTTCTGCACTGGTATCGAATGGACTACGGACCTGCAAATAGCGGCCCACTCCATTGGTTTCGCTCTGCACGACTACGTCGTTGCGATTCAGCGCAGCCCTCGCGTCGGCATCAGAAACCGGTTTCTGCATCGACATCAAAAGGAGATCGCCTCCACGGAAATCGACTCCGAAATTCTTCTCGCCTCGCAGGCCGAAGATCACCGCAGAACCTGTTAAAACCACGATGGAAAACAGCACCGCCACTTTGCGTTTGCCGAGGAAGTCGAACTTCGGATTACGCAAAATATTCATCATCGTGAACTCCTTCAGCCAACCGAAATAAATCATCCAGGAAAAGCACATCCGCGTCACAATCAGAGCAGAAAACACCGAGGCAATGATGCCGACGGTCAGCGTGATCGCGAAGCCTTTCACCGGACCGCTCGATTGCCAAAACAAGATCGCTGCCGTGATGAGTGTGGTCGCGTTCGCATCAAAAATAGCCGTGAACGCCTTCTCGTAGGCCGCGTCCACCGCAGCGGAAATCGATTTGCCAAGGGCCAGTTCCTCTCGCAGACGTTCGTAGATTAAAACGTTCGCATCCACGGCCATGCCGACCGTCAAAATAATGCCGGCAATACCGGGCAGCGTCAGCACGAAGCCAAAAAGAGACATGACTCCGAGTAATATGGAGATGTTGACGACTAATCCCACCAGCGCCACCAGACCCGCTGTCCGATAATAGATCGCCATAAAAATCGCGACCACGACGATCCCGAGCAGACCGGCAAGAATGCCCGAGCGCACGGAGTTTTGACCCAGCGTGGCGGAAACACTGCGCGTCTCGTCGATTTTCACCGGAGTTTGCAGCGGGTTCTCCAAAACACTGGAAAGATTACGCACTTCGGTGTCCGTAAACGTCCCGGAAATCGTCGCCTGGCCATTGGTCAGCGCTTCCTTGATTTGCGGGGCGGATTGCACTTCACCGTCGAGAACGATCGCGAGGAGATTGCCGACATTGCGCGAGGTGAGATCCGCAAATTGCTTTGTCCCATCGCGAGTGAATTTCATCGCGACCAGATACTTCATGCCGTCAAATTGCGGATAAGCGGACTCGATTCCAGTTCCATCCATCTCTGCGCGCTGCTTCACGAGCAACTTAAACGGTTTGTCGCCCTTTTTATCCGCTTTTTCAGTCTGAATCCGATAACCCGGAGGGGTGATCGCTGTTCCCGCTTCGATCTGTGGAACGAGCGACATGCTCTCTGGATGCACGATTTTAAATTCCAATTTCGCCACTTTCTCGAGCTGCTGACGCGCCGTCTCGACGTCCTCCGTTTTCAGGCCGGGAATCTGCACCAAAATGCGATCCTCGCCCTGAGGACTGATGACTGGTTCGCCGGTGCCAAATTGATCCACACGCTTGCGGATCGTCTCCACGGCTTGATCGAGCTGGTCCTTGGTAATCTGGCGCGGCTGACCTTTGTCGTCGTTTTCCCGGACGAGCCGCATCAAAAACGACGTGCCGCCTTTTAAGTCGAGTCCGAGTCGTATCTTCTGGTCAATCGGCGTCACCACCATGAGGCAAAATGCGGTGATAAAAATCGTCAGCACCAGACCAGCGATGCGTTTGCGCCGCACATCATCCGCGGCAAAATAAACGGCAAAAAGAATCAATAAAACGATCCCGAGTCCAAACGTCAGTGCAGGTGACAAAACCATAAAAAGTGGGGAAGATTCCGCTGGAAGTCCGGTCTAAATTTCAGTCACCGCGTCCGTGCGTGAATCGATGGTGCCGATGGCTGACTTATCAAATTCCAGCTTCACATTGTCGGCGACCTTCAGGAGAAACGTCTTTTCCTTCACATTGGCGACGATGCCGTGGAGACCGGCGTTAGTGACGACGCGATCGCCCGTTTTCAGGTTCTCGGCGAGATTTTTCAAATCCTTTGCGCGTTTCTGCTGAGGACGAATGATCAGGACGTAGAAAATGGGGATCAAAAACAGAATCGGCAAAAGCCCGGTGAGTGGATTCGAAGCCGGAGTCGCCTGCGCGAGGATGATGAGAGATGTCATAGGGATGGAACTGGAATGAAAAAACGGCGTGAGCCGATGAGCGGGGGACGGGTTTATTAATACACTTGGCAGATCGGAGCAACACAAAATAGGGCGGAGCCAATGACGGGCGCGCGATTTTCAAAAATAGTTGCTTGCGGAATCCGCGGCACGTCTTACTTTTCGACTCTTCAAATCGCGGGGTGGAGCAGTCTGGTAGCTCGTCAGGCTCATAACCTGAAGGTCCTGGGTTCAAATCCCAGCCCCGCAACCACTTTTCTCGTTGAAAAATGGCTAATTTCTCAGTCGAGTTAGATCGCATTCAGGCGGGTTTTTCCAGTGAAAGGATGAATGCTGCAATCGACCGGGGGACCATGTAATCTGCGCGTATGAATGACTCTTTGCGCAGTGCCGTCGGGAAGAAGGTTGCGTCGAAGTTCAAGGCGCTGTCCGCACGTGAAGAACGCGTGTTGAAATCGTTTGAGGAGCGGCAGCATGTCAGCCGCAATATCAACAGCGAATTTGAAGGCGAACTCACCTTTGGCCAACGCCTGGCGGACAAGGTCGCTTCCTTTGGCGGTTCGTGGACGTTTATCATTTGTTTCGGAGTCGTGCTGGGGATCTGGGTCCTGATTAATTCCATCGCGCTGGCACATCGCAAACCGTTCGATCCGTATCCGTATATTCTGCTGAATTTATTCCTCTCCATGCTCGCTTCGGTCCAGGCGCCGCTGATTTTGATGTCGCAGAATCGGCAATCGGCAAAGGATCGGCTCAATGCGGCGCATGATTACGAGGTGAATCTGAAGGCGGAACTGGAGATTCTCAGTTTGCACGAAAAAATCGATGAGTTGCGCGAGAAAAACTGGGCGGAATTGATCGAAATGCAGCAGCGGCAGATTGATTTATTGATCGGCCTGGCCGGCGAGCGAAAGGCCGGCTAATTTTCCGGTGGAATGCCGTCGGAACGGTGAATAGGATGGAACTCGGATGAATCCTTACGAGACGGATAAGTTGCTGGCGGAGTATTTGTTGTTTCACTACGCGTCGCCCGAGCAAGTGGTGCCGCCGGGAGTGCCGGAAATGATGGCGTCGGCCGATTTCGCCGTGCGGTCGGTGGCGCGGATGTTGCAAACGGATTTACTGCCGCGGAATGCGCGGGCGCTGGATGTGGGGTGCGCGGTCGGGCGGTCGAGTTTCGAGCTGGCGCGTCACTGCACCGAGGTGGTGGGAGTGGATTTTTCGCATCGATTTATCGCTGCGGCACGGGCGGTGAAAGAGTCGGGTTACGCGGAATTCAACCGCTGCGAGGAGGGTCATCTAGCGACGGCGCTGCGGAACTTTTTGCCGTCGGAGATCGACCGTCGCCGGGTGCGTTTCGAGACGGGGGACGCGATGCATTTAGAGTCGAGTTCCATCCGTATCAATGGCGGATTCGACGTCGTGCACGCGGCGAATTTGATCGATCGACTGAGTGATCCGCTGCGGTTTTTGCGTCAGCTGCCCGCGCTGGTGAAGCCCGGCGGCCAATTGATTCTGACTTCGCCCTACACGTGGCTCGAAGACTACACGCCGCAGGCAAACTGGCTCGGTGGGTTCTACGAAAACGAGCGCCCGGTGACGACGATGGAGCGGTTGCAACGGGAGTTGCCGGATTTCCTCCTGCTAACGACGCAGGATTTACCATTTCTCATTCGCGAGCACGCTCGGAAATACCAGTGGAGCATCGCGCAGGCGAGTGTGTGGGTCCGCCGCTAGGGCGACCATGCTAGCGTGGGGCGGCGAGATGGCTGCGCTCGTCGGCTGCACTGGCCAGAATCGCATCTAACTCCTCTGGTAAAAACGGTTTCACCAAATGATGGCGAAACCCGGCGTCGAGGCTTTTTTGGCGATCTCGCTGCATACCGAAGCCACTCAGGGCGATGCCGTAAACAGCATTTTTTTTGGCCTGGACTTCGCGCATGAGATCCCAACCTTCGCCATCGGCCAAAGCGATATCGGAAAGGAGGACGTCGAAATCCGTAAAAGCGATGCTTTTGCGAGCATCGGCGATGGAGGTGGCGGTGTAAACGGTATGGCCGCTTTGCTCGAGATAGAACGTTAGAAAACGAAGAGTATCGGGATGATTCTCGACTAGGAAAATAGTCAGTGAAGTTGCATTGGTATCAGGCGAATCCATTACCACCTGATTACGTGGCTCGGGTGTAGGACGGATTCACGAAGATGCGGGTGAGAGCAATGGAAGTCGAACGGTAAAAACCGCGCCGTGGCCTTGTCCTGCGCTGTCGGCTGAGAGCGTGCCGCCGAGTCCGCTGATGGTGGCGGAGGCAATGGAAAGCCCGAGGCCGAGACCGCCGAAGTGGCGATTAATCGTGTCGTCGGCCTGGGTAAACGCCTCAAAAATGCGGGCCAGGGCATCGGGGGCGATCCCGATGCCATTGTCGGTGATGGAGACGACGATATGGTGGTCTTCATTCCGACTTTTTACACCGATAGAGCCGTCAAATGGCGCGAATTTGGAGGCGTTTTTCAGCAGATTCCAAAAGACTTGCTGAAGACGCTGGAAGTCGCCGCAGACCAAAAACTGAGTCGCCTCTAACTCGACTGAAAGTTTTTGCCGACGTCCCTGGATATCGCCTTGCGCGACTTGGAGGGCATCGTGAATGGCGCGGTGTAGATCGACTTCGTCTTGCAGAAGCTCGATTTTTCCGTGGGCCATGCGGGTGAGGTCGAGGAGGTCGTCGATCATCCGGGCTTCGAGCTTCACATTGCGATCGATCATCTCGATGGATTCCACAGCGAATGGCGGGAGATTTTTGGTATGCCGAAGGGCTTGGACAGCGAGGAAAACTGGAGTGAGCGGAGTGCGAAGCTCATGGGAAAGCACAGCGATGAAGTGATCTTTCGCTTTGCCGGCCGCCTCGGCGTCCTGGCGTGCGGACTGTGCGGCGGCGAGGTGCTTGGTGAGTTCGTCCTCAAATTTCTTCCGCTCGGTGAGGTCGCGGCTGATTTTGGCGAAGCCGCCCGAGGAATCGCTGAGGGAGATCATGATTTCGTTGACCCAGAAAAGGCTGCCATCTTTCCGCACCCGCCAGCTTTCATTTTCGGACCGGCCGTGGGCGCGAGCGGTGGCCATTTCTTTTTGCGGGAGGTTGTCGGTGATCTCATCCGTCGTATAAAACAGCGACACGTGCTGCCCGATCACTTCTTCCTCGGTGTAGCCTTTGATGCGTGCGGCACCCTGGTTCCAGCTCGTGATGAAGCCCTCGGCATCGAGCAGGAAAATCGCGTAATCCTGCACGGAATCGACCAAGATCCGGAAACGTTCCTCGGCCTCCCGGCGCGCTTCCTCGTCGAAACGAGATTGGGTTTGGTCGCGGAAGATTTTCACAAAACCGGTGATCTGGTTCTGCATGTCGCGCATGGGCATCATCACGCCGCTGGCCCAGAAACGGCTGCCATCCTTGCGGAGGTGCCAGCGCTCGTCCTCGGCGCGGCCTTTCTTTAAAGCGGTTTGCATTTCTTGTCCGGCTACATCGTTGGCGCGATCTTCGGCAGTGAAAATAATGTCGGCGCTCTGCCCGAGGATCTCGTTTTCCGACCAGCCGAGAATGGCTTCCGCGCCGCTGTTCCAAGTCGTGATGTTGCGCTGTGGGTCCAGGGAAAAAATGGCGTATTCGCGCGCGTTTTCCACCACCATCCGCAGGCGCTCCTGGCTTTCGCTCAAGGCTGCGCTCGCCGCCGCGCGCTCGGTGATGTCGAGCGCCATGCCGACGATAAAGCGGCGACCGTCGCGCAGTCTTCCAGGCGCGGAAGCGCTGAAGGCCCAGTGGCGCTTTTCCCCGGAGCGGGTCTTGACTTCGATCTCGAGTTCGATCTGGCGCAGCTTGCCGTCGAAAAGTTCGCGCACATGATCCCGCACAATGTCGGTGCCGGAGCCGTAGGCGTGGTTCAGCCATGCGTCGAACGTCGGGATTTCCTCGCGTGAATAGCCGGTCAGCTCCGTCCACGTGTTACTGATCTGCAGGACTTGACCATCGTCTGCCTGCATGATGACCGGGATGGGAGCGTCCTCCAAGGCTCTGCGAAACTGCTCCTCGCTCTCGCGCAGCTTGTCCTCGGCGTCCTTTGCGGCGGTGATATTTACAAACGTCAGCACCACGCCAGCGATGTGGTCGTCGAGAGTCCGATAAGGTAACAGGCGAGTTAGATACCATTCACCGGCACTCTGCACCTGGCGCTCAACGGGCGAGAGAAACTCCAACACGCGGCGTGCATCAGCGGAAAGGTCCGCATATTCGATCTGATGCCGCAGATCGGCAAGGGGACGGCCGATATCGCCAGGAATGAGGCTGAAAAGCGAAACCGCGCTCGGCGTGTAGCGCATAATGCGCAAATCACGATCCAAAAAGAGGGTCGCGATGGCAGACGCGGCCATCAAGTTTTGTAAATCGCTGTTCGCGTGGTTGAGATCTTCCACGCGGCTTTTCAGTTCTCCATTAACCGTGGAAAGCTCTTCGTTGACGCTTTGCAGTTCTTCACGGGAAGTCTCCAATTCCTCCGCAGTAGAACGAAGCTCCTCGTTCATGGACTGGAGTTCTTCGTTGCTGGCTTTCTGCTCCTCGTTGCTCGCCTCGTATTGCTCCACGGTGTCGCGTAGCCGCGACTTGAGGGATTCATTTTCCAGTTCTAGCGGGCGCATCGGGTCGGATTCGCCGGAACGGGTGCGCGCGGCAGGAATCGCATTTTCCGCAGCCATCTCGATCAGATCAAACGCGACGATGGAGAACCCCGGCGCGAGTTCACGTGCGGGGGCGACGCGCAGAGTGACTTCGCGGTGATTTCCCTCAAACTCAAATGAAACGCGCGGCACTTCGATCGTTTCCCCGCTTTCGGATGCGTGGAAAAGAGCCGCCCGCAACTCGACACGCATCATCGGGTGAACCACCCGCAGCAAATTCAACGTCGGGTCGCCGCCGGTGAGTTGTAGAAAACGCCCAGCGCTGGGTGAGAGATGCACGATGTCGTAATCGGCATTCACAATCACAGACGGCGGAGCGATCCGCTCGGCGAGGCGCAGGTGCAATTCGCTGGAGGAGAGATGGTCATTCCCCGTGCCTGGTTCAGCGTCAGCCGGAGGCAGATGGGTCAAGCCAAAGGAGCGCCCGATCAGCACCGGGGCGTGACGACTATCCTCCTGCACTTGCATCGCTCGCATCAGCAATCCCGGACCCAGAGGCACCGGCAAGCCCAAACGCCGTGCCGGTTGCTGGGTAAAGATTCGATGTTTTTTATCCGAGACTCGGAAGAGCGCACTCGTTTCATCGATCGCTTCTGAGGAGCCGAGGAAAAGAAGTCCGCTCGGGCGCAAGGCGAAGTGAAAAATGTCCAGCGCGCGGCTTTGTGCCTCCCGGTTCAGGTAAATCAGGAGATTGCGGCAGGAGATCAGATCCATTCGCGAAAACGGCGCATCCTTCAGCAAATCATGCGCAGCAAAAAGCACCATCTCGCGCACCTCCCGCCGAATGCGATAGCCACGCGTATCGTGGGTAAAGAAACGTAACAGCCGCTCCTCACTCACATCGGCAGAGATCGCTTCCGGGTAGAGAGCGGCCCGAGCCTGCACGATGGCAGCTTCATCCAAATCGCAGGCAAAGACCTGCAGACTCGGAGGCGAATCCAACTTCCGCGCGTGCTCCAGAAGCAGCATCGCGATCGAGTAGGCCTCCTCGCCCGTGGCGCATGCAGGAACCCAGATGCGGACCTGATCCGACGGACCTTTATCCTGGAAAAGATTCGGGATGAGTAATTCCAGCGCTTCAAACGCTTCGCGGTCGCGAAAAAAATTCGTCACCGAGATCAGCAAGTCCTGGAGGAGCGCCCCCGCCTCGCCCGGATGTGTCCGCAGAAAGGCATGGTAGGCGGAAAGATTGATCAGCGAGTTCACCTGCATTCGACGCGAGACCCGGCGAACGATCGTCGCCCGTTTGTAGCAGGAAAAATCCGCCCCCGTCCGCGCACGCAGAAAATCAAGCACCTCACGCAACGCAATTTCCCCCTGATCCGCCGTATCTTTGGGAGCTTTTGTCGGCTCCTGGCCCTCCTCTGGCGGCACCTGCACCCGCGCTTCATTAGCCCGGTATTCCAACAAACGAGCCGGCATTTCGGCAACGCGGAGCACCCAATCCACCATTCCCGTCGCGATGGCACTCTGCGGCATCCCGCGGTGCTCCGCCTCATCCGGATCCTGGGCGATCGTCAGACCTCCACGTTCCTTGATCCGCTTGATGCCGATCGCCCCGTCGCCGGCGGCCCCGCTCAGCACGATCGCCATCGCATGCGCCCCGTGGGAATCCGCCAGCGAACGAAAAAACAAATCCACCGCCACACGTTTCCCGCGTTCCGGCTCCAGATCCGTCAGGCGCAACGTCCCATCCAGCGACGTCAGATGTTTCCCCGGTGGAATCACATAAACGCAATTCCGCTGCACCTTTTCGCCGTCCTCCGCCTGCTTCACCACCATCGTGGTCGAAAGCTGAAGAACGTTCGCCAGAGAGCTATCGAACTCCGGTGACAAATGCAGGATCACCACGAACACCATGCCGCTATCGACCGGCACATTCTGCAAAAACGTCCGCAGCGCGGAAATCGCACCCGCCGATCCACCCAGTCCGACCATCGGCAATTCATCGAAGCCTTGTGTCGGCACCATATTGTCGAGCACATGATTTTGCTCCACCGCGTCTGGATCCACCTTCGGCAAACCCGTTTTCTGGGAAACGCGTCCAGCAGTCGGTGATTTTTTAGAACGTTTCATCGCAGAAAATCTTGATCGATAATTGCTAAAATCGGAGGTGGACATCGGGCACAGCCCGGACGTAGCCGAATCCTAGTCAGTCGCACGGTCGAGAGCGAGAACTGTTTTCCGTGCAGAATCCGTTGGAACTCGCATGAGTTTTCCCGCCCCAATCCTTTAGGGAACCGCTGATTTAAGTGAAGGTTTGCAGGGGAGATTTGATTAGGGCGAAGATTGTGGATAATCACTTCATTTTCAAGGTCGCAGCGGAGA
>JAYVOE010000061.1:0-13457 GCA_043758065.1 Spartobacteria bacterium | reverse complement strand
ATACCACCGCGGTGACGGCGATCAGCAACCGTGGTCGGACCACGTATTACGGCGAACCTGGCTCGAACGTGATTGTCGGCGCGCCGTCCGACAACTCCAGCGCCAGCGGGATCGTCACCACCGATCTCACCGGCTCCAACGGCTACAATCATCCGGGAGCGAGCGGCGAACTTTCTGATCCGAGTTACACCGGAACCTTCGGCGGAACGTCCTCGGCGACGCCCGTCGTTTCCGGCGTGGTCGCGCTCATGTTACAACGCAATCCGTTTCTCGGCTGGCGCGATGTGCAGGAGATTCTGATTCGCTCGGCCAGGAAAAATGACGCATCGAGCCCGACTTGGACCGACAACGCAGCGGGGTTTCATTTCAACTACAACTACGGCGCTGGCTTGGTAAACGCCGCCAGTGCGGTGCAATTCGCTGGCGTCTGGACGAATCTCGGCCCGCAGATCATACAGACGCAAACCGATTCGACTTCCAGTGCTATCCCGGACGAAAGTTCAGTGACGAAATCGTTTAACTTCACGGGTTCACAACGCGTCGAGCATGTCACGGTCAAACTGAACATCACTCATCCGAGCCGGGGTCAGCTGCGCATCACGCTCATTTCCCCATCGGGCACTCCGAGTCTGCTGGCGAACGTCCACGGCGATACCAACAGCAATATCGATTGGACCTACATGACCGTCCGGAACTGGGGCGAAAATGCCGCTGGAACGTGGCAACTCGTCGTGGAGGACGGCGTGGCCGGTCTCACGGGAACGATCAATTCCGCACAGGTCACGATCTACGGATCGGCTCCGTAGAGTTCACTGGAACTCCGTTGAAAAAACCGCGCAGCGTCAGGGTTACGCGGTTGGCGGATTGATCTTTTCCCAGCGTTCGCTTGCGTAGCAGCGGAAATAACTAGCGCCCTCGTCCTCCATGGCGAAGAGCAGGAGCCAGCCGTTTTCGACCAGTTGCCGCACGTTTTCATGCCGAGCGAGAATGGCCGAGATGCGGTCGCGCGGAGCCTCGATCAAGACATGGAGCCGCAGCGGTTCATGAATCCACTTCGTGCCGTCGTGGACGGATTGAAACGGCAGGCCGACCTGGAGATCGCCGCCATTTCCCTGACAGACGCCAAGGGTGCCGACGACGTTGTGGGTGACTTTATTGCCGCTGCCGAAGAAGTCGTTGTTCACGGTGGAGGCGAAGTATTGGAGATTGATCCAGTTCGCCACCACCATCGGTGCGGTGAGGATGAGCTCGAGCGTGGCGTCGTGGGCATCCGTGCGATGATCGTAGTTGTGCAGGAAAACGCGGCCATCGAGCTTGGCGGTTTTCGTCCGGGCACGTGGCGCGGCGATAAAGGCGGCATTCCCGGCGAGACCCCACTCGGGGCGGACTTGCGCCCAGTCGCGGCTTCTTTGAAACACTTCCTGATCGAGGGTGGATGAATCTCCGGGGATACCGAGCAGCGGAGCGCGTTCGCGCCGGGCAGTCTGGCCGGCGGTGGCGAGCCAGTTTTTCAGTTGAGTTAGATTCGACTCTGGTGAATTTCCGGCGTCGAAAAGGGTGACCTCGTCGGTGGTGGTGTTATGCAGCCCGGCGACAAAGTGGGTGTCTTTAGGGATAATCACGCCACGAATGAGGAGTTCGGCCCGAACAGTCGGGTCGTTGAGAATGGCTGCGGCGACGCGCGCATTGGAATCGCCCGCATGGCCACCGCAAGCGCCACAATCCAGGCCGGAGCCGTAGGGGTTGTTGGCGGTCTGACTGCCGTGACCGCAAAGGAGCACGAGCGGCGCGAAGTTTTTCAGCCCCATGTGCCGGAGAATACCGAGGGCGAGCTGCACGCGATCGGAAACGGCAATGCCGGTGCCCGGGAGGCCGTCTTCTTCCGCAGTGGCCAGACGCGGTCCGCACGATTGTTTGCGGGCTTCGTCAGTCGGAGCAAAGGCGTCGCGGAATAGCTGCGGGCCGAATGCGAGTCCGGTGGTTTCAACGAAGGAAAAGCAGGAGATGGCGGACGTTTTGAAGGAGTTCCAGGAATAGCTCAGCCGTTTGCCGAGGCGTTGCCGGCGGAGCGCTGTTTTTTTTTCATCCGCGTTGGCGTTGTACAACTCCTCCCGGATGCGGAATTTCGGAGTCAGCAACACGGGACACTGAGTGGTGCCGTGGTGCTGACCGAGCGGGATGTATTCAATCGGCAACCCGAAAAAGCCTGCGAAGCCGATCGTTTCGATGTCGGGGGACGCGGCTTCGAGTGAGCGCCGGAAGATTTCTGACCGCACGTCGATACAGAAGACCGCTTGCACTGCCGGGCGGGACGAAAGTGAGGCGAGTTGCATGGGTTTGGCGGTGGCGAGTTTGCTGAAAAGCTTCCGCTGCCAGGCGTGTTCATGCGCGAGTTGCCAGAGGAAACCCATGAGCGTGGCGGGCGAAGGTTCCGTTGCAAATCCCACAGGCGGCCAGAATTCCTGAAGGGCCGGTCCATCAAACTGCGCGAGAAGCGCCGCATCATAGGCAAGGCGCACGGCGAGGAGTTGCAGGAGTGAATCGTCGCTCTGCCCGTAGAGGCCGTTTTCCCGCACCCGAAATTGCACATAGCCTGCCCAGCCGCGAATGCTCATCAGTTCTTTGTGGAGAAAATCGGTGATCTGGATGGCAGGAATGCCCAGCTTCGCCAGCAAAGTGGCGATGGCGGTGTCGGCATTTTTTGGTAACGCCTCGACGAAACTCCGGAAGTTTTTCAGGCCGAGAAGCTCAGGATTGGCATCGAGCGAAGCCATTTCCCGCCAGGCGGCGTAAAGCGGAAGCGACCGCCAGGGGAGGCGCCAGGCGGACTGACCGTCGTCATAGTAGGCGGCGCAAAACTGCCCGATGGCTTCGTTCACGGTCGCGGTCCAGTTGATGCCGTGCGCCCGTTCGACGGCTTCAGCAACGGTGAGAATCTCGTCGGATTCCGTTTCGGATACGGGGGTAGGGAGGGCGGCGATCAGTTTTTTACCATTCAATTCGGGCAACGTCTCGCTCCACGGGCTGCCGAGAGTCTTGCGCGCCTGATCGAGCGCCGCTTCGAGGTCGGCCTCGGTGATTTCGCCCGAGGTCAACTTCTCGAAATAAAATGCCGAGTTCATCTGCATTCCGCCGGTGGCGATGCGCCGGATTAATGCGCAGATATCGATGAAACTCCGATCACTTAGGCCGACGAACGGGTTGACGGCGACGAAATTTTGCAGCGGCCAAAGTGGAGCGATGCGACGGCACGCTTCACGGGCGGCTTCGAGCGGGTTCGCCGAAGAGATCGTCGTGTGCGGTGGCTTGGTGGAAATCGTTGCGTTCATTAGAATGTGAGGTTTTAAGCGTGGGATTTGCGGGTGAGGGCGAGGGTCAGGCGATTGGCAATGGTGCCGAGATAGAAACCTTGTGAGGCATGGACGTAAAAGGCGCGTCCCAGGCGGGAAGCGGACCAGGCCGGGAGCTGCGATTGCAGGATCAGCACCGCCATAAAGAGAAGAACGATCAGCGCCATGACGGCGTATTCCAGCGGAGACCGAATCGGCGCGTAGTGAGCCAGCGAGGAGGCGAGCAGTTTTTCAGACGCGGCGTGCAGCGCGAAGTAAGCGAATGAGGCCGCAGCACCCATCAGCAATCCCCAGCCGATGAGAGAGGAACGGTGCGAGGAGGCCCAGAGATTCCAGAGGAGATACGCGAGCGCCATCATGAAGACCGCCCCGAGAAGCAGAACGTCGACGCCACTTGTGAGCGTGAGCCCGAAAAGCGACCCGACCACCCAGGTGAGTGTGATTGCTGCCGCGAATGTTCCAGTCAAAATCAGCGGATGCGCGGCGGGGCGTTCCGAAGGCTGCCAGGCTGCTTTGCTCAGACGCACGATGCTGCCCGAGGAGAGGAAGGCGTGCGCTTTGTAAAGCGAATGCGCGACAATGTGCAGGGTCGCCAGGGCAAATGCGCCGAGCCCGCATTGCAGCATCATAAATCCCATTTGCGCGATGGTGGAGTAGGCGAGCGAACGTTTGACGTTGGTCTGCGTGAGCATCACGACCGAGGCAAAGAGCGCGGTGAATGCGCCCACGACGGCGAGCGCATTCAAGGCCGTGGGCGCATTGGCGATGATCGGGCTGAGCCGAACGACGAGAAAGCCGCCGGCATTGATGATCCCCGCGTGCATCAAGGCAGAAACGGGCGTCGGAGTTTCCATCGTATCCGGCAGCCAGCTATGGAAAGGAACCTGAGCGGACTTCAATAGCGCTCCGGCCACGAGCAGCAAACTCACCCAACTCACACAGGAACCATGGGCGACGCCACCCGAATGAAGCGCATCGATGGCGGCGAAAATTTCTGCATATTTCCAAGTGCCAAAACATTGCCAGGTGATGACCAGCGCGCCGACCATGCAAGCGTCGCCCAGCCGACTGATAAGAAATTTTTTCTGCGCCGCGAGCATCGCCGCTGGCCGCTCGGGATAAAATGTGAGCAACTGATGCAGGCTCAGGCTGGTCGCGATCCAGGCCAACGTAAACATCAGCAGATTGCCAGAAATCACCAAAGTCAGCACCGCACCAATCGTCACGCCGAGCCATTTGATGAAACGCCCTTGCTGCGGATCGCCGGCGAGATAATTCACGGAATAACGAGTCACCACCGCGCCCAGAAAAGAGACCAGCAGGAGCATTACGGCGGAGAGCGTGTCGAAATAAATATCCAGGCTGACCGCACCGGCGCTGGCGATTTCCACCACGAGCCGTCCGCCGATCCCAAGTCCAATCGTGGCGAGAATAGCCAGGCCAAACGTGGCGAGCGCGATGCGGGAGACGATGGTCGCAAAGTTCCGCCCGTGGCGATTGGCGAATCGACTGGGAACAAGCGCCAGGGCCAGCAGGACGACCGGACCTAAAGTGAGCGGAGTAAGAGTGAAATGGGCGAAGGCGGAACTGAGTTGGGCATTCATAAAGCATCCGAAAATAGGAGCCGTCTTGCGTTCGTTCCAATATACCTTTTGCGCCGTATGGTTCTGTTTAGTAGAATGATCGCGTGTCGTTCCTGAACTACCATCACCTCCGTTATTTCCGCGCCATCGCCAATGAGGGCAGCCTCACTCGGGCGGCCGATCGTTTGAAGCTGTCGCAATCCGCGCTTAGCACGCAGTTGCGCAGCCTGGAGGAAAGCCTCGGCCAGCCGCTCTTTCATCGGCAGAATAAATCGCTCGTCCTCACCGAAGCGGGTCGCATCGCACTCGAATATGCCGAGTCCATTTTTCGTTCCGGCGAGGAGATGGCCGCTGTCTTGCGAAACGAAACCGGCACGAAACGCCGCCTGCTGCGAATCGGTGCGGTCGCCACGCTTTCGCGAAACTTCCAGATCGACCTTTTGAAGCCGCTGCTCGGTCGCCCGGACATAGAGATCATTCTGCATTCTGGAAATTTGCGCGATCTACTCTCGCAGTTGCGCGCTCACACGCTCGACGCCGTCCTTTCCAACCTGCCGGTGCGTCGCGACGCGGAAACGACCTGGCACAGCCATCTGCTCGATGAACAGCCCGTGAGTCTCGTCGGAAAACCCACGCGCGGTCGTCGGAAAATCTTCCGTTTTCCCGATGATCTCGTGACGACGCCGGTCGTTCTGCCCAGCCTCGATAGCAACATTCGCGCAGCGTTCGACCTGCTTTTGGAAGGATTCGGAATCCGCCCGGTGATCGCTGCGGAAGTGGACGATATGGCCATGCTGCGCCTCCTCGCGCGGGAAGGCGCCGGCCTCGCGCTCGTGCCACCAGTCGTCGTGCGCGGCGAACTAGACAGCGGCGATTTGGTCGAATATCACCGCATCAGCGAAATTCACGAAACCTTCTACGCGATCACTCCGAGCCGCCGCTTCCCGAATTCCATCCTGGCGGAGTTGCTCGGTCCACGCGTCCGGAAGTTCGAGGAAAAGTGAGCGGAGTTAGAGCGAAATCAGCCTACAAATGCCGCTTGTTGAAACGCGCCACTTCGCGATCCGTTTCCCGCTTCGACGCCTTCTCTTTTAAATCCGCGCGCTTGTCATGCGAGACCTTGCCTTTGCCAATGCCGATCTCGACTTTCACCCGGCTTTTCTTCCAATACATCCCGAGCGCAACCAGCGTCTGGCCTTCGATTGCCGATGCTGCGAAGAGCTTCTGGATCTCGGCTTTATGCAGCAGCAACCGCCGCGGACGCTTGGGGACATGTTGCTCGTGACTCGCGTTGTCGTAAGCGCGAATGTCCGAATCCATCAGGTAAACTTCCCCGTTTTCGACGCGCGCAAAGGCGTTGGTCAGATTCGCAAAACCAGCCCGGATCGATTTGAGTTCCGTGCCTTTCAGTTCGATTCCCGCTTCGAATCTCTCGACGATAAAATAGTCGCGAAGCGCTTTGCGATTCGTGGTGATTTCCGGGCTTTTCATAGTGCCGGCGAGCCAGTCGGCTCGAAGATTTAAACGATCGCGGGCTCGGAAAGATCGAGCTTCAATTTACCCTCGATAATTTCCTGCAACGCGATATCGGAAAGTCCCATCTTCGGCGTGACTTCCACCGTTGGACGTGCACCGTTGCTCAACTGACGCACGCGTTTCGAGACGACATTGATAAGCACCTGGCTGTTGGTGATGATTTTATGGGCTTCTTCGACGAGCAGGCTGTTCATGAGTATTTGAAAAGAGGACCGGATAGATAGGGGCGAAACGTTGCGCTGTCAAACTCCCCGTCAAAAAGTGATCCGAGTTACAGTCCAATCTGCGCGCGGTAAGCCGCGGCGTGGTTTAGTGAGTCGAGTTCCAGTGGATTCGTGATTTTCAGTTGGTAAAGCCAGCCTGCGCCGAACGGATCGGTGTTCAGCAGAGCCGGATTTGATTCCAAGTCGCTGTTGGTCGCGGTCACTTCGCCGCTGACTGGAGAATAAATATCGCTCGCCGCTTTGACGGATTCCACGACCGCAATCGTCTCCTTCGCGCCGACATTGCGGCCAACTTTTGGCAGCTCCACATAAACGATGTCCGTCAATTCCGCCTGCGCATGCTCGGTGATTCCGACCGTGGCGATGTCGCCATCGAGGCGGACCCATTCGTGGGATTCGGCGTATTTCAGGTTTTCGGGAACGTTCATGGTTTTTTGTAGAGCGGT
Source organism: Spartobacteria bacterium (assembly GCA_043758065.1). Classification (GTDB taxonomy): domain Bacteria; phylum Verrucomicrobiota; class Verrucomicrobiia; order Chthoniobacterales; family DASVRZ01; genus DASVRZ01. The sequence goes on along the minus strand of JAYVOE010000061.1, from coordinate 6,318 downwards.
TTTTTGGCAACAACAGCAGGAAAGCGGCGGCCGCGCACGTCGATTTCGATTTCCAATCCAGTTAGATCGGATTCTGCGGGCAAATACGCCATCCCGATTCCGATGCCGAGACTCGGGGAAAGTCCGCCGCTGGTGGTTTCGCCGACCACTTCGCCGTTGATCAAAACGGGATAATGCGCCCGTGGCGGCGGGGTTTTTCCAAGCATCGTAAAGGGCAGGAGCTTCGATTTTAGCCCGGCTTTTTTCTGCGCGATTAGACTCTCACTCCCCTGAAAATTTCCTTTCTCGAAGTCCACAAAGAATCCCAATCCCGCTTCGAGCGGTGTGCGGTCGGGCGACAAATCCGAGCCGTTCAGCGGGTAGCAAACTTCCAGCCGCAACGTGTCGCGCGCGCCGAGTCCGCAAGGTTTCGCTCCAAGTCCGATCAGTTTTTGCCAGACGGCCACGGCGTCTTCGCTGGCGAAGAAAAGTTCGGCGCCGTCTTCTCCCGTGTAGCCGGTCCGGACGACGAGCAGATCGATCCCGTCGGCGATGACTTCGATCAATCCATTTCGCGGCGGCAGCTCGGTGCCGAGGTATTTTTCCAGCAACGCGACGGCAGCCGGGCCTTGCACGGCGAGTCCCGCGTAATCGGCGCTCTGATTAGAAATCTCGACGTCGCCATTGCGATGCAACTCGATCCAGGAAAAGTCCTCCGCGATTTTCGCTGCATTGACGACGAGAAAATAAAGATTTTCCTGAAGGCGATAGACGATCAAGTCGTCGATCACGCCGCCGCGCTCGTTCAGCATCAGCGTGTATTGACCCTGGCCGACGGCGAGTTTGGTGATGTTGTTAGTCAGAAGCCGATTCAAAAACTCCGCCGCATCGGGGCCGGAGATGAGGATCTGACCCATGTGAGAAATGTCGAAAACGCCGACGTTTTGACGCACAGCGTGGTGTTCCTCGATGATGCTGGTGTAATAAACCGGCATCTCCCAGCCGCCGAACTCGATCATTTTTCCGCCGAGCCGAACGTGTTCGTCGTAAAGAGGCGTGCGTTGGGAAATGATGTCGGACACGAGGCGAAAATGGGGGACAGTCCGTTGGAAGTCAAATCACCACGGGCAGGCTTGCAACGCTTCGGCAATTCCGAGCCCGGCGATGTGATTCGCAACAAATCCGCCGACTTCGCGCACACAGGTTTTCACTTCGGGAATGGAGTTCGAGGGACACGCCACCCATTTCGCGGCCGAGCCGTCGAGCATCGGCAGATCGTTGAAATTATCTCCGGCGGCAAACGTATTTTCGTGGCTGATTTCCAACAGGCGCCCCAGTTCGCGAAGTGCGCTGCCTTTGTGATAGTCGATGTGGCAAAAGCGGAGATAGACGCTGTTGCGCTGCCAGTTGAGATGCGGCAAAGCGACGCGGAGTTTTTCCAGATGCGCGACGGCTTCGTCCATCTGCGCTTCGTTTGTGGAAATGATGCCTTCGATTTCGTCGTTGGCGGTCTGTTGTAAAATCATTCCGCGCTGACGGTCCACGTAACGACTTAGATCGGCATAGATCGTCGCGGCCTCGATTTGCAGTCGAGTGTGAGCCGACTCACACCGCTCATTCCAATCGCCGAAATCCTCCCAGGAATTTGGTCCGCGGCGATGCACTGCGCGCTCGGTCGTGATGATGTAATCCGGCTGAATCGGGAAATCCGGCATCCGCAATGCGTCTTCGAGTTGCGGAATGGAGCGGCCGGTATTGATCGCCCAGACGAGGCCTTGTTTTTGCCAGTCGCCGACGAGGTCGAAGAACGGCATGGCCGAGACGACCGGGTGATCCCAATCGAGAATGGTGCCGTCGAAGTCGGTGCTGAGAAGTTGAATCGGAAGAGCCATAATTTATTCGCCGCCGAGTTCGAAGTTGATGTTCACGACGTATTCTTTACCCGTCGGCGGCGCGGGGAAACGTTTGATTGTGCCGAGAAATGCCTTCACGGATTCATCGACGATCTCGTTGCCGGAAGGGTTCTTCACCGCGAAACTTTCCAGCGTGCCGGCTTTGGAAATGGTCAACGTCATCGTGGTGGTGAATTTGTAATCGGCTTTTACCTGCGAAATCGGCTGCTCCCAAGCGTCGCATTTCATTTTGATGACCTGATTATAAGCGGTCAGCAAACCGGGATCGGTGCCTGGGCCAGAACCGGTTCCTTTGCCGGTGCCGTCCCCGCTGCCTTCGCCTCCACCGGAGCCGGGACCTTTGCCAGTCGAGTCGCTTGGATTTTCATCGGAGTTCGAGTCGACTGTGCCCGAGTCGCCGCGCAATGCCTTCACGGCAGCGGCCTTTTTCGCGGCCGTTTCGGCATCATCGGCTGCGGGCTTTTTCGTGGCAGCAGGCGACGGAGATTTCGTCGGCTTCACGTCGTCGTTTGTGGGCGTGGGTTTCTTTTTCGGAGTTGGGCTGGGCGACTTTTTAGGCGTCGGCGACGGGGATTTTTTGGGAGTTGGGGAAGGGGACTTTTTCGGAGCAGGCGTCACAGAAGGCTTCGGCTTCGGAGTGGCCGTTGGTTTGGGCGTGGGAGTCGGGGTGGAAAGATTCAGACCCTCATCGCTTGGCGGCGGCGTGGCGGGTGGGGGAGTGGGTTCCGGCGTGGTAGGTTCTGGAGTCGAAACAGGCGTCGGCTCTGGCGTTGGCGGAGGCGTGATATCACTGGAACTCGCATCATTTTTTGCAAAATCTGCCGGATCGACCCACGTTACTTTTTCCCTGCCACCGCCTCCGCCGCCCGCATTTCGTTCGCGGCCAAAATAGAAAATCAGCCCGACGGCGATCAGATGCGCCAACGCAATCAGGAACAGGTTGCGCCGGAAACGCCACGTGTCGTTCATCGCGCCTGGCTGGGCTGATCCGGTTGCGTGACGACGCCCACTTTGCTGATTTTTTCCTTTTGCAAAACATCCATCACATCGACAAATTTCTGCACCGGCAATTCCTTGTGCGGCCGCACGACGACGGCAATGTTCGGCTTTTTCGCCTGAATCGCGCGCAATGCGTCGCCTAGATCGGCGAGCGCGACGACTTCATTATTTAATTTCAGGACGCTGTTTTTATCGATGGAAATGGTTTGCACCTGACTCGGCTCCACCGCTTTGCTGGCGGTCGCGGAGGTCGGCACCACGAGGTCGATGCTGTTTTCCAGGAGCGGCGTCGTGACCATGAAAATCACCAGCAACACGAAGCAAAGGTCGAGCATCGGAGTCACATTGATCTCACTCAGCGTGTGGAAACTGTGCTTGTCGGAATGGCGGCGCATATCGATGGAACTCCCGTGTGTTTTTTACCGATGCGGTACAAACGGCAGCGAACGCGACCCGTGATCCACGTAGCGGTGCTCAAATTCCGAGGCGAGTTCGGCCGCGAAATTATCCATCTGCACCGTCAGCCCGCGAATGCTGGTGACCAAAAAATTATACCCAAACATCGCCGGAATCGCCACGAGCAGACCCGTTACCGTCGTGATCAATGCTCCCGAAACGCCCGGTGCCATCGCCGCCAGCGTAGCCGATCCGGCCTCGGCCACGCCGGTGAACGTATCCATCACGCCCCAGACAGTGCCGAGCAGACCGAGAAATGGCGCGCCCGATACCGCGGTCGCGAGCAGAATCATCTGCGACTCGATGCGTAAAGCGGTCTCGCCGACGGCGCGTTCCATCGCACTGGTCACGACGCGCATCTGGGCGGGCGTTACTTTTTGAGCGCTGTCCAGCCGGGCCTTGAACGTCTCATCCACTTCGGCGGAACCGAGGAGTTGAAACATCATTTCCTTGCAACCCGCCTTGTAAACCGCGAAAACCGGCGCGCCCTCGAACTTTAATCGCGCCTCGAAAATATTCAGCGGAGCGCGATTCGAACGGAAGAGATCCAGAAATTTCCCGCTCTGATTTTTCGCATGAATAATCGTGCGCAATTTCGTGATCATGATCGACCACGAGAAGATGGAGCCGATGAAAAGTGCGGCGAGCACAGCCTTGCCCGCCGGGTTCGATTCCCGCATGGCGAACTCCAGGGCATTGGCAGCGAGCAGGGTGTTCATCGAGACCGATTCAATACGACATAGAGCCGAAATTGCGACGACGATTTTAGGAGGGTGACCCTATCGTTACGCTTGGCCGTCTTGATAAAAAAATAATCTTTGCTTTTTCCTCCATACTTTTTATTAATTGAGTTGACGTTTTAGCAGCTTTGGTTTTGTTTTTGCCCCGTGAACGCAACACGGCCCATTTGTAAATCTTCGGATCGGATTGGCGGATTGGCGATAGGCAGGGCACTAAAAGCAAGCCCGCAGTCTCGTCAGGGTGCGGGCCACTTGCCCCTGGGTGTGCCCATCCTTGCTCAGGTTGCCCACACCACCGTTCCAGTTGCATGCACCTTGCGTCGGGGTGTGGACATCTTCGCCGTGGGTGGGGACACCTTTTTCTTGGGTTCACGCACCTTTCGTCCAGGTGCCCACACCCTCCACTTGGGTGGGCACACCTGTAACCAAGGTGCCTCCACCTTCGGCAATGGTGCCGACACCTTTTTAAAAGGTGCGACCACCTTTTCGCTCCCCCGGCCCACCGCTTTGCCTCGTAAGTCCCGTCCCATCAACCACTAAACTCATAAATCCTATGGGTAATCGCAATACCTATTACCCCGCTCGCATCGGCGACCAGATCATCTGGTTGCGCAATTTTCGCAATAAAATCGGCACCTACACCGTGACACTTGGCTACGTCGCTGCCGACATACCGCCGACTGCGACCAGGTCATCTACCAGCTCGACACCATCAACGTCGCCGCCGAGCAATTTCGCCAGAGCATTTCCGTCCGCATCCGCCAGATCCTCGACGGCCCCGAAAACCAACCTCTCGCACCCGACCCCGTCTTCAATCCGCCCGCAGGCCCCGCCGCCGTCGCGCCCGGTGCTCTCAAGCGCCTTTTTCGCTTCATCAACAACCTAAAAACCCGCCCCGCCTTTACCCCGCCGATTGGCGAAGACCTCGGGGTGATTGGCGCCGAACAAACCGCCGAACTCAGCGGGGCCGAAACCCCCGAAGTCACCGCCGATGCGCTGCTGAAATTCATCAAACACGGACACATGGGCGTCTGGATCGAGAGCCAGATCGCCACCGACACGGCGTGGGATTATTTAGCCATCGACACGAGCAGCCCCTACAACGACACCCGCCGTTTGCGCGTGCCCGGCCAACCCGAGAAACGCCGCTACCGCCTTTGCTACTGGGACGGCCAGCCGACGAACAATTGGAGCGACATCCTCGAAGTGACCTTCGGCGGGTAACAGCGCTTAGAAAATCAGCGGACTCAGACAGGGCCGTCCCCATTTTAGAAAACTCCACTCCGCACTGTGGCGAAGCCAGTGCGGTTGATTAAACAGCATCGCCTAAGAGTTAAAAAAAATTATGAAAACCAAACCTATGATATCTCATTATCTGAAACCAACCTTGCTCACATTGGCGTTTTTGGCCACCACCGCCACGTACTCCCAAGCCCAATGGCTGCAACACACCATCAATGTTTCCGGCGTCTCGACTACTTCCGTTTTTGCAGGCGCGCCTGTTGGTGGCATCTATTCTGGCATCGTGACCACCACTCTCTCCAACATTGTTGATGGTGGCGGTGCTAGCGGCGTACCCGGAGTTGCACCTGCCAATGTCCCACTTAGTAACCTTAAAACTGACTTCACGAATAATTACCTCGTAAACTCGAATGGGAAGTTTGAAGCTGCCAGTTTTGGGCAGAACGATCCGGGAGATACCTTTAAGGTAACGATGAATTTTGGCGGTCTTACCAATGGTTACCTGCCCGGCAAAGTAACTTTCGCCCTTGTTGACTTCGATCTTGGAGAAAGATTAAACAATTTGAAAGCTTTTGATGCATTAGGTAATCAGATCAATAGTGGATGGCTAAATCCGATCGCTGGCTCTCCCACTACTGCGCCGGGAGCTTTTGACCTCACTGTGAGTGACGTTGTGGGTAGCGTTAACGTGGCCAATTTTGGAACCTACAGTTTTTCTGCTGGAGCTTATAACTTCAGTGCAAAACTCGTCAATCTAGATGCAGATTTCCAAGGTTTTGAAACAAATGCGGATATTAGAACTATCACCTTTGGTTACAGCAACGTCAGTTCCGGCGGAACCAGTACGGGTTATCTCATCGGCATCCAAGCGCCTGTTCCCGAACCCTCAGTGACCTGACCCCAGAAGTGGGACACTTCAAAACTGTAGTTACGCCATTGGTTGGTTGTTCGTTTTTGTTAATTGCCGCATTGGCGCGGTAGCGCCTTTG
>JAYVOE010000060.1:0-32061 GCA_043758065.1 Spartobacteria bacterium | reverse complement strand
ATCCCTACGCCGGTGCCTGGTGGCCGCCGGGTCACATCATCGGTTACGAGCACACGTTTACGAATACCTTCGCCGACTTCATTTCGGCCGTCGTCGCGGGAAAAAGCGTTCAGCCGACGTTTCGCGATGGGCTCGAAAACGAGCGCGTCCTTTCTGCCGTCTCGCAGAGTGCAGCGGAGAAACGTTGGATCTCGCTATGAACGTCCACCTCCTCCGCCATGCCGACGCGGAAGACTCCGCCACGTCCGATGCGGAGCGGGTGCTAACAAAACGAGGCGAGTTGCAGTCGATTCACGTCGCGGAATTTCTCGTCCGCACCCAGCAACCGCTCGATCTCATTCTCACCAGCCCGTATTTGCGCGCGCTGCAAACCGCCAATGCCGTTGCGGAGAAACTCGGCACGCCGCTCATCCAGGAGCGTCGCTTACGTTGCGGAATGTCGCCGCAGACCGGCTACGCGCTGCTCCAGGAACATCGCCAGTTGGAAAACGTCCTGCTCGTTGGGCATCAACCCGACCTCAGCATTTTTGCGGCGTTTTTGTTGACGCAGAACCGTTCGCTGGATGTGGAATTTGGCAAGGCCGCGCTGATGAGCATCGCGCTGAATCCACTCGCACCCGGCTCAGGTTTGCTGCTCTCGTTCATCGACGAGTCGCAGATGGGTTGATCAGGCTGCGGTGGTTCCGCGGAACGTTTTTGTTAGCGTGCGCTCGATCTGCGTGATGTCGAACGGCTTCACCAAGTGTGCGGAAAACCCCGCCGCGCGACTGCGTTCCAAGTCTGCCGGAGTGCCATGGCCACTGAGGACAATTCCATAAATCGGTGCGTGTTTTTTTAATTCCAGAAGCAGATCGCAGCCATCGCCATCGGGCAATTCGAGATCGCAAATCACCGCCTCGATGGAGTGTTCCCGCACCATTTGCAGCGCTTCCTGATAACACAGCGCGACCCAGACTTCGTGGCCGTGACGCTGCAATAGACGCTGCATGACCGTCGCCGTGCTCTCATGATCCTCGACCACTAACAAACGTCGCGGCACGATCTTGGAAGTTGTTCCCGGAAGAATCGGCGCGTCGGAAGTGAGCGGAGTTGGATCGCTATCTGGGGTGGGGAGATCAGGCATGGGGGGAGAGTCAGTCAATGCGAGAGGCAAACAACACTAACGTTGTAGTAACGCAGCGATCCTTTCATCTGGATGTGAGTAGTGAAGCGTCGACCCGATTAGATGCCCATATTCGACAACGTCGTGGCGATCTGGCCGACGATGTTCGTCACTTTCGGATGCGACGTCTCGAAGCCTTCGACGGAGCGGCGGAGTTCGTTCAATGCGTCTTCGACCGAACCGTCAGCGACGTTTTTCGCGGGAATGGCTTCCGGCGAAAGCGCTGCGACCTCGCTCTGAAGTTCGGTTAGCAACTGCGCGAGTTCCGCTTTCGTGGACTCGGGAATGTGCGGCGAGTTGGCGAGCTTCGATTGAATGGCGGCGATCTGGTCTTGAATCATGCCCGCACATTACGTCGGCGCGGTCCGTTTTGAAACAAAAACAGCGAGAGCGAGTTACGGCTTTTTCGCACCGAAAAGATCCGCGAAGAAAATCTCCATTTGCTTCCAACTCCGCTCAGCGGCGACGGCGTTGTAACCGATTTTGCCGGTGAGACCGTGCTCGCTGGCGAGTTTGTCGGCGCCCGGATTGGTAAACGCATGGAGCGCGCCTGCGTAATCGATGGATTGATAATCAATTTTCGCTGCCTCCAGCGATTTTTCCAACGTCGCCCGCGCTTCGGGCGTCACCATCGGATCGATCGCGCCGTTCAGCAGCAGAAAGTGAGTTTTGATCGGAGTTGCAGTCGACTCAGGCGCATTCACCGGGCTACCGTGAAAACTCACAATCCCAACCAGCGGCGCGCCACTGTAAGCCAGCGCTTGCGCCGTCGATCCGCCGAAGCAAAAACCAATCGCGCCCAGCTTCGTCGCATCGACGGCGGGCACTTTTTTCAATTGATCCAGACCGGCTGCGGCGCGCTCGGCCATGAGCGGGTTGCCGTAAAATGGGCCCGCCAATTCGCCCGCTTTCGTCGGGTCTTCGGTGGTGATCCCAGTTCCATACATATCGGCGGCGAAGGCGACGTAACCGAGTTTGGCGATGTCTTCGGCGCGGGTTTTGGCGTAGGAATTCAGGCCCCACCATTCGTGAATCACGAGCACGCCGGGCGTTTTTCCGGGCGTCACTTTCTCGTCGTCATAGGCGAGATATCCCTGTAACTGGACTCCGTTTTGCTCGTAGGGAACGTCTTTCGTGACGAGCTTGGCATCGGCGTGGCTGAACGTGGAAAGACCGAGAGCGGAAAGCAGAAGTTTTTTCATAGGTGTAAAGTTGCTTACGAATTCTACTTGAGAAAAGCCGCATCTTTTTAGGGGCGACGGCACGCACGTTGCTCTTTACGGAGTGGGTTTTCGATGGGTAACTGTCCTTCGGCCCGCACTCCAACCACCGACCCAATTTTCCGCATTGAGAACTGCCATCGACGAACTCATTGGCCAACTGGGTCAAATCATCGTTGGGAAGGAGCAGCAACTTCGTCTCGCCATCGCCTGCATCCTGGCGCGCGGCCATTTGCTGATCGAGGACGTGCCCGGCGTGGGAAAAACGACGCTTTCGCAGGCCATCGCGTTCTCGCTCGGGCTGGCGTTTCGACGTATTCAATTTACGAGCGATTTGTTGCCGGCGGACATCTTGGGAAATTCGATTTTTGATCGGGAGACGAACCGATTCGTGTTTCATCGGGGCCCGATTTTTTCCAATTTGATCCTGATCGACGAGGTCAATCGCGCCACGCCGAAAACCCAGAGCGCACTGCTTGAGGCGATGGAGGAAAATCAGGTTTCGCTCGACGGATTGACGCATCCATTGCCGCGACCTTTTTTCGTGATCGCCACGCAAAATCCCACGAATCAGATCGGCACCTATCCGCTGCCAGAATCGCAGCTTGATCGTTTTATGATGCGCATCCACCTCGGTTTTCCCGATCGGGAACGCGAACGCGAAATGCTGATGGGCGGAGATCGCCGCGCTCTCACGAAACAACTGAAACCCGTCTTCCCAATCGAAACTCTAGTCGAGTTGCAGTCGAATGTGGCCGAGGTCCACGTCTCGTCTGCGTTGCTCGACTATTTGCTGAATCTTTTTCAGGCGACACGTGAGCGGCATCGCACCGGACTTAGTCCGCGCGCCGGGCTTTCGATGCTCGCCGCAGCGCGTGCCTGGGCGTTTTTACAAGGCCACGACATCGTGCTTCCCGAGGATGTTCAAGCGATTGCGATACCCGTAATGGCGCATCGTTTGGGCGACGATTCGGGAGTCGTGGGCGAACAAGGCCAGTCGCTCGCTCGCGAGATTCTCGAAAACGTGCCGGTGGACTAGATTGTCCCCATGCCGACGCGCCACTTGGTGAGCCTGATTGCCGTGTTGATCGCGGTCGGTTACGCAGCGGTCAGCCAGGGAAATGGCCCGGCGTATTTGCCGGCGTATGCGCTGTTCTCGATGATGCTCGTTTCGTGGCTCCACAACCGAGCCAACGTCCAGGCGCTCGAGCTCACCACCCATCGTGATGCCACCGGATTTGCTGGTGCGGTTTTGCTGCTGCCGTTCAAGCTGCGCAACCGAAAAAAGCGACCCAAGTTCGGTTTGAATCTGACGTCGTCCATCGGCGGCAGCGCGTCGGTTGGGAAGCTGGAAACGCTGGTCGAGGGAACGATCAGCATTCCCAACTTAAAACGCGGAATCCACCTCGTGAGTTCACTGGAAGTCCGCTCAATTTTTCCTCTGGGAATCTTTCGCTCGTGCTCGCGGCATCCCGTTTCCTGCGAATGCGTGATCTACCCGGAAGCGAAGGGAGATCGCGAACTTTCCACTAACAATGGACCGGGCATACCGGGAAATTCTGGCACGCGCACAGCGGGTGACGATTTCACAGGCGTGCGAAATTATTTGATCGGCGATTCGCAGCGTCACGTCGATTGGAAAGCCGTCGCGCGCGGCCAGCCTTTAATGATCAAGCAGTTTGAATCCGTCACTCAGCGCGAGGTCTGGATCGACTCGGCGGCGGTGAGTTCACTCGAACTCGAATCACAACTTTCGCAGCTCGCAAAATGGATCGTCGACTGTGAGCGCGCCGGGTTTCGATACGGGTTGCAGGCGTATGGCAGCCGGATCGCGCCCGCCAGTGGAAACACTCATTTTCACCAGTGCCTGCGCAAACTCGCGATGGCAAAATGAAATCATGACGACTCAACTCGCATATTTCGCTATCGGATCGGCAAATACGACAGGCCATTCGGCAAATTTGAAATCTCAGTATTCAAATATAAAACCTGAGTATTCAAATACGAATAATGATTTTCCAAATACGAAAAGTCGTCTGGCGTATTTGAATATTGGCCCGGCGAATTTGAAACCTCACGTGTGATCTTTGTGAAGACGCGCTCGTTTTATCACCTGCCGCTCTCGTCGTTGCAATGGCTGCTCACCGGGCTTTTTCTGTCCGCTCTGCCGCTCTGGCTGGAGCTGCCAAAAGCACTTCTCTTCGGATTTCTCGGCTGCCTGCTCTGGCGTTTTATTCTGGAACGAAAAGGCGCGAAATGCCCCGGAATCTGGGTCCGCTGCATCGTCGGCGTCGTCGGTTTGTTAATGATCCTGGGTTTACATGGGACTTTGATCGGACTCACCGCCGGCATGGGATTGTTGCTTTTGCTCATCGCTTTGAAGGTGCTCGAAATGCGCACGGAACGAGAATTTATGCTGCTCGGGTTTCTGGCGTTTTTCATTTTGCTGACGGCGCTTTTCTTTTCGCAAACGTTGGTCACGTGCTTCTACGTGATGGTGATTTTTCTGCTGCTCACGGCCACGATTGTTCATTTCACCGGCGGCGCGTCGGAGGGTTTTCGTAGACCGGAACTGCTGCGATACACGGCGCTGTTGGTTCTTCAGGCGCTGCCGCTGATCCTGCTGTTTTTCTTTTTCCTGCCGCGATTGAAAGGCGGTGGGTTGCTCAGTTTTACCAAATCGAACACGTCGCAATCCGGCATGTCGGACCAGATCAATCCCGGGAGCTTCGCCGAGCTGGCGATGAACGATGAGATCGCTTTTCGCGCCGATTTTCCCGACGGAACGATTCCGCCTTACGACGAACTTTACTGGCGTGTCGCGGTGTTTACCGAGTGCCACGGGTTGAAATGGCGGGCGGACAAACGCGATCGCGAAGCCATGGCGCTGCCGAAACTGAGCGGGCCGATCATTAATCAGCGCATCAGCATGGAGCCGCACTCCGGCACGTGGGTTTACGCGTTGGATCGTCCGCTGATGAGTTCCGGTCCCGTCTATATGACGCCTGGCAATGTGCTCTCGCTAAACGTCGCGACGACGGACCGAGTTAACATTCGAGTGACATCGCAATTAGGAAACGATCGTTCCCCATTGTCGGATCGGGCAAAGCGATTGATGACCGAAGTGCCGGAAGATATCTCCGGCCGCAGCCGTCAACTAGTCGATAGCTGGCTGGTAAAAACGCATCAGCCGCATGAGTTAATCGATCTCGCGCTGAACCTTTTTCGAAAAGAAAAATTTCGCTACACCCTAACTCCCGGCACCTACGGCAACGACGGATTGGACGAGTTTCTTTTTGATCGGAAACTCGGCTTTTGCGAACACTACGCAGCCGCCTTCGCGACCTTGATGCGGATGGCCGGTCTACCCACGCGAATGGTGGCTGGCTATCACGGCGGCGAGCAAAATCCGTTTAGCAATTATCTAATTATTCGCCAGGCCGACGCGCATGCCTGGGTGGAAATCTGGATCGTAAACGAGGGCTGGGTGCGATTCGATCCAGTCGACTTCATCAACCCATTGCGGGTGGACCAGAACACGCCGCTCGCCTCGCGTTTCCCCACGCAGACCGCTCAAAACGAGGCGCGCGCGCTCGACGGCTCGGGCCTATTGCAAGGCATCGCCCGCAATGTCCGACTCGGTTGGGATACAGTCAACTTCCAGTGGAATCTGCACATTGTGAGCTACGATCAGACTTCGCAGCGGGAATTTTATCGTCTGCTCGGGATCGACAATTGGTTCTCCTGGAAACTGCTCGCGATCCTCAGCGGCGGCGTGCTGGCCCTGCTCGCGGCTGTCTATTTGACGATGCGCCAAAAGCCGGTGAAACGCGATCGCGGGCTGGTGTTGTATCGTCAATTTTGCAAACTGCTCGCCCGGCGCGGAATCGACCGTAACTCGAATGAAGGTCCACGAGATTTCGCAACTCGGGCCGCAGATTTCCTCCCGGAAGCCGCCGGAAAAATCATGGCGCTTTCCGAGCAATTCATCGCGCTCCGCTACGGAAAATCCGACGTTCGAACACCAGAAATTGAGCGGAGTTTGAGTGAACTCAGGCGCTCGTTGCGACAGAGCGGAACCGCACTTGCAAAACCGACCGTGGTGCAGGAAAGGTAGCGGACTTTTTTTATGAGCACACCCGTCCGCGACTTCATCAACCATCACTACCGCCATTTCAATGCAGCTGCGTTGAAAGACGCCGCCCAAGGCTACGAAGCGCATCTCGCTGGCGGCGGAAAAATGATGATCACCCTCGGCGGCGCGATGAGCACAGCCGAACTTGGTTTGTCTCTCGCCGAAATGATTCGCCAGGACAAAGTCCATCTCATCACCTGCACCGGCGCGAATCTGGAGGAGGATATTTTCAACCTCGTCGCGCACGATTTTTACGAGCGCGTTCCTAACTATCGCGAACTCACGCCCGCCGACGAACAGCGTCTTTTGGAGCGTCACATGAACCGCGTCACCGACACGTGCATCCCCGAAATGGAAGCCATGCGCCGGATGGAAGACGCGATGTTAGAAGTCTGGACCGCTGCCGATGCAAAGGGCGAACGCTACTTTCCGCACGAGTTTTTCTATCAGGTTTTGCGCAGCGGAAAATACGAGCAGTATTACCAGATCGATCCAAAAAATTCCTGGATGCTCGCGGCGGCGGAGAAAAATCTGCCCATCGTGACGCCGGGCTGGGAAGATTCGACTTTGGGAAATATGTATGCGGCGGCGGTCATTCGCGGCGACGTGAAAAACGTCCATACGGTTCGCACTGGAATCGAATTTATGACGTGGCTGGCCGAGTTCTACACGCAGATCACGAAGGATTCGACCCTCGGCATGTTCCAGATCGGCGGCGGCATCGCGGGCGATTTCCCGATCTGCGTTGTGCCCATGTTGCACCAGGATTTAGACCGGACTTCCATCCCACTCTGGGGCTATTTTTGCCAGATCAGCGATTCGACCACGAGCTACGGGAGCTATTCCGGCGCCGTGCCAAACGAGAAAATCACTTGGGGAAAACTCGCTCAGGAAACGCCAAAGTTTATCATTGAAAGCGACGCGACCATCGTTGCGCCGCTGATTTTTGCCTACCTCCTCGGCTGGTAGAAAATCAGTAAATTAGCTGCTGTCCACGCAGGTGCGCTTCCTCGGCGCGAATGCGTTCTTGAGCGCGCTGGATCGCCGCTTCATAGACGCGCAGATATTGGACAATCATGCCGGTTTGACTGAAATGATCGACGACCCGCTGGCGCACTTTTCGACGATCCAACTGGCGGATTTGCGAGATGGCGTGAACAAGTTCTTCCTCATCGGAAACGAGAAAACCGCTCTTCCGATTCTCGACGATTTCTATATTTGATCCGACTCGGATAGCTATCACCGGCGTCCCGCAAGACATTGCCTGGACCATGGAAAATCGGAACGGCTGCGGCTGGCTGCTAAAGTGAACCAGCGCCATGGCGCGGCCAAAAATATCGCTGCTTTTGTCGGTGCTGATCGGCCCCAAATAAACCAGGCCGCCCCGCATTGCGAGCGGGTGAATGACACGCTCGAAATATTCATTATCTTCAACCGTGCCGCCGATCACGAGCGGGACGCGGGTGGTTTCAGCTGCGGAAATGATCGTCTCCAGGCCGCGATTGGGCGCGATGGTTCCGACGAAAAGAAGATAATCTCCCGCGAGCGCATTCAGCCGGTATTCTTCTGGCGGCACACCGGGATAAATGGTCGTCGTGTAAGGCAAACCGGGAATTTTACTGGCGTCACTGACCGCGACATAGCTGGCGCAGCGGGCGTATTTGTGGAAGAGGGGCAACTGCCGCGCAAGGGGTGTCTCGTGCAGAGTTAAAATGATCGGAGTATCAACCAATTCTGCGTAAGCAAGCGCGGAGACGCCCGTGTGGCAGTGGATGACATCAAATTCATGGGCGCGCTCGAATACCTCCGATTCGTGGAGAAGATTCCAAACGAGCGGGTCGAGGCTTTTATCTTCACGCAACGGCCGCGGACAGATGCCTCTAAGTTTGGCCCGGGTGACGGAGTCCCCAGTGGCGAAAAGAGTGACGTCGTGTCCGCGCTCGATCAGTCCGTCGGTCAAGATGGCAGCGATCAGTTCCCGTGTGCCCGTGTGCCTTGGAGGAGTGCGGTATTCCAGGGCCGAAACGACGGCAATCCTCAGGCTTGAAGCGAGTTTGGGAGGATTCTCAAAAGTCATCTCGGTCATAATAGAGCAGGAAACGAACCATTCATAGCTTGTGTAAGGCCGCAATTTTGCTGGAGAACTTTAAACGCCAGTCCGGCTCCAATCGGATCGAGCAGCCGCGCCTCGTCGGTCGTTTTCGGTGTAATGTTTCCCAGCCAGCGGAGAATGAAATCTCGCTGCGGAATCAACGTTTCATTCGTCCAGCCGGCTTCCAAGCCCCAATTTTCCAAGTCGGTGAAATTAACGTCCGCCGTTAAATCCTGCTGTCCCATCCGCGTGTAAAGATCCATTCCCTCGACGCGAATGTGATGAAAATATCCACGCGCGGTGCCATTGGGCTGGCGATGATAAAGCGCTGGAAAATGATCGCCATAATCGATGGTTAACACACTGCCGCGCTCGAGCCGACTGGCCGCAGCGAGGAGATCGTCGCGGTAAGCGGAATGCACCTCGACGGTCTGGGATTTCGTCTGCGGATCAATCGCGAACACCGAACTCGGCATTTCCTGGCACTCAGATTTCGTGAGCTCACGGGTGGTTTCCTCGATTCGTCCATTCTCCAGAGTCAAACCTAACTCGAACCAAAAACCGTTTTCCTGAAGCAAACGTCGGCATGGATACGCATCGACGACCTCATTGGAAAAGATCAGCGCGATGCCTTTCGCATCATCCAGTGCCGCACCCAGAGAATCGTGCCAGCACACCCGGTGTCCGTGGAGCTTTCGTTTTTGTAGATCGCGGAGCGGACGCGAAATTTCGACGAGATGATACGTGCATCCCAACCGCCCACGCCAGCCGAGCGAACGGAAGATCTCACTGGCCATGGTGCCGTTTCCGCCGCCGAGTTCGATGAGATGCCAACGGTGCGGACCGCGCAATAACGCCTTCTGATGCAGAGCCCAGCGTGCGATTGCGCGCGCCAAAATCGATTCCGGTTGGGCTGATGTCGTGAAGTCGCCTTTGCGGCCCACATCGCGAATCCGCGCCGCATAATATCCAAATTCCGGATGATACAAAGCGGGCGCCATAAAATGCTCAAACGAGAGCCAGCCGCGCTGTTTCTGAATTAATTCAATCAACCGTTCGTCGGAGGCGGCGAGGGATGGTTTTGAGTGGAGTTCCATTGGATTCTGCTTGAAATATATGTTCGCTTTCCGGCAGACATCTTGTATATCCGGCGCATCCCGGATGACATTACTGAGTTTCTGGAACATTTCTTCTTCACTCTCTTCACCGCTTCGACTACATCTCTGCCTTATGAAATTTTGCGTTCTCCTTGCTGCGTTTTTGATTGTCACTCCGTTTGTCCATTCGGAGGAGAAAAAGTCGAGCGAACAACTCTACCAGGAAGCCTATGAAAACTTTGTTAAAAGAGATTACAACGGGGCTTCTGCATCACTCGACAAGATCAATCCGGTCGATCAGAAAAAGGCCGACATTCTCAACCTGCGCGGAGCGATCTACAAACGGCTGGGTGAATTGGATAATGCGGCCAATGCCTACAGCGATGCGCTGAAAGTCAATCCGAAGGACTGGGTGCCGAAGTATAATCTGGCCGAGGTAAATTTCCTCCGGGAACAATACAAGTCCGCCCGCACGTATCTCGAGCAAGCGCTCGCCTCCATGCCGGAAGCAGATCGCCTGCAGAAGCAGGATCTGATTCTTTACAAAGTTTATCTCACCTACCTGCTTCAGGGTGATGAAGAAAAAGCGAAGCTGTTGCTGGAGAGTTTCGACATCAACTCCCCGAATCCGGTCTATTATTTTGCGCAGGCGGCTTGGAGTTATAAGAAGAAAGACGCAGCCAAAGCGAAGACGTGGGTCAATTCGACGGATGGGCTTTATTCCCAAGACCTCCGAAACAGCTATGGCCAGGCTTTGGTCGATATCGGCTGGTTGGAACCGTCCGCGGGTGTCGGGACGTCCGCACTTCCCAATTCCACTCCGGGCGCTACCGCTGCTGTTAGTGCGACACCTGCTGCTGCCGCAGTGCCAAGTGCTTCTCCGGGAGAGATTGCCGTTGTCCCGTTGGCAACAAATGATGCGACTCCGATTGCAATCGCAGAAGCTTCCGCAAGTCCTTCGCCAACCGCGTCGCAAACGACTATGGCATCGACAACCATCCCGGATATAACGCCGCAGACCGAAGCGAAAGCGGGCGACACCGGTTTCCCGGTCAAAACGGCAGTGGCGATTCTAGCCGTTCTGGCCGTCGCGTTTTTCATGCTGCTCAATCTGGCGAAACGAAGCCGGATCGTTCCTCCGCCCGAGGATAATATTGGTTACGATGCGATTGTCGCCAGTGGCAATCCCGACACCTCCAGTTTCATTGCACACCGTTCCGAGGGCACTGGCGCGGTCCTGGAGCAGGACGCCAACGGCGAAGTTGCCCCGGCTCCGATCAAGATGACTCCGATTCAGCGCGATTACGCCGAGGCCAATGAGGAAGAGACTGTTTCTGCGACTGGTCGTCGTTCTACTGCAAAGACTCCGGCACGCGGCAAACCGTCACCGAAAACAGTCCTGGCTGCTAAGACGACAACCGCAAAAAAGCCAGCCAAAATCACTCCAGAAAACGTGGCTCCCAAAGCTCCCGCGATCGCTGAAGTCGCACAAGCTCCTGCAAAAAAGCCAGCCAAAGCTGTAAAGAAGACTTCGCTCAAAGTCGCATCAGAAACGGCCCCCGTTCCTGCTCGTGCAGCGAAAAAGCCCGGCGAAGCCAAGCGTTCTCGCTTGATTCCCATCGAAACCATCACCGTTCCGCCGCCGGACGTGGCACCACCGAAACTGATGGTCTCCAACATCGAAACGATCAAGGAAAGCGAGATTGCGAGTGCCCCGGCCCCAGCAAAGCCTGCCGTCAAAAAAGCGCCAGCCAAAGCAAAGGCTCCCGCGAAATCTGTCGCAAAAAAGGCGCCAGCCAAGGCTCCTGCACCACGGCCCGCCGCTCCTTTGATCACGATCCCAGAGTTCGAAGAAACCAATCTGGAATCGGCCTCGGAAACGCGCAGCATTCCGGCACCATCTTCCACCGAAGATCAGCCGAAGAACGCGTAGTCAGCGCACCGCTCAGAAGTCGCGGTAATGGAAGAAACCGTCCAGCAAAGCTCCACCGTGGAGCTTTACGAAAAGTTTGTCCTGCCGACGTATGGTCGGTTTCCAATCGTCATCGAACGCGGCGAAGGCTGCCGCGTTTGGGATGAAAATGGCATCGAGTATCTCGACTTCGGAGCGGGCATAGCGGTCTGCACGATCGGGCATTCGCATCCGCGACTTTCGCAGGCGATTGCGGATCAGGCGGGAAAATTGATCCACACTTCCAACCTTTATTACACGCTGCCGCAGGCAAGACTGGCGCAGCGTTTGGTAGAATACGTTGGAACTCCCGGCAAAATTTTCTTCTGCAACAGCGGCGGCGAAGCCAACGAAGGCCTTTATAAACTCGGCCGCAAATACGGCTCCGTGACGGGCCATCGCTACGAAATCATTACCTTTGAAGGCTCCTTTCACGGGCGCACCATGGGCGGTATCTCCGCCACCGCGCAGCAAAAAGTGAAGGTCGGATTCGAGCCGCTATTGCCAGGATTTCGTCACGTTCCGTTCAACGACATTTCCGCCTTGCTCGGAGCCATCAACGAAAAAACCGTCGGCATTCTCGTCGAGCCGATTCAGGGCGAGGGCGGCATCAATATCGCCAATGCCGAATTTCTCAAAAAACTGCGCACCATCTGCGACGAGCGTGATCTCCTTCTGATGTTTGACGAAGTCCAATGTGGCCTCGGCCGAACCGGCGATTGGTGCGGGTGGAAAACTCTCGTGGGCGACGACGTTGTGCCCGATGCCGTGAGTTGGGCGAAAGGAATTGCCGGCGGATTTCCCATGGGCGCATTCTGGGTTCGCGACAGGCAGATCGAAAATTCTGATGGGAGTTCCAGTCAACTCACCGATTTGTTCGGGCCGGGAACGCACGGCACGACGTTTGGCGGCACGCCTCTCGCCTGCGCGGCGGCCCATGCGGTGCTCGACGTTATTGAAGAAGAAAATCTCCTGCAAAACGCCACGCAACTCGGAGAATACGCCGTGGAAAAATTACGCGCACTGCAATCGCCATTCATCCACGAAGTGCGCGGTGCCGGTCTAATGATTGGTATCGAACTCGAATCAGATTTGCCTCAGCGCCTCGGTCAAACAGGGAAAACGTCCTCGCAAATCGTCGTCGGTCTCCTGCACGACCAACATCAACTCGCCATTCCCGCCGGAGCGAACGTCGTTCGCTGGTTGCCGCCTTTGAACGTCACGAAAGTCGAAATTGATTCCGCTGTGAGTCAATTCACCGCTGCCTTGCTTCAGATAGAAATCCAACTCGCATGAAAAACCTTCTTTCCATGCGGGAACTCGATGCGGAGCAAATCCGCGATCTGATCCAACTCGGAGCCAAGATGAAAGCCGAACGCGGCCGTCATTCCTCGCACCCTCTGCGACACGAATGTTGGGGCCTGATTTTTAATAAATCTTCGACTCGCACCCGCGTGAGCTTCGAGGTCGGCATTCGCGAACTTGGCGGCGACGTTCTGTTTCTCTCGGCAAACGACATTCAACTGGGTCGTGGCGAGCCGATTAAAGACACCGCGCGAGTGCTCGGTCGCATGTTGCACGGCGCGGTGATTCGCACCTTTGCGCAAAGCGATGTGGTGGATTTTGCGAGTTACAGCGGACTTCCCACGATCAATGCGCTGACTGACGAGGAACATCCCTGCCAGGTGCTGGCGGACTTGTTGACGATGCAGGAAAAACTGGGCCGCATCGACGACACGAAGGTTTGTTACGTCGGCGATGGCGACTCCAACATGGCGCGCTCATGGATCTGGGCCGCTGAGCGTCTAGGCTTCGAGTTGGTCATTGCGGCGCCAAAAAAATACCAACCATCGGCGGAATACATGGCGCAACTCCGTTCGGGTGTTGTGACGTGCAATGAGGACGTTTTTGCAGCGGCCCGGGGAGCGGACGTTCTTTACACCGATGTTTTCGTGAGCATGGGCCAGGAAGCGGACAGCGCGATTCGCCTCGCCGAGTTGGCCGGTTACCAGATCAATTCTGCATTGCTCGCTGAGGCAAAAACGTCCGCTTTGGTGATGCATTGCCTGCCGGCGTATCGTGGAAAAGAGATCACGGAAGACGTTCTTGAGGCGCATGCGCAGACGATTTTCGATGAGGCCGAGAATCGGCTCCACGCGCAAAAAGCGGTTCTCGTTCGAGTCTGCCGCAACGTTCAGCCGTAAAAACTCAGTCGAGTTAGAACGGTATCTAAACACTCGTTGTCGTCCTGCGGGTGCTCTGAAAACGCCGTTACTGCGATGCCAATTTCTCCTCGTGCTCATTTTCATCGTGGCCAGGTTTTTCGCGAAGGGTCATTCGGGCGTGAATTTCCTGCCGCAACCCGATAGCTGGCACCTCATCCAGAGCGCGCCGTTTGCTGTTAGCCTGATCCACGTTGCACAGTCCAATCCACGTTAATCCCTCGCAGGCCTGGGCACTTTATTGCTCGGGCTATTGATCTACTGCGCCTCGCGCACCCGCGGAGAAAACTATCGAACTGCCTTGGAAAATCGGGATTACCTAACCGCCTTCCGCTGAGTAACCTAACCGTAAAATGCCATGGAGCCGACGACGGGATTCGAACCTGCGACCTGCTGTTTACGAAACAGCTGCTCTACCACTGAGCTACGTCGGCGTTTACACGGGCAGAAAGGATCACTTTCTTGATTCAAGCTTGACCCATTGTATCCCCTGATTGTGTATCCGTGTGCTCTGATTATGAGCACATTTTGGACAACAAAATGGGAGAAAACTAATGAGCAAAATTTGATCAGATTCGTTCCGTCCGGCACATACTTTGCACGTTTCAAAGTAAACGGCAAACTCATTCGTTAGAGTTTAAAAACTACGAGTTTCGCGGTCTCCAAGCTCCGATTACCAGACAAGATTCAGAAGCACCGTGAAGTCGGTGAGAAACGGAAGCGATTCTCAAACGGAAAAATGGTCTTCGAAGATGCTGTTCAAATATTCAGAGATAAACTTGACGGGAATAGTGAACTAAAACCGCGAACGAAGGCCTACTACGGAGATATCATTAAACTTCATTATCAAGTCGTGGCCAAGCATCGTGACCTGCGATATCAAGAAGCTGGACGAAGCTGATTGTAAACTGTGGCTCAGTCATTTCAGAGAGCACTATGCGCCATCGGTGGTTAACGGCGGTATCCAAATTCTAAGGTCGATTTTTCAGGAAGCGGTAGCCGTAGGTGCCCGCTTTTCAAATCCGGCGAAGGATCCGATCTCGGGCTGCACGGAAACCGTGAAAGCCCGCGTCCGTCGCTTCGTGTCGTCCGGAGTGCCTGTGGCGAAGCACCAGTTATCGGTGTCTTTTGTGAGCTTTCGAGGCTGTCCGTAACGCGATGCCGGGGCAGGTCATGCACTGCGGCGGCAATGAGTTCGAGCATAATGAGTCGCGATGGTATCCGTCAGCGCACGGCTAGCTCGACGGCGTGCTCCTGTCGATCGTCGCGAAGCGGGATTGTCTCTCCTGATAGAACTTGTCCATCCAGGACAAGTGGGTGTGTGTCGGGTGCATCAGCGGGGAGTCGAGTGATGGTGATGTGATAAACCGTCTGCCGGTAGCGGTAGTGAATCTTATAAGTCGTCCAGCCTTTCGGCATTCGGGGCGTTATCCGAAGCTGATCTCCTTCAAGGTTTACACCCAGCAAGGTTTCGACGAGCAGTCGATACATCCAACCGGCGGAACCAGTATACCAGGTCCACCCACCTCGGCCCGTGTGCGGCGCGACTGCATAGACATCCGCCGCGACGACATACGGCTCAACTTTGTAGGTCGCAATTTGCTGGGGTGTTCCGCCGTGATGGACGGGATTGAGTAAGGTGAACAGTTCCCAGGCGTGTTCACTTTCTCCCATGAGTGCGAAGGCCATGGCGGTCCAGATTGCGCCGTGAGTGTATTGTCCGCCGTTCTCCCGGACACCCGGAATGTATCCCTTGATGTAGCCAGGATTGAGTGGCGATTTGTCGAAAGGCGGATCAAATAACTGAATCAATCCGGCGTCGCGGCGAACCAGACGTTGCTCCACCGATTGCATCGCCTGAAGCGAACGTGTCGGATCGCCCGCGCCGCTAATTACCGACCAGCTTTGAGGTAATGAGTCGATTTGACATTCCGGATTTTCTTGTGAGCCAAGTGGCTCGCCATTGTCGAAGTAGGCGCGGCGATACCACGCGCCGTCCCACGCATGTTGCTCGATGTTCTGCTGCAGTTTTTGCGCTTCAGCAATGCAGCGGTCCGCGAAGACGGGATCGTGGTGTGCGCGCGCCAGCCGGGCAAACTGGGTAAGCACATCGTAAAGGAAGAAGGCTAGCCAGACACTTTCGCCGCGCCCCTCGCTTCCTACTCGGTTCATCCCGTCATTCCAATCGCCGCAGCCAATCAGGGGCAAACCGTGCTCGCCGAAGTTCAGTCCGCGCTCGATGGCGCGCACGCAATGTTGGTAAAGTGTCGCCGCCTCTTCTGAGCGGTTTGGTAAATCATAGTAAGCCTCTTCCTCCGCCTTCACCGGTCGGGCTTCGAGGAAGGGAACCATTTCAGCGAGCACGCCGGTATCGGCGACGCATGCGACGTAGCGGCAGGTGACATAAGGCAACCACAGATAGTCGTCGGAGAAGTGCGTTCGCACGCCCCGTCCCGCCGGCGGATGCCACCAATGCTGCACGTCGCCTTCGCGAAACTGATGGGCGGCGGCACGAAGCAGATGCTCACGAGTGAGCGCTGGATCGGCATGCACGACCGCCATGACATCCTGCAATTGATCGCGGAAACCGTAAGCACCTCCAGATTGGTAGAATCCCGTGCGCCCCCAGAGCCGACAACTCAATGTCTGATATAACAGCCAGCCATTCGCCATCGCATTTACGGCGGGATCAGGCGTGTCCACGTTGATCGCGCCAAGGGTTCGATTCCAGTAAAGCCAGACGCCGTCGAGCGCGGTGCGGCTGGCGTCCCCCGGGCGAAAACGTTGGATCAGGTGCTGAACCTCGGCGGGATTGCGACCGACACCGAGCCGAAAACTTGTCTCTCGCTCCTGTCCGTCGCTTAAATCGAAAGCCACTTGCACCGCCCCACACGGATCCAGCCCGGCGCCGACTTTGCCCGAAAGGCGGGCGCGTTTCAGGGCTGCCGGATGCGACAGGTTGCCGTTTCTTCCAATGAATTCTTTGCGATCGCCGGTAAGGGTCCGCGTGCCGTCGTTTACATCGAGGAACACAATGCGCTCAGGGAATTCGGTGTTGTAATAGTTGCGCGCGAGCAACGCTCCAGTTTTGAGGTCCACTTCGGTTTGCACATGCAGCAGACTTTTGTGCCGCAGATCGCCCAACACCCATTCCCAATAACCAGTGACTGACACTCGGCGAGGCCGCCCCGAGACATTGCGCAACTTTAAGACGGAAAACTTAACCGGTGCGTCCATGGCCACATAAACCCAGAGTTCGGAAACAATACCGTTCTCGGTGTGCTCGAAAACGGTATAGCCAAAGCCGTGGCGAATGACATAGGGCGTTGCACCGCGCGCGGGCAGAGGCGTCGGCGACCAAAACTGCCCCGTCTCCTCATCGCGAATGTAGAAAGCCTCGCCCGTAGTGTCCTGAACGGGATCGTTGCTCCACGGAGTTAGCCGGAATTCGTGCGCGTTTTCCAGCCAGGTGTAAGCGCTGCCACTTTCCGAGACGACGGTACCGAAAGTCGGATTGGCAAGCACATTGACCCAGGGCGCGGGAGTCATCTGGCCAGGTTGCAGGGTAATGACATACTCGTGGCCGTCGCGAGTAAATCCGCCGAAGCCGTTCGCGAAGTTCACCTCGCGCTCTGGAAGCGGCTCGGGCGTTGTCACTGATGCAGAACGAATCGGTGCCAGGGCTGGGACCGTGGATTCCAGGACCCTTCGATGTTCCAATTGCTCGGCTAAAGTTCCCTTCTCGTCATCCAGGACGATCCGCGCCACAGCTTGCAAAAGCACTAGATCATCATGCGGAATTTGCTCGAGGCGTCGCACAAAGATGCCGCCCGGTTTGTCCAGCATATGCGCCTCGATCCCCGAAGCAATCAGACTGGTTATTTGATCGTGCAAGGATTGGCGGTAAACGGAGACATCTTCATTCAAAATGACCAATTCGACGGTCAACCCCTTCATTCGCCAATAGGAGTGCGCCTGAATAAGTTGTCGAACGATCTCGATCTTCTCGCCGTCGCTAATGCGGAGCAGGATGAAAGGCGAATCTCCTGAGATGCTATAACTCCAAAGTCCACTTTGGCCGCGTCGGTTGCTCCGAAGCACGGTGGCATTGGCTCGCCGGGCTGGATCGGCATAGATCAAAGCGCTGGCCAGTCGGCCGTAGAGTTGAGCATTCCCCTCGGTAGCGTTGAGGAGGCGCAAAGTGACCTGGCTATGAGTCCACGCCAGATTGAAGGCGCGTTCCGCCATGCGGGAGGTTTGATATTTCTCGATGTGTGCCAGTGCCGCTTCTCGAGTTTCCGTTACGCCAAGAGCAAAGTCGACCGTGGCGCTCTCATACGGAAGCAAAGTGACGGTCCTCCGCAAAGAAACGATGGGATCGAGGACGGAGCCGACAGTGTCCGACAGTGGCGAGATACTCTGCAGCGCGGCTGGGTTGGCCACGCTTCCGCCGCGTCCGATGAATCTGGAGCGATCGGTCTCACAGGAAATCGTTCCCAGGTCGCTGCCTTCTCCGACCATCAAGTGCAGGAACCACGGGGGCTTATCTTCCTCAGAGCGGGGGCGTCGGGTGCAAAGTATCGCTGATGATTCCCGCGCAAATTCCGTTTGCACGAAAAGATTGCTGAAAGCCGGATGAGCTGCATCCGCTTCTGGAAGTGCAAGGACCACTTCAGCGTAACTGGTTAGCTCAATAACGCGCTTTGCCGAGGAACGATTTGTGATCGTGATCCGGCGTAATTCCACGTCGTCTTCTGGCGACACACTGATCTCGGTGTGAATGTCGAGGCCGGCATGACTTTGGCGAAACTCTGCACGCCCCTGCGTAAAAATTGCTTCGTAGCCTTTGGTATGGCGCAAGGTAGGTTGGTGAGCTGTGGACCAAAACTCCCCCGTCGCGACGTCCCGCAGGTAAATGAAGGTTCCCCAGCAATCGCGTGTCGCATCCTCGCGCCAACGCGTCACGGCGAGATCACGCCAACGACTGTAGCCCCCGCCGGCGCTCGTAATTACGATATGATAGCTTCCATTCGATAGAAGATGCACGTCCGGTGCGGGCGCAGCAGGATTCTTGAACACACGCATCAGGCTTTCGCTTTCTTCTGACACCGTCCGCGATGTTTCAAGTTCCAAGTTTTCGGCCAATACACCCGCAGCGGTCTTGGGAACACGCTCCTGCAACAGCAGGTCCGCCGCCTTGAGGAGCGGACAAGCCAGGAAACGGCGTGGCATCGGTAAGTCGCGCAACAGATTAACCAGCGCCAGCAGACTCATCCCCTGATGGTGCGCCATAAAGGACCGGATAGTGACACTTGACTCGCCCGGCGGCAGGCGAGAGCGCGTGTAATCTACTGCCTCATAGAAGCCGTAGGCGCCTTCGCGGCCTTCAGCAGACAACCGCTGCAAGTTCTCACACGCCTCCCGCGGCGCGATCATCAACGCCATCGCGGTAGCATAGGGAGCGATCACCAGATCGTTGCCCAAGCCACGTTTTAGACCAAGGCCCGGTACACCGAAGGCCCGGTATTGATAGTTCTGGTGAATGTCCGTGAGGTGATAACCCGATTCCGAAATTCCCCATGGCACGCCGCGCAAGGTTCCATACTCTATCTGCTGCCGGACCGCCGCTTTGCAGGTGTGATCGAGCAAGGTGTTTTGATAGTTGGGCATCACCAGTACCGGCATCAGATATTCGAACATCGAGCCGCTCCACGACACGAGGACCGGCTCACTCCGCGCCGCCACGAGCAAACGGCTCATGGCGAACCAGTGATCTTGGGGAACTTGCCCCAAGCCAATCGCAACATAGCTGCACAACCGCGCTTCCGATGCGAGCAGGTCATAGAAGCTGGCGTCAAGGCGACGCTCGGAGAGGTTATATCCGATGGAGAACAAGTCCCTCGTGGAGTCGAACAGAAAGGCAAAATCCATCGCTGCCATCTCCTCGCTTTGCACCGCCAAGGTTTCTAATGCGCGAAGGCGCTGGCGGGCGTATTCGCTGGCTTTGCGTATTGACCGCGACAGATCAGATGCACCGGCGCCCTCTTGAAGTGCGGGACAGAGCGTCAGATCCAGCGTCGCGACTTCCCGAAGGGTGGGTGCCTGGTCTAGTTCGGCAAGGTTCCCGGCCAAACCTTCTGGTGCGCCGGAAACGTCCGTTCCGGTCTGCAACCATGGTGCGAGACAAAGCATTTCTTCCAAATGTTCCTGGCAACTTTGCTTAAGGATGTCGCCCCACACTACCGCGTCTCTCTCGTTGACTACGAGGGATGCAACGATCTGTGTTGCCAGACTGGCTACGCGCTCCAACGAGGCGTGTGCTGCGCGCAAAGTAGAAGGCGTCAAATCCATCTCCGCGTCGAACTGCGACAACGCAACGTTATCGCCCACGAATGCTTTGAGCATGCCTGCCGTATCGCGCAATCCGGCAAACAATTGCTGGGTATAGATCTTCTCATCCGCCAGTTCCCGCAGCCCAGAGCTAAGAGTCAGCAAATGTCCCGCGAGATTGCCGCTGTCCACGCTGGAAATGTAGAACGGGAGGAGTGGCTGGAGCGTTCGCGTCTCATACCAATTGTAGAAGTGTCCGCGATGCCGCTCCAGCTTTTGCATCGTGGCGAATGCATCCTGGGTCCGTTGAATGAGGCGACCGACAGACAAATAGCCGAAGTCGCGGGCGGCAAGGTTCGCGAGGAGCGCCAAACCCATGTTCGTGGGTGAGGTGCGTGACGCGATGACCGGCGTGGGCTCCTCCTGAAAATTGTCGGGAGCCAGCCAGTTCTCTTGTGCGGTGACAAAGGTCTCGAAGAAGTGCCAGGTCTTACGCGCGGTGTGGCGGAGAAAGGTTAGCTGCTCGGCCGTCAAGCCCGGCGTTGGCACTTGGATAGGCTGACTGATCCGCCAGGCAACCCACGGCGCTGCGAACCAGAGGACAAGGATCGGAAGTGCCAGCGGCAATTGTGCCGGCTGGATGATGGCAAGGAGAAGCACGCCCATCACGGCCACGACCGGCGCGCTCCACATCGTGGCGTAAAAGCCACTGAGGTCTTCGTTCCTCATCCGTTCGGAGTCACTGGACGTTTGCCATTCCAGAAGCCGTTTGCGCGTGACCAGCAACCGCCACATCGTCCGCCCAATAGCATCCGCACTGATAAAGGCGTCATAGGGCAGAAAGACCAACGTGAGAAACATCTGGCCCAGCTGGCGCCCGCCGGAACTTGCCAGTTTCCGCAGATGCATCCGCCGTGGCAGCTTCTCCGGCTTCCGGAATAACTCAACCAACGCCGCCAGCAATCCGGGGAGAGTAATGATTGAGAGAACGATCAACGTTCCGAAGCCGCCCACTTCCGGAAGAAGCGACCAACTCCCCAGCAGCAAGGCCAGCAAAGCCAGCGGCACCAGGCTGCGCCGAAGGTTGTCGAAAATCTTCCAGAGCGACAACCCGGAGAGCGGGTTGGCGATCCGCCGGGCGTCAGAGCCGGGAACCCGTGGCCACAACCATTGCGCGATCTGCCAATCGCCGCGAATCCACCGGTGCCGTCGTGCAACGTCCGTGTTGTGACGCGACGGATACTCTTCGTAGAACTCCACGTCACTAACCAAGGCCGAGCGGGCATGACACGACTCCAGCAAATCATGGCTCAAAACGATGTTGTCTGGGAAACGTCCAGCCAACGCTCGTTCCAGAGAGTCCACTTCGTAGATCCCTTTTCCAATGAACGAACCTTCGTGAAAGAGATCCTGATACACGTCGGAAACCGCCCGTGTATAGGGATCAATGCCGGGATCGCCCGCGAACAGCCGGACGAACCAGGAGCGTCCGGCGCTCGGCAGACTCACTCCAACGCGCGGCTGGAGGATACTGTAGCCTTCGATGACAATGCCGCGCGTATGGTCAAACTCCGGCCGGTTCAGCCGATGAGCCATCGTGCCGACAAGTTCACGCGCGGCGTCGCGCGGAAGCTGTGTGTCGGTGTCGAGGGTAATGACATATTTGATGTCTGATAAGTTAGCTGTCTCTCCGACGATCTCGGAAAAGCATTCACTGCAACCGCCACGGAGCAGGGCGTTGAATTCGGTGAGCTTTCCGCGTTTGCGCTCGTATCCCATCCACACGTCCTCCCCAGCATTCCAGCGCCGTGGCCGATGAAATAGGAAAAACAAGTTCCGCGTGCTCGATGAATACTTAAGATTCAATTTCTCAACGCCCGCACGCGCTCGCTGCACCAACGCGGCATCTCCCGGCAGGGTTTCCTCCGATGCGTCGCGGAAATCCGTTAGCAGGGCGAAGTGCAGGCGCTCATCCCGATTCGCGAGATGATGAATCTCCAACGTTTCGATGAGGCAATCAATGCTCTCCAAACTCGTAAGCATGGTCGGAACAACGACCATCGTACGGCAATCCGGCGCAATGCCAGATGAGCAGTCCATGCGCGGCAGCGGACGAGGGGTCACTAACAGCGTGGAAAGCCAGTTCATCAGCGCCACGGCCAATTGACTGGCGCAAAGGAGAAAGAGGAGCGTGAAGAGTATATGCTTCCATTCATGCACTCCCAGCGCGTGAGTTTCCTGCATGAACCAGAACGTCGCCAGCAATGTCAGCAGCGCGATTCCTCCGGCGTAGAACGCTAGAGGAAAGCGTTGGATGCTTAGCTCCACAATCGTTCGCCAAGTCCATCGCACCCTCGCCATGCGACCTAGCAGCGGATGACCTTTATCGATTAGGTAAAAGCCGACATGAGCAGTCCGGTCTTCGCATCCTTTTCCCTGCGCACTGTCCGCGGCTAGTTCGATCGCGAGCTTGGCTACGTCTGCTTCCGAAAGCTGGCTATGCTTTGCAAGAAACTCGACCGAATGGCGATAGCGATCGCGGGTTGCGAAATCCATGGCTTGGTAAACGCCCGCCGGATCCGAGCGCAAAGTCGCTTCGACCAGACTCAGGCTTTCCACGAACTCTTTCCAATCCATGGCGCTCAGGAAACGCAGACTGGCAATACTGTGACTAACCGATGCCTGATCCGCGGCCTGATTTTGACTCTCTTGATGAACCAATTCGTCAATAGACA
The DNA here is from genome assembly GCA_043758065.1 of Spartobacteria bacterium. Taxonomy (GTDB): domain Bacteria; phylum Verrucomicrobiota; class Verrucomicrobiia; order Chthoniobacterales; family DASVRZ01; genus DASVRZ01. The sequence goes on along the minus strand of JAYVOE010000060.1, from coordinate 9,117 downwards.
AGCCCCGCTCTACGAGCCGTTGTTCAAGCCAACCGCGCGCCAGGTGTAACTCCGGGCTTTGCCGCGACAACCGCTGACAGAACTCCGCTACGAATGAACTGGACGTAGGAACTTCCGCCTTCGCCATGTCCGCGACGACGATGACGAGGTGAGATGGATTCGTCTCCGCCATCGCCTGCAAACGGTTGACCCATGAGTCTGCGAGATCGCGATCCTCCCGAGCGAAAGTCAACCGGGTGGTGATGCGCTGGAGATTCTCGATCAAGCCCAAACGCAGCATAATGGGAATGGCCCACAGCTCACCCAGTTTCAATGATACCCCTGTTTGGTAGGCGGCCACGAAAGCGCTCAGCGGCCCCGCATCAATCTGTGCGTCCACATGCGAAATCAACTCAAGCACGATGTCGTAAACGCGGGGAAGCCCAGCGGAAGGACCGCTCACGAGACGAGGCAACTCCTGGCTGTAACCACGCGGCAAATGCCGCCGTGCCATTTGGATCTGCTCGTCGATCAAGTAAAAGTTATCCAGCAGCCACTCTGCCGCCGGAGTGATGCTCCGGCTTGGATCGACCGCGAGGGTCGCTCGGTTGAATTCTCTAAGTATCGCCTCGTTATCGCCCAGGCGGCTGAGCAAGCTATTCGACCGCTGCCGGACTCCCAATTGATGATTGAGGGCAAGGGCTTTGGCATGACGCGCGAGTTGTTCGATGCTAAACAACTCGGCACGCAGCGGTGGCTCGCTCGCTCGCACATGCGCTCGTCTAGTTTTCCAGCGTAACGACAGGGGCTGCATATTGCTGGGAGGTGCTCGGCGTCATCAAAGGCTGCGATAGAAGCGCAGCTCGGCGCGGAGGTCGAGAATCGTTTTGATTCAAGTCAGATCGGATTCAGCGAATAGAGCGACTTCTCGCTATACTTGACCGGCGTGCGGACATGCTCTGGTCCAGCCCATGCCTGATTGGGGTAAATGCCTCAGAGGGAGGTATTTGTGAAATGGCTCCTGAGGTAGGATTTGAACCTACGACCAATCGATTAACAGTCGATCGCTCTACCACTGAGCTACTCAGGAATTTTCCGCTGCTGCGGATTGTAGTAATGGCTCATCGAGGCGTTTCCGGCAAGCGGTTTTTCGTAGGAAAGTGAGCCAGAAGACTTTTCGCGATGGTTGCTGGAAGATGCGTAGAATCCGCTTCCAATTCGCCCAAGATTGGGATGGAACTCCCGCGTAAAAGTTCCTCTAGAATACTGCGGTTGGTAACGGATACCGAATTCGTCGGGTGGATGCCGTTATTTAAAACAATCCCGGCGCAAGTGAGATTTGCCGCTTGAATCGCTTGGACGGTTAAGAGGGTATGGTTCAAGACGCCGAGTCGATTGGCTGCCACGACGATGACCGGTAGATCCATTTCCCGAGCCAGATCCGCCATGCTGTAATCGCGATGGATCGGCACCAGCCAACCCCCTGCGCCTTCGACGACGATCGCGGGGAAGCGCTCCTTCATTTGTTGCCATCGGCTGCGAATCTCTTGTAAATCGATGAGACGTTCCTCAATGATGCTGGCCGTGTAGGGCGAGGCTGGGAAACGCATCCAAGTGGGGTTGCACTCATTGATCGTGATGGCGTCGTCCGAGGCCTTTGCGAGTTGGATGGCATCGTCGCGGTCGCCGCAGCAGAGCGGTTTAAATCCAACGGCACGGATGCCCGAGGCTCGGAGTTCGCGGATCAGCATACAGGAAAAATAGGTTTTCCCGACGCCCGTATCGGTTCCAGTGACAAAAAACATGAGCGGAGTTTGATTCGATTCATCTACCGAAAACAAGGCGGGACTGGGTCGGTTTGACACATCCCCCCATGGAGTTTACCCTGTTCGCTCAGTTATGAAGCGGCGAATTCTCCATTTTCTGGCTTCGACAAGTGTGTTAATCGCGCTTCCGTTGTCAGTCCTCGCCCAGCGTGAAAATACTTCTTTGGATTTCACGTCGCGGCTTCGTGAGAAGGTTTTAAGCAAGGTGGATGCGCTTCAGCCGATCGTTTTTAAGTCGACGACTCTCGGCAAATATCCTTGGAAGTCGAATATTGTGACCACCGTCTTTTGGATTGGCGAGAGTCCGACTTCCAATAATCCGGTGCCAAACCATGCCAGTAGCTGGGATAGACAATGGGCGCGAAACTACGGCGGCTTCGATAATCCCAACGCGGCCTATCGCCGCGGGTTCGCGCCGGTAAATTTCGTGCCTCGCCAAAACCCGTTCTACATTGCGCTGCCATACAACGACGTGATGCGGGGCGGAACAAAACCCGAGGTTGCGCGGGTCATCCCGTGGTATCGCACGACGTTTGAAAGAACGGGAAAATCGATTTGCAAAGATCGTTGGCTCGCGATTCGCCGCGGGGGTCGGGTATGCTACGCGCAGTGGGAAGATTGCGGGCCATTTCGCACAGACCACTGGGAGTATGTCTTCGGCGACCAACGCCCGAGAAGCAATCTAAACCAAGGAGCCGGGCTCGATGTTTCACCAGCCGTCCGGGATTACTTGGGAATGGGCGGAACGGATGTTACAGACTGGAAATTTGTGGATTTTGATGAGGTGCCGCAAGGTCCGTGGTCGCTTTATGGCGATAATAACACGTTTGTCCAGAATCGCCGAAAACGCGCCGATGTCGTGGTGCGGAATGAGCTGTCTGGCGAGGACGGGGCGGAAATCCACCAGGAATAGACTCAAACTCCGTTGGAAAATGCTGGCGTCGGGGTCCGAATCGCCGCAGTCCACTGACGATAAAGAATTGGGGAAATTTCGGACGGCTTAATCTCGCTGCGACCACCCCAAAAGACATTCGTATAAGCCACGGGGATACCGATCTGACTCAAATGAAAATCGATCGCAGCCTTGTGTTCGAGCAGGCGAACCTTTTCGGTTCCATGAGCGACTGCCATGATGTTCACATTGCGAAACTCGGGTCCACCCTCGCGCCAATAGCAATGCGTGAGAATGTCGTGACGGCCAATTTCTGATCCTGCTTCGATCTCTCGTCCAGCGGGGACGGCCCAGTGGAAAAGGCCGTTAAAACGAGTGACGCGAACGCCGTTGAGCGAAGGTTTTACGTGTTCCAGAAAAGTAGAGAAACGGCCAATAACTTTTTTCTGGTTCAAAGCTTCCGCAGTCGCGCAAAAATCTTCCAGCGAAACTCCTGCTTCGTCGGCGCGAGCTTTCCATGGATTTTCGGCAATTTCCTCCGGAGTAAATTCGCGTTTCAGGCTCAGAAGGACGTTCCATTCGTGCTCCGTGAGGTCAACCACGCCGGTTTTAATCATCGCCGCTGGCTCATCGCTTTTGTCGCCCGGTTCGATGGTTTTGCGACGAACATGCCCGACACCCAGAGCAAAAATTCCGTGCGCTGGCATCAGTCGATATGCTTCCGCCCCGGTCAATTCACAGAGAAGATCGCAGTGCTCAGTGAGGCTAAAACCTGATGGGACTTTGAGCGTAGTCCAAAGTTTATATTCTGATCCGGCAGTCACGGAATCCGTCGAGCGAATGACCACGTGTCCGGAAAACGGGTCTTCCTTCGACATGAAATCGAAGGCGGCATCGAGTTTTTCTGCGGCGATTTTCCACGCGACTAGAGCTCCTTCCGCGAGGTTGGTGGCGATCAATGTTTGCCGAACTCGCCGAATCGTTTTCGCTTCGAGCATGGCGCGAATCCGCTCTAACACGACTGAAATTTCTACCCCGGACTGCCTGGAAATCTGGGCGAAAGGCTCACGGACAAACCCAGCGATCTTGTCCTCGGAGACCGCCAGGATTTGAGCGTTAATCGGGTCGTTATGCTCGGTCGGAATCATGCTATTCGGCGACGACATCCTCGCCCGTCACCTCTTCCTCTTCCGTGGCAACAACAGGCGCGATTGCCTGGAGGTTTTCGCCTTCACGCATATCAATCAAGATGACTCCCTGGGCGTTGCGGCCCGTGGTGCGGATCCCTGCTACCTTCGTGCGAACCATTTTGCCTTTGTTAGTAATGAGCATGATCTCGTCGTTTTCATGCACGGTGAGAGCACCTACTACGCCCCCAGTTTTGGTGTTCGTCTTCATGGTGATGACACCTTTGCCACCGCGCGATTGCAGCCGGTAGACGGGGCCATTTTCGTCGTCAAACGGCGTGCGTTTGCCCAAGCCGTTATCACCCGCTACGAGCAAGGTGCAATTCGGATCGACCAACGCAACTCCGACGACATAGTCCTTTTTATCGGGCCTGATTCCCCATACGCCGACGGTGTCGCGGCCTTGATCGCGCAGTTCTTCCTCGCTGAAGCGAATGCTCATTCCGCCATGCGTGATCAGAACAATTTCCTTAAATCCATCGGTGAGTTTGCATTCGATCAACTGGTCGCCTTCTTCGATTTTGATCGCGATGATTCCACCTTTACGGATGTTTTTGAAATCCGAGAGATTGGATTTCTTCACGATGCCGCTGCGAGTTGCAAAAACGATGTGGAGTTTGTCGGTCCACGTTTCTTCGTCGGTTTTCTGACCCTGGATTCGGATCGTGGTGGCGATTTTTTCGTTAGGTCGGAGTTCGAGGAAATTGGCGATGCTACGTCCCCGACTGGCGCGGCTCATTTCAGGGATTTCAAAGACCCGTTCGACATAACAGCGACCATCTTGGGTAATGAATAATAAGTAATCGTGCGTCGTCGCCGTGAAGAGATGTTCCACGAAATCGTTGTCCTCGTCTTCGTTTTGCGACTCGCGGGCGACCATGCCGATCACGCCTTTTCCACCGCGTCGCTGAGAGCGGTATGAGCTGACTGCTGTTCGCTTGATGAAGCCGTTGTGAGTGATCGTGATGATCGTTCCTTCGTCCGCAATGAGATCTTCAATATTGATCTCCCCTTGAGCGGCAACAATCTGAGTGCGGCGGGGGTTGCCATACTTTCGCTGAATCTCGCGCACTTCCTCTTTGATCATCGTGAGCACCCGCATCTCGTTCGCGAGGATGTCTAACAGGTTCTTAATCACAGCGACAAGGTCGTCGTATTCCTTCTTGATCGCGTTGCGCTCCAGGCCGGTGAGTTGATAGAGGCGCAGGTCGAGAATGTGACCGACTTGTTTCTCACTCAAACGGTAAAAACCATCAGCAACGCGTTGTTCGTTCCGGATGAGAACTCCAAGACCTTCCACAGACGCACGCGTCCAAGATAACGCTGCAAGTCGCATCTTGGCTTCGTCACGGTCGTTGGAATCGCGGATGATTTTGATAAAGTCATCGAGGTTATCGAGGGCGATGAGCAAGCCTTCGAGTTTCTCCGCGTCGGCCTCCGCTTGTCCTAACAAATACTTCGTTCGGCGAATGATCACCTCGCGCCGATGTTCGATATAACACGTGATGGCGTCCTTCAAAGAAAGCAGCCGCGGCTTGCCACGATCAATCGCCAGCATGTTCACGCTGAAGGACGATTCCAGCGGCGTGTGTTTGTAGAGATTGTTAACAATCACCTTCGGATTGCCATCACGCTTCAGATCGATCACCACTCGGGTGTCTTCCGAACTTTCATCGCGGACATCGCTGATTCCAGTTAGAACCTTTTCGTTTACTAGATCGGCGATCTTCTTGACAAGTTCCGCACGATTCACGTTGAAGGGAATTTCGGAGATGATGATCTGCTCGCGACCCCCTTTGATCTCCGTAGTGCCAATCCGCCCCCGAACCCGAACCGATCCGCGGCCAGTTTCGAAGTATTGCTTCAGACCCGCGTATCCCTGAATGATGCAACCCGTCGGGAAATCGGGCCCTTTCACAAATTCCATCAATCCCTCAATTGTAATGTCGGGGTTATCAATCTGTGCGCAGATGCCGTCGATCACTTCGCTCAAATTATGCGGCGGCATGTTAGTCGCCATGCCGACAGCAATGCCTGTCCCGCCATTGACTAACAAATTTGGAAACGCCGCTGGAAACACCGTCGGCTCGGTCCGCGTTTCGTCATAGTTAGGAACGAAATCCACCGTGTCCTTGTCCATGTCCTGCATCAGGGCCGCGCCCAAATGCTGTAAGCGCGCCTCGGTGTAACGCATCGACGCTGGAGGATCGCCTTCGACCGAGCCAAAGTTTCCCTGACCGTCGATCAGCATCTCGCGCATCGCCCACGGCTGAGCCATGTGCACGAGCGTCGGGTAAATCGCCTGGTCACCGTGCGGGTGATAGTTGCCCATCGTTTCGCCGACGATTTTGGCGCATTTGAGATGCTTGCGATTTGGCTGCACGCCAAGATCGTTCATCGCGTAGAGGATGCGTCGCTGGGAAGGTTTCAGCCCGTCACGGGCATCTGGCAAGGCACGGGAAATGATCACCGACATCGAGTAATCGAGAAACGACTTCGACATTTCCTCGGCGACATTGACCTTTTCGACTTTTTCGTTGGAGTTATACATTAAGGGAAAGTGAGGAACAGATTAGCGGTCCAAAAGTGAACGGAGTTAGATCGATATCAGACGTCGAGTCGGGCGTTGAGCGCGTTGTCTTCGATGAATTGTTTGCGAGGCTCGACGACATCGCCCATCAAAATGGTAAACATGCTATCCGCCTCGATGGCGTTGTCTTCGTTAAGATCGACCTTGAGCAAGCGACGCTTTTCCGGGTTCATCGTGGTCTCGAAAAGCTGCTTCGGGTTCATTTCGCCAAGTCCCTTGAATCGCTGAATCGACAAACCTTTTTTTCCGATTTCCAGGATCTTGCTGAGGATTTCTGGAATCGAAAACAACGGATGCACCACGGCTTTGTCGCCTTCGCCTTCGGTCATCTCGAAGATCGGTTGGTCGCTGTTAGCATAGTGGTCAATTTTCATGCCTTTGCGGGCGAGTTCGTCGATGATTTTCTGGACTGTGGCCGACTCATGGAGTTCCACCATGCGGGCACGGCGCCGAAGCATCGGATCCAATTTCTTAGCTGGTTTTTCGGAAAGTGATTCGAGAGTTAAGTCTGCCGCCGGCTGATCGTCAAAGATCGCCAAATCACGATTCTCCTCATGGAATGCACGAAGCTCTACGTCACTCGGAAAAAACGTCGTCCATTCCGTATTACCTTCGCGCACCCTGACCAAATACGCGGGCAGCAAACCCGTTTTTGGATTTCGCTCGTTCAGATATTGCTCAAACTCCCCTCCGTGACGGCGGATCGAATCGCTAAATTTGGCAAGTCGCTCCAATAGTTCCAGCACATCCTTGAGCTGGTTGGCATTGATCACTTTGCCATCGGCGAGATGCTTCAACTTCACTTCGTCAGCACCGAGTGAGATCAATATCTTGTTCAATTGCGCATCGTCATCGACGTATTCCTCGCGCTTTTTGCGCTTGATCAAATAGAGCGGAGGACAGGCAATATAAATTTTGCCCTGCTTCACCAATTCGGTCATTTGGCGATAGAAGAAGGTTAGTAGCAAAGTCCGAATGTGGGAACCGTCCACGTCAGCGTCGGTCATGATAATAATCCGCCCGTAACGTAGTTTCTCGATGTTGAACGAACCTTCCTGATCGCCGCTGCCAATGCCGGTCCCGATCGCAGTAATCAGCGTTTGCACTTCGGTATTTTGCAGCACCTTATCGAGGCGCGCTTTCTCGACATTAATAATCTTTCCCTTGATCGGAAGAATCGCTTGGAAACGTCGGTCGCGCCCTTGCTTGGCCGAGCCGCCTGCGGAATCACCCTCGACGACGTAGAGTTCGGTCAAACTCGGATCACGTTCCGAACAATCCGCCAATTTCCCCGGCAATCCGCCGCCGGTCAGGGCGCCTTTGCGCACCGTTTCGCGTGCTTTTCGCGCCGCTTCGCGAGCACGAGCCGCCATCAAGCACTTCTCAATAATCCGTTTTCCGACATTCGGATTCTGATCGAAATGCAGCATCAGCCCCTCATAGCTGACGGAGCCAACCAGACTTTCCACTTCGGGCGTGATCAGCTTCACCTTCGTCTGACTCTCAAACCGCGGGTCAGGATGCTTCACACTAACAATCGCCGCCAATCCTTCCAGCACATCATTCCCCGTAATTGCCGGCTCTTTGTCCTTAATCAGATTATTGTTCTTCGCATACTGATTAATCGCCCGCGTCAACGACCCGCGAAACCCACTGCTATGCGTTCCGCCATCCGGATTCGGCACCGCGTTCGTGTAACAAAGCAGCTGCTCATTATACGTGTCGGTATAATGCAAACCAATCTCCACGATCACCTTGTCGCGCGTGCCTTTGATCATGATCGGCTTTGGATGCACGACCGATTTATTCTCCACGAGCCGTCCCACAAATTCCTCCACGCCGCGTGGATGCACCACTTGGACTGGATGCGGACTCTCTAATCGCTCATCGATAAAAGTAAAACTCAGCGGCGCATTGATATATGCCAGATCATTTAGTCGAGTAATAATCCGCTCCGCCTTGAACTCGATCGTCTCCTGAAAAATTTCGGTGTCGGGTAAGAACGTAATCAGAGTTCCCGTGTGTTTTTTCTCCCTCGTTTCAGCCAACACATGTAGCTGTATCTTCGTCACGCCGCGCTCGAAAGACATCGAGTGCACCTTGCCCTCACGCGTTACCTCCACCTTGAACCACTCCGAGACCGCGTTCACGCACTTCGCGCCGACGCCATGCGTCCCACCCGAATACTCATAATTTCCCTGGCCATATTTCCCGCCGGAATGCAGTCGAGTTAGAACCAACTCTACGCCGGGAATGCCTTCTTCCTTGTTGATATCGACCGGAATTCCTCGGCCATTGTCGCGAATGGAAATCGACCCATCGACATGAATCGTCACGTCGATATGCGTGCAATAACCCGCCAGAAATTCGTCCACCGAGTTGTCCAAAACCTCGCTCACGCAATGGTGCAGCGCGCGTTCATCCGTGCCGCCGATATACATTCCGGGCTTTTTGCGGACCGCTTCCAAGCCCTTCAAGGAACTCAGATCATCAGCATTATATTCGGATTTTTTCGAGGCCGTTTCGGAATTGAGGCCGGTGAGTGGAAGGGATGGATCGGAAGGGCTGTCAGCCATAAAAGGAACGTAATTTTGGTAAGCGTCGAAACTAACCGATTCAGCCAGAAACTACAACGCTTTTCTT